>NZ_AP027291.1:5448693-5751398 GCF_030295745.1 Mycolicibacterium sp. TUM20985
CCGTGCTCGGCGAGGAGCTGAACTATCGGCGCGCTGCGGAGCGGTTGTTCATCTCCCAGCCCGCCCTCTCCACGGCGATCAAACAGCTCGAACACCAGACCGGAGCGGTGCTGTTCACGCGCACGACGAGGGAGGTCGCGCTCACCGCCGCCGGCTCGACCTGGTTGCCGAGGGTGCAGGAGGCCCTCCGGAACGTGGACGCCTGCGTGGACGACCTCGTCACGGCGTCGCGGCGAGACCGACGCATCCGGCTCGGTTATCTGATCGGCACCGGCGCCGACGTCCTATTCCGCCTGGTCCGGCACTTCGAGTCCAACTTTCCCGAAATCACTGTCGAGCCAAGGGAATTCGACTTCAACGATCCCACGGCCGGCCTGGCCGACGGCATCACGGAGGTGGCCATCATCCGGCCGCCCGTCGACCTGCCGGAGCACCGGATGCTGATTCTCGACGCCGAGAGCTGGGTGGCCTGCCTGCCACGGGACCACCGGCTGGCGGAGCGGGCGGATGTCAGCATCACCGAACTACTGGACGATCCCATCGTCGTAGCGCCGGGCAGCGCGGGCCGGTGGCGTGACTACTGGATGGCGATGGACGCCCGCGACGGCAAGCCACCCACGATCGCGGCCGTCGCCGCCACCTACGAGGTGGAGACGACGACGGTCGCGCGGGGCCTCGGCATCAGCTTCACCAGCGAGGCCAGCGCCCGGCTGTACGGCAGACAGGGCATCGTCTACGTGCCGATCACCGACCGGCCCCGCAACTACACCGCCCTGGCCTGGCATCCGGGGCGCCTCAGCGAGGACGCCGCAGCCCTGATCCGCCAGGTGCACGACGAGTGGAGTTTCGGCGAAGGGCAGTCGCTGGAACGGCCCGCCACGTATTACTGATAGTCGGAAGTTATCAGTAGATCAGAATTTGGAACTTCCGCTGCGGGCGCAGGAGGCGTTTCCTCGGTGCATCCGAGTACGAGCGCACCCCCGAGCTGGAGCACCCATGACCGACACCGCTTCACCACCCACCGGTAAGCCCACCCTCTCCGACGAAGACGCCGGGCTGGAACAGTTCGGCTACACGCAGAAGCTCGACCGCTCCGTCGGCCGACTCGCCTCGTTCGCGATCGGCTTCGCCACGATCAGCGCCACCACGGCGGTGTTCACCGGCTTCGGTGCCGGCTACTTCACCGCGGGCGCCCCCTTCGTGTGGACGCTGCTGCTTGCCGCTGCGGTGTTCCTCGTCTGGGTCGTGATCGCCGCCGACCTGACGGCGAAGATCCCGCTGGCCGGCTACGCGTACCAGTGGACCAGCCGCATTCACGGCTCCAACATGGCGTGGTTCACCGGCGTGATGGCGCTCGCCGGCTGGATCTGCGGCATGACCGGCGTCGGGTTCATCCTCTCCGGCTATCTCGGCGGATTGTTCGGCTGGGCGATGAGCCAGACCGCGCAGATCCTGGTCGCCATCGGGGTAATGGCGGTCTGCATGCTGGTCAACCTCTACGGCGTGCGGTTCGCGACGATGGTCAACAACATCGGCGTCAGCCTCGAATTCGTCATCACCGTCGGGGCCACCATCCTGGTGGCAATCGTCGCGTTCTCGTCACCGGACAACCATCAACCGTTCTCGGTCCTGTTCACCGGAGGCACCTCCGACGGCAGCAACCCGTACATCCTGGCGTGGCTGGCCGCCTCACTCGGACCGTTCTTCGGCCTGATCGGGGTGGAGGCCAGTGCCGACGTGGCCGAGGAGACCATGAACGCCAGGCGCGTCATCCCTCGCACGATGTTCTATGCGCTGGCCGCCTCGATCGTCATCGAGTTCGGGATGTACGTCGTCTTCGTGCTGGCCATCCGCGATCAGGAAGCCCTCGCGGCCGCCTCCGCGGCGCCGATCGAGGAGATCATCACCCAGCAGGTCGGCCCGGTCATCACGAAGATCGTCGTCGCGGTGGCCCTGACCAACGTGATGGCCTGCATCCTGGCCAACATCCTGGTCGCCACGCGGCTCACCTATTCGATGGCCCGTGACAACATGCTGCCGTTCTCCCACGTCTGGCGGCACGTGTCACCGACCAACCGCACCCCCACGTACGCGGTGCTCGGCCTGTTCGGCTTCTCGACGGCGCTGCTGCTGTTCGCCCTGGTCAGCGAGAAGGCCTTCCTCCTCATCCTCGGGCTCTCGTCGCTGGCGGTCTTCGCCACCTACGTACTGCAGACCATCGCGCTGATCATCGGTCACCGTCGGGGCACCATCCCTACGGCCCAACCAGGAACGTTCGACCTCGGTCGGGCGCGGATGCCGATCTACATCGTCGGCCTGATCTGCTTCAGCGCAGTCTGCGTGGCGCTGATCTTCCTGCCGCAGTTCGCCGGTAACGGGTTCGTGTTCCTGGGTCTGGTCGTCCTCGCCGGCATCTGGGCGGTGACGGGGCTTCGCAAGCGACTGGCCACGGGCGAGGCCGGCCCTGACTTCGCCAAGACCCACACTTCCTGAAAATCACTAACTGTCAAAGGAATTGAACTGACATGACCCTCACCACCAGCCTGACCAGCAACCTCGTCGCCGTCGAACCGGGTGCCGCCATCCGCGAGGACACGCCCGCCGGCTCCGCGATCCAGTACAGCGATTACGAGCTCGACACGTCCAGCCCGTATGCGGGCGGGGTGGCCTGGATCGAAGGTGAGTACCTCCCCGCCGAGGACGCCAGGATCTCGATCTTCGACACCGGCTTCGGGCACTCCGACGTCACCTACACGGTGGCGCATGTGTGGCACGGCAACATCTTTCGCCTCGACGACCACATCGACCGCCTGCTCGACGGTGCGCGCAAGCTGCGCCTGGACGCCGGCATGAGCAAGGACGAGATCGCCGAGATCACGAAGAAGTGCGTCTCGATGTCGCAGCTGCGCGAGTCGTTCGTCAACTTGTCCATCACGCGCGGCTACGGAAAGCGCAAGGGCGAGAAGGATCTCTCCAAGCTCACCCATCAGGTGTACATCTACGCGATCCCGTATCTGTGGGCCTTTCCCCCGGCCGAGCAGATCTACGGCACGACCGCCATCGTGCCGCGCCACGTGCGTCGCGCGGGGCGAAACACGGTCGACCCCACCATCAAGAACTACCAGTGGGGTGATCTGACGGCCGCGAGCTTCGAGGCCAAGGACCGCGGCGCCCGCACGGCGATCCTGCTGGACTCCGACAACTGCGTCGCCGAGGGACCCGGCTTCAACGTGTGCATCGTCAAGGACGGCGTGCTGGCATCCCCGTCACGAAATGCCTTGCCCGGCATCACCCGTAAGACGGTCTTCGAACTCGCGGACCAGATGGGCATCGGGGCCAGCCTGCGCGACGTCACCAGCCAGGAACTGTACGACGCCGACGAGATCATGGCCGTCACCACCGCGGGTGGTGTCACCCCGATCAACACACTCGACGGCGAGCCGATCGGTGACGGCACGCCCGGCCCGTTGACCGTGGCGATTCGAGATCGCTTCTGGGCGTTGATGGATGAGCCCGGACTCCTGATCGAGGCGATCGAGTACTGAGCCACTAGCCGAGCGAGACGAGCTCCTCGACGTCGTCGACCGGCAGCATGCCCTCGACCCAGGCGTTGACACTCATGCTGGTGAGGTTGATCCCGCCGCCATGGTTGTCCAGGAAGGCGGTATCGGCGGCGTCGCGGCCGGTCGCGATGCGCACCATCGACTGACGGGGCGCCAGGCAGGTGGCGTCGACGACCCGCCACAGCCCGTCGACGTAGGCCTCGGCAACGGCGTGGAAGTCCATCGGATAGCAGCCGGGGGCGTAGACCGCGACGAGGCGCGCCGGGACGTTGACCGCCCGCAGCAGGGCGACGACCAGGTGCGCGTAGTCGCGGCAGACACCCTGACCGGCCAGCACGGTGTCCGCGGCGCCGTCGATGGGATCACTCGAACCGGGCACGTACTGCAGCCGCGTGCCGACCCAGGACGACACCTTCTCCAGCAGCGCCGAGGACTTCGCCAGATTGCCGAATTCCGTTGCGGCGAAACCGTAGAACTTGTCGGCCTCGGCGTATCGACTGGGACGCAGATACGTCGACAGGTCGATCTCGGCGACCGACGCCGGCTCCGCCTGACCCAGGATGGTCGCCGAGTAGTTCGCGGTCACCGTGCCCTTGCCCGCCTCGAACTTGTGGATCCGGGTGCCGTGCTGGCCGACGAGTTCCATCGGCTCGACCTCGTTGCCGTTCAAGGTGAATGACAACGACTCGGTGACCTCGGCACCCGGTTGCGGGGCAATGGCAATCTGAAATTCCAGGGTCGTCGGATCGAAGACCTCGACTTGGAGCTGCGCGCCAACTTCTCGTCTCATGCGCTTACCACTGCTTTCACTACGTCGATGGGGGGAGAGACGCGGCGCGCGCATCATGTCGGGCTCATCAGTACCCGATGCGAACGATGACCAAACGTCGGCAGAAGCCTAGGGGACGATCGAGTCGACGTCCCGTCGTCGACGCGGACCGCCGTCTTGCCGGCGAGGTCGACGTCCACGCCGGGGTACTACCACCGGGACGTGGAACTATTCCTCGTCCTGATCCTGCTCGCCGCCGACCTTGATGTCCTTCAGCTCGCGCTTGAGGATCTTGCCCGTCGGATTGCGCGGGAGCTCGTCGAGGAAGACCACCTCGCGCGGCACCTTGTAGCGGGCCAAGTTGTCCTTTACGTACGCCTTGATCGCGTCCTCGTCGACCGAGGCGCCCTCGGTCTTGACGACGAAGGCGCGCAGGCGATGTCCCCACTCCTCGTCCTCGACCCCGACGGCGGTCGCCTCGACCACGTCGGGGTGTCCGCTGATTAGATCCTCGACCTCGGCGGGGAACACGTTCTCGCCACCGCAGACGATCATCTCGTCATCGCGGCCGCTGACGTAGAGCAGCCCGTGCTCGTCGAAGTAGCCGACGTCGCCGGAGGACATGAGTCCGTCGATGATCGCCTTGTGGCCACCGCCGGTGTACCCCTCGAACGGGAAGGTGTTGCCGACGAAGATCCGGCCGACCTCACCCTTGGGCACCTCCTTGCCGTCATCGTCGAAGAGCTTCACCTTCACGCCCTTGACGACCGGTCCGACGGTGGATGGGTTGATGGACAGATCCTTGGGCCTGGCGATGGTCGCGAACGCGATCTCCGTGGATCCGTACAGGTTGTAGACGACGGGCCCCAGGTCCTTGAGCGCGCGGGTGGCGAGTTCGCCGCCCAGTTGCGACCCGGACACGAAGACGATGCGAAGGCTCGACAGGTTCGGCCGCGGGCTGGTCTTCTCGAGTTCGTCGAGGATCCGGGACAGCATGACCGGCACCACGACGATCGCCGTCACGTGATGCTTCTCGACGTCGGCGAGCACCGTAGCCGGCTTGAACCGCCGCCGCAGCACGAGTGTGCTGCCGAGCATCATCGCGATGGTGGCGTGCAGGAAACCGAGCGCGTGGAACATCGGGGCGGGTAGTGACGTCACCTCGCCCGCCTTGAACGGCACGTGCGAGAGGACGCCGCCGATCGGGGCGAGCGAGGGCGGCGTGCTGCGATTCGCGCCCTTGGGAGTGCCGGTGGTGCCGCTCGTCAGGATGATGATCTTCGAGTGCGCCCCCGCCTTCGGCGGCGGGCCGGGCCTACTCCTGGCGATCAGGTCGGCCAGTGTCTCGTCGGTGCTCTCCGACGGTTCTTCGGGCTTGTCGGGGTTGGTCGCGAGGGCGCGCAGCTTGCCCAGTTCCGGGTCGGCCGCCGAGCATGCCTTCGTGTACTCGTCGTCGTGAATGATCAGCCTCGCGCCCTCGCGCTCGGAGACCTCCTTGATCTGGGGGCCGGAGAACTCGCTGTTGAGCAGGATCAGTCGGGCACCGACCTTGGCGGCGCCGTAGAGCCCGATCAGGAACCACCGGTGGTTGCGGATCAACAGCGCGACACCGTCGCCGCCGCGGACGCCCAGTCCCAGCAGTCCGTGGGCGACGGCGTTGGCCGCGGCGTCGAGTTCACCGAACGTCAGCTCGCCGTCGTCGTCGATGATTGCCGTGCCGTGGGGGTTCCGCCGGGCGTTGAGCGCCGGGATCATGCCGAACTCACCCCAGCGCCGGATGTCGGCGATCATGGCCGCCACGTTTTGCGGCGGCTCCAGCTTGAGGGCGCCCGCCTCGAACATCTTCCTGGCGTAGTGCAGCTCGGCTGAGCCGCGCTCGAGGTACTGCTGAACCTTGGCCGCCGCCTGCAGGGGAAGCTCGGTGAGGTGTGGCATCGCCCCACAATATGTGACGGCGGTCGCAGACGGGCCAGGGTGCGCATCCCACTTCCCGTCGCTCCGCCCGGCTGGGTGCACAACTAGCATCGACGGCATGGCGTCGACTTCGCTGTCCATGGACATCGGCGGTCGGCCCCTGCGGGTAACCAATCCGGACAAGATCGTGTTTCCGGACGCGGGTGTGACGAAGCTGGACCTGATCGAGTACTACCTCGCCGTCGCCGACGGTGCCCTGCGCGGGGTCGCCGACCGACCGATGATCCTCAAGCGATTCGTCAAGGGCATCACCGAGGAGGCCGTCTTCCAGAAGCGGGCTCCGGAGAAGCGACCGGACTGGATCGAGGTGGCCGAACTCAAGTACGCCTCCGGCACGTCGGCCAAGGAGGCCGTCCTCACCGATGCGGCCGGCCTGGCGTGGGCGATCAACCTCGGATGCGTCGACCTCAACCCCCATCCGGTCCGCGCGCACGACCTGGAGCATCCCGATGAGCTCCGCGTGGACCTCGATCCCATGCCCGGCGTGGAGTGGCCGCAGATCGTCGACGTCGCCCTGGTGGCCCGCGACGTGCTCACCGAGTACGGGCTGACGGCCTGGCCGAAGACCTCGGGAAGTCGCGGCTTCCACGTGTATGCCCGCATCGAGCCGCGCTGGACCTTCCGCGAGGTACGCCTGGCTGCCGAGACCATCGCGCGCGAAGTCGAAAGGCGCGCACCGAATTTGGCGACCAGTCGGTGGTGGAAGGAAGAACGCGAGGGCGTCTTCGTCGACTTCAACCAGAACGCCAAGGACCGGACGGTCGCGTCGGCATACTCGGTGCGCTCGCGGCCCGACGCCCGGGTGTCGACCCCACTGCGGTGGGACGAGGTGCCCGGGTGCAGGCCAGAGGCCTTCACCGTCGCGACGGTGCCCGAGCGCTACGCCGACATCGGCGATCCGTGGGCCGGCATGGACGACGCGAGCGGCGGCTTGGAGGGCCTGCTCGTTCTGGCGAAGGAGTTGGGACCGGCCGAGAAGGCGCCCAAGGGAGCCCGGCGCGGCGATGATTCGACGCACCGCAGAGTGTCGGCGATGCCGCTGATCGAGATCGCCCGCACCAAGACCAAGGACGAGGCGATGGCGGCACTGGAGACGTGGAAGACCAAGTACGCCTCCGCCGCAGCGCGATTGGAGCCAATCGACGTCTTGGTCGACGGCATGCGGGGCCCGAGTTCGATCTGGTACCGCATCCGCATCAACCTGCAGCACGTCCCTGAGGCTCAGCGACCGCCGCAGGAAGAACTCATCGCCGACTACTCGCCATGGGCGAAGTACTCGGGCGCCCAGTGGCACGAGCGGTGAAACCCGCGAGAACCGTTTGCTGATCGGGGCCCCCACGGACTCTTAACGATGTTTTAGGAGTTACTCCCCGGTACCTTATTTTGGGCGCTTACCTTGGGATTCACGTCGGAGTGACGGCATCGCCGCCTTCTCACTCGGCAACCACCGAAGGGAGGCAGTGCCATGACAATCGACAGCACCAGCCCAGCAACGAAATCCCGCTTCCGCTATGGAAACCCGACGGTCGAGTGCAACGGCGCCGAACTCCACAAGCAGTGCCGGCAGCTCGCCACCGTGCTGACCATCTCCGGTGCCATCGACGAGGTGAACGTCGAAGTCGTTGCCGCACAAGCCAAGGGCTGCATCATCGCCGAGAAGCCGTTCATCCTCGATCTGAGTGGTGTGACGTCCTTCGCTGCACAGGGCATCGCCCTGCTCGACGTCATCGACGAGGCCTGCCTCGCCGCTGGCGACGAATGGTCGTTGATCGTCAGCCAGCCGGTGTCGCGCACTCTGCGCCTCTGCGGCGTCGACGAGATCTTCCCCGCCGAGGCATCGGTCGCAGACGCGCTGCACCATTTCTCGGACGTCGCAGGCCAGCGCCGCCGAATCCTGCCCATCCTCACCAAGTCCGCCTGAGCGAAGGAATCACGACATGCTGATCGACGTCCGCTGGCTACGTTTCCTGCTGCAGCGCCACTTCAGGCCCGCCGTGGTTCAGCCCATCGGCTGATCCGCCCGGCGCACCCGGCGAGAATGCCCACCTTCGCGAGGAGGTGGGCATTTCCATGTGAACACCTTGGTTCGAACTTTGAGAACGCCGGGTACAGCACCCTGGCGGCGCCAACGACGGTGGCGTCATCGGGCGGAGGTCGGGGTCATGAGTTCTCGCGAGGATACGACGGCGCAATCGGCCGACACCCGCCACACTGCGCCGGGCCAGCTCACCGGCGCGGTCGTCATGGTGGCGCTGGTATCGGCGGTGTCGGGGATGTTGTACGGCTATGACACGGGCATCATCTCAGGTGCACTGCTGCAGATCACCGAGGATTTCGGTCTTGCCGAGTCCTGGAAGCAGGTCATCGCGGCCAGCATCCTGCTCGGGGCGGTCATCGGCGCGCTGACGTGCAGCTACCTGTCCGAGCGGTGGGGCCGCAAGCGGACGCTGGTGATGCTCGCTGCCGTCTTCGTCATCGGTGCCGTCTGGTGCGCCTTGGCGCCCAACCCCACACTGCTGTCGGTGGGTCGGCTGGTGCTGGGCTTCGCCGTCGGCGGTGCCACGCAGACCGCCCCGATGTACGTCGCCGAGATGGCCCCGCCCAAGTACCGGGGCCGGCTCGTCCTCTGCTTCCAGATCGCGATCGGCGTCGGCATCGTGATCGCCACCATCGTCGGCGCCTCGGAGTCGATCCCGTGGCGGTGGTCGATCGGTGCCGCGGCCGTCCCCGCCCTCATCATGCTGGGTCTGCTGCTGCGGTTGCCGGAGAGCCCGCGCTGGCTGGTCAAGCAGGGTAACGGTGACGACGCCCGCGCCGTGCTCGACGACGTCCGGCCCTCGGGCTACGACGTGGACGGCGAACTCGACGAGATGGCGGCGCTGGCCCAAGAGGAGGAGACCGCCAAGACACGAGGCTGGTCCGGCCTGCGCAAGGCCTGGGTACGCCCGGCGCTGATCCTCGGCTGCGGCATCGCCATCTTCACTCAGCTCAGCGGGATCGAGATGATCATCTACTACTCGCCGACGATCCTCACCGACAACGGGTTCTCCGAATCCGTCGCTCTTCAAGTCTCGGTGGCGCTCGGGGTGAGCTATCTGGTCGCCCAACTGGTCGGTTTGTCGATCATCGACAAGGTCGGTCGCCGCCGGCTCACGCTAATCATGATTCCCGGTGCGGCACTGAGCCTGTTCGTGCTTGGTTGGCTGTTCGTGTCGGGCAACAGTGGCCGCGAGTCCATCCCGTTCATCATCGCCTGCCTGGTGGTGTTCATGCTCTTCAATGCGGGCGGGCTGCAGCTGATGGGGTGGCTCACCGGGTCGGAGACGTACCCACTCGCGGTCCGACCCGCCGGCACGGCGGCGCAGTCCGCGGCACTGTGGGGTACCAACCTGCTGATCACCCTCACCCTGCTCACGTTGATCAGCGGGATAGGCGTCGGCCCGGCCATGTGGCTCTACGGAGCGTTCAACGTCATCGCGTGGCTCTTCGTGTACTTCAAGATGCCGGATCTCACCGGCCGCAGCCTCGAGGAGATCGAGGGCAAGTTGAGCCGGGGCGAGTTCCGACCCGCCGACTTCGCCCGCTGATCCGTTCGGGGTGAAACCCTCAGTCCCCCAAGGCAATCTGATCTTGAACGAATTCTGCGACTCTCGCCACTCGCGGGTCGAGTTGATGGCACGCTTTCCCACATGGCTTTCAAACTCACCTACAGCGACGGACAAGAGACCCAGTACGACGATGACACGGCATGGGAGGTCGACGACGGCGTGCTCAAGATGGGGCGTCAGGAGGGCGACTGGACAGTCCTTGTCTCTCCTAGTCACTGGGCAGTGATCGAGGTGGCCGGCGCACGCCTGCACGACGACGACTCGGCCGACGACGAGACCAAGGACAAGGACAAGGACAAGGACAAGGACAAGGACAAGGACAAGGACAAGGACAAGGACAAGGACAAAGAGAAGCACGAAGACAAGCACGAAGACAAGGACAAGGACAAGGACTGAACCGGGCTGCGACACCCAAACCCGAACCCGTCACCGCGTGTCTTGGACGTTTGCGCTGCCCGCTCCGCGGGAAACGCGACTTCAACCGGGACACACCCGGGGATACGAAGGGAGCGGTGATGAGTGTGAGCTCAACGCCGACCGAGAACGCCTCGACCGGTGAACTAATCACCCAGCTGACCGCGCAGACGTCGCGGCTCGTTCGCGACGAGATCCGGCTGGCACAAAAGGAATTCCAGGAATCGGCCAAGCATGCCGGCATCGGTGCTGGACTCTTCAGCGTCGCGGGGGTGTTCGCCGTCTTCGGCGTCGCGACGCTGATCGCGGCGGCGGTCGCCGCCCTCGCGCTCGTCCTGCCCGTGTGGGCGGCGGCGCTGATCGTGGGCGTCGTGCTGCTGGCCGCAGGCGGCATCGCGGCACTGTCCGGCAAGCGACAGATTCAGGAGGCGTCGCCCGTGCCGGAGCAGACCGTGGCCAACGTCAAGGAAGACATCCAGGAAGTGAAGGACGCCCGCCATGACCGGACCTGACCACGCACAGCCCCAGCCGGGGCCAGACGCAGGCCTCGACGATCTCCAAGCCGACATCGAGCGGACACGCGCCGAGCTGGGCCAGACCGCCCAGGCCCTGACCGACAAACTCGACGTCAAGGGGCGCGCGGTCGGCGCCGCAGCCGACGCCAAGGATGCCGCCATCGAGAAGGTTGGCGCCGCCAAGAAGGTCGTCGTCGAGCACACCACCAACGCCGACGGCTCGGTCCGGTCTGCCGTGCCGTCCACCGCCGCCGCCGTGGTCGCCGTCGTCGCGGTAATCGTCGGCGTCATCCTGTGGCGGCGTCGATGATGGCCAGCAGCGCGCCGTCCACTACGGCCAAGGTGCTCTACCGCCCCATCGGCCTCGTCGGGTCCATCCTGGGGGGCCTGATGGCTGGCGCCATCTTCAAACAGGTGTGGAAGCGCGCGGCGCCCGGCGACAAGTCCGATCCTCCGACCGCGCTTCAGACCGAGTATCCGTTCAAGGAGATCCTGCTGGCGGCGGCCATCCAGGGTGCGATCTACTCCGTGGTCAAGACGGTGATCGACCGACAGGGTGCCCGCGCGTTCCAACGGTTGACCGGCGAATGGCCCGGCAGCTGACCGACTAGAGACGACACGAAAATGCCCGTCTCCGAGCGACTATCGCTCGGAGACGGGCATTCATTCGTGTCGGTGCCTGCCCCCGGGGGGGCTAACTACTGCCAGACCCTGGGTCAGTAGTTGTTGCAGCTCGTTGCCACCGAGTTGATCAACCCGTTGTACTGCGCTGCCTGCGGGAAACTCCGGACGAAGTCGATCTTCTGCTGACGCTCGGGTGAGGCCGGGGGCGCTGCAATGAGCCCCGCCAGGAACCCGTTGGCCGCCGGATCGCTGGCCAGCGCGTTCGCGGCAACCGGATCCTGAGCGTTCAGTGCGGCCATCACCTGGGGATAGGTGCACGTCGAGTTGACGATCGCCGCGTCACCGGGGGCTGCGGACGCAAGCCCGCTTCCCGCCATCGCGGCGAGCGCCAGACCGCCGAGTCCAGCAGCCACCTTCGTTGTCAAAGCCATTTCGTCCACCTTCCGACACGTGTATACGACGGCATCATCGAAGTGTCGTCACAGAGTTTAACCGTCACAGCCACCGCTCGCGTTACATCATCGCTGCCAGCGAAATCGCCGACACGCCGGTGAAATGCGACGGACTTAGCCAAAATGGGCCACGAATACCGCTCGCCTGGGGCTGCCGACGGTCAGCCCGAGGCCGGGGTTTGGGCTGCCCGCGACCGGGAAGACGTCGGTCGTGGTCGTGGGGATGCGTTGGACGTGGTGACGGTCAAAATCGGCACCTCGGGCTGGTCGTACGCGCACTGGAACGGTGTGCTGTACCGACCCGGGCTTGGGGCAACCGCCCGATTGTGTCGGTACGTCGAGGAGTTCGACACCGTCGAACTGAACGCGAGTTTCTATCGATGGCCGCAGTCGTCGTCATTCGCGCGGTGGCACGAGCGCCTGCCGCCCGGCTTCACGTTCTCGGTCAAGGCGCATCGCGGACTGACGCACTTCCGTCGCCTACGGGACCCCGAGGAGTGGGCCGAGCGCATCGCCTCGGCCTGGCAAACCCTCGGCGACCGTCCCAAAGTGCTGCTCGCGCAACTGCATCCCGATCAGCAGCGCGACGACGCCCGCTTGGCATGCTTCCTGGACTGCATGCATGGGGTCCGCGTTGCGGTGGAGCTACGCCACCCGTCGTGGAACGATCCCGCGGTCTACACACTGCTGGAACGACACGGTGCCGCCTACGTCGTCACCAGCGGCGCCGGGCTGCCCTGCGTCCTACGGGCCACCGCCGACTTCGTGTACGTCCGCATGCACGGACCCGATCGCCACACGATGTACACCGGTTCGTACTCCAAGGAGGACCTCCGGTGGTGGGCCGACCGGATCGGAGAGTGGATGGCACAGGACCGCGACGTCCTGGTGTACTTCAACAACGACGGCCACGGCTACGCCGTGGACAACGCGCGGGAACTCATTGGGCAGGTCGGCGGGGGATGAATCGACCACGCGTCACGGGTCAGTCGAGACGCCGCAGCGAAAGCAACTCCGAAGTCACCGCGGACGTCGACAGCGCCTTGCCGATGCGGTCGGACTGCTCCTCGGCCTGACGCCACGGGCGCTCGCCGCCATAGCGTTCGCCGAGGCGGGCGGTGACGGCGTCGACCCGCTCGTTCCACTCGTCGGGAACCGGGCCCAGATCGCCCGTGCCGCGCCATGCGTCGATGCGCAGTCCGGCGCGCGCGATCAAGTCCTCGAGCACCTCGACGGTCGGAAAGTTGTTGCCCTCCGGGTGATCATCAATGACGGGTTCACGGGCCACCAGCACGAGCAGTCCGATTCGGCCGGGTGGACGCACGACGCGGCGCATCTCGCGCAACAGCGAGAGCTGCGTCTCGGTCGTGCACAACACGCCGAGAGCCCATCCGGCGCAGACGGATTCATCAGCGATCGGAAGCGCCGAGGCGTCGGCGCGCGTCACGGGGTAGTCGAACAACGCCCGCGAGGCGCGGCAGGCTCCGGCCTCGGGCTCGACGAGCACGGGCGCGACCGATCGCGCGCCCACCGCGTAGGCCGCCGGCCCGCCGATGCCTGCGCCACAGTCCAGCAGGGTTTCACCCGCAGCGAGGTCGAGGTGGTCGATCAGCCAGTCGAGGGCGGCGGGGCTACCGCTCCCCCGACACCCCGCCGGGACGAAGTAGTCCTCGCCAAGGTCGAGCGCGACCCGCGCCGTCCATTCCGCGACGGTGTCGAACTCGGCTGACATCGCCTCGCTCATCGGGTGAGCGCCGTTCGGATCCGGGCGCCGACTTCGGCCTTGATCTCGGCACCGACGTGCGGGCCACTGGCGGATGCCAGGCCGGACAGGTTGACGCCCTCGATGCCGTCGATCTTTAACAGCGCGCATGCCTCGGCGACGGCCGCCTCGATTCCCGCCTCGACCGGATCGGCTGCGTTCACTACGTCCTCCACCACTCGTTGATCGACGTCGAGGCCGGGCAGACCCTGAAGGATCGCGGCCGACACCACGTCGGTGAACACGGCCACCCCCGCCAGTACCGGGATCACCAAACCGGCCGACGAGGAGGCCTCCATGAACCGTGCCGCCGCCTGCGGCTCGGGCACGTGATTGAGCACCGCGAGGCTGGCCCCGGCGCGCTGCTTCTGGACGAGGCGGCCCGGCCGGGCGCCAGTAGGTGGCGCCGTCGGCGTCTCGGGGACCGCCGCCGCCATGCCCACCGAGGCAGCCAGCGCGACCAGACGCGGTCCGTCGAGGTCGAAGGTCTGCGTGACGTCGGGGCGTACGTCGTACCCTCGGCCGTCGCCGGTGACGCAGAGGACGGTGCGGACGCCGGTCAATCTCAGGCCGTGCAGTTCCTGCTCGAGCACGATCCGGTTCCGATCGCGGCACGATAGCGTAATCCATGGCGTGACACCGCTTTCCAGCAGCAACCGACCCATCACCGTCGGAGGAAAGTCGGGCCGGTTCTGGTGTTCGCCGACCAGCACGGCGTCACACGATCTCGCCAACAAGGCCGCAGTTGCGGCAACGTCCGCCGGATCGTAGGGAGCACAGCTGAAGTCGGAGAGAATAAGAGGTGCCTCGACCAAAGGGGCGGCGACGTCGGGACCAGGCCAAGCCACGATGCCATCGAAGGAGCATGGGCCGGCACGCATTTCGCACTGCCCATCAGGTCTGACCCCTCCGCAGGGTCCGAATTCCATCCGCTTGGGGCAACTCTCGTCCATCGACTTCTCCGCCGAGTTAGGGCTTGAGGATGATCTTGACGGCGTCGTCCTGCTTCTTCTGGAAGATGTCGTACGCGTGCGGAGCGTCGTCGAGCGGGATGACGTGACTGGCGAAGGTGTCAACCCCCAGGGGGTCGTCGTCGGTGAGCAGCGGCATGATGTCGTCGACCCAGCGCTTGACGTTCGCCTGGCCCATCCTGACCTGGATCTGCTTGTCGAACATGGTCAGCAGGGGAAGCGGGTCCGCCGTGCCCCCGTAGACACCGATGATCGAGACCGTGCCACCGCGCCGGACGACGTCGATCGCCGAGTACAGCGCGTCGAGACGGTCGACGCCGGCCTTCTCCATCATCGGCTTGGCGATGGCGTCGGGGAGCAGGGCGGTCACGTCTTGGACGGCCTTGGCCACCGGCGAGCCGTGCGCCTCCATCCCGACTGCGTCGATCACGGAGTCGGTGCCCCGGCCGTCGGTCATCGAGCGGATCGCGTCGCCGACCGGGAAGTCGATCTCCCGCAGGTCGACGGTGCGGATTCCGCGCGCGGCGGTACGGGCGAGCCGCTCCGGCACCATGTCGACGCCGATGACGTCATAACCGAGGTGGTGGGCGATGCGCGCCGCCATGTCGCCGATCGGCCCGAGTCCCAGCACCGTCACCGATCCACCATCCGGAATCCCGGCGTACTGGACCGCTTGCCAAGCGGTCGGCAGCACGTCGGACAGATACACGAAGCGCGAGTCCGGCGGGCCGTCGGGCACCTTGATGTGGGTGAACTGCGCCTGGGGGACGCGCAGGAGCTCGGCCTGCCCGCCCGGAACCGCGCCGTAGAGCTCCGAGAACCCGAACAAGGCCGCACCCATTCCCTGATCGCGCACCTGCGTGGTCTCGCACTGCGTGTAGAGCTGCGCATCGCACATGAAACAGCTGCCGCACGAAATCTGGAACGGGATGACGACGCGGTCACCCACGGAGAGGTTGGACACGCCCTTTCCCACCTCGCGGACGATGCCCATTGGCTCGTGACCCAGCACGTCGCCCGGTGTCATGAAGGCGCCGAGCACCTCGTAGAGGTGCAGATCAGACCCACAGATGTTGGTGGACGTGATCTCGACGATGGCGTCGGTCGGCTCCTCGATCTTCGGATCGGGAACCTGCTCGACCCTCACATCGCGCTTGCCGTGCCAGGTGACTGCCTTCATTACCACTCCCGTTTCGTCGTCCGACACTCCCAAGGGGGTGTCCATGACTGCCACGTACCCGTGGTGAGTGAGCCAAAACGTCGGTGCGGGTGGGCAAAAACGGAATGTAGTGAACTCGGTTGCCTAGTAACGACTTTGACGAACCGCTCCGCCGCGCGGCGGGCTACTCGGCGACGAGTTTATCGCTGTCGACGAAGACGAGGTCGTCATCGTCGAGCATGACTGCCCAACGGCGTGCCGCGGGGGCAATCTGATGGCCGCCGATTTCGACGGCGACGCCGACGAAATTCCCGAAGTCGTCGACCACGACACCGTGGGCCTCACGCTCGGTACCGGGGAACACCCGTACCCGCGCGGTGATCGCGACGCCCTCGGGCGCGTTCCCATCGCCCGCCTCTGCGACTTCACTCATGACCCGTCCTGTCTGCGAAAGTTCGCTCGTCGTTCGCATTCTCGGCCAACCGGGGGCGAGTGAGGGGCACTTCGGTGGATATTGACCCCAACGCAATCCACCCGGGCATCCCACGGGGTCGATCGTCGGGCCGGGGAACGCGGGCACAGCCGGGGACGGGTGGACTCCCGCAGGCGCTGCTGCTCGGCGCCTCGACTACCACCCGCAGGGTCGATACAGGTCATCGACGTCCTCGGCCGACACGTCCAAGGCGACCCGATCGGCGGGGCCGGTCGATGGCCGGCGTCAGCTCAGGATCGAATCGGGATATGAATCGGACAGTGCGGCAGTGCCATTGGCGGACCGCAAGCTACGCATGATTCGCTGGCGCCGGAAGGCGACCCGGGGTCCGGGGGCGCCCATCGTTCGGTGCGCCCTTGGAAGCACGATTGCAGAACCGCCAAGGGCTGGAGAGTTCGCATTCCGGAATACGTTCACTCCGTGGCTGACGCTACACGGTTTCACACCGCCACGAACAGGGGCTTTGGCCCCGATCCTCCAAATACTCTGTTGGCTGGTCACTTTCACCGAGACGTCGACTGCTCGCCGATCCCTAGTTCACCGAGCCGGGCGCGATAGACGTCGACGTTGCGCAATTTGACGTCCTCGTAACCCCGGACCAGATCGGGCAGAGCGGCCACCTCGACCGCCCAGTCATAGTTCGTCGGGCCGAGATCCGCCGCCAGCGCCATGACGATGTCGACGTACTCGGCGACCAGGTGGCGCTCCACCTTGCGCACGTGCGCATACCCGAACGGATCGAAGACGGTTCCGCGCAATCGCTTCCCCTTCGCGAGCACGCGCAAGGCGATGTGTGTTCGCGGCCCGAGACCGATCTTGCTCTTCCGCCCCAGCGCCTTCAGCATCGGCGGATGCAGTTTGTAGGTCAGGTTCGCACCGTTCGGGGTCTCGGCCCGGACGTGCTCGACGAACTGCGGATCGGTCAGCAGGCGCGCCACCTCGTATTCGTCCTTGTACGCGGTGAACTTGTAGAGCCCGCGGGCGACCGCCTCGCTGAAGTCGGTGCGGTCGGACACCGCTCGTTCGACGATCCAGATCGATTGCAGGATCTCGACGTACCGTCGGGCCACCTTCTCGCTCTGAAAGGCGACCAGATTCGCGGCGCGCCGCGACACCAAGTCGTCGACTTGCCCGGTGAACGTCGTGCCGGCCAGCACGTGCTCCGGAGCCGCCACCGGTGCCCGCGGCCGTTCGGGTGAGGTCGCATCGCCGAAGCGCGCCGGGTCGGCGATGGCAACGCGGCCCCAGCGGAAGGCGGCCAGGTTGGCGTCGACGGCCACACCGTTCAGCTCGATGGCTTCTTCGATGCAGGGTGCCGGAATTCGCAGGGCCCCAGTTTGATACGCGGCGCCGATCAGCAGGAGGTTGGCGGAGGAGGTGTAGCCGAACAACGCCTGGGCGGCCGCCAACGCGTCGAAGGAGTGCACACTGCGGGAGACCTGGCTCAACCGGTTCAGCAGATACGGCGTCTCGGGATACGCGACGGACCTGTCGTACACCATCTCGCCGGTGGGCGTCTTGCTCGTCGATACGATCGACACCGTCCTGCCGGCATCGCCGTAGCCGAGGTTCTTGCCGTCCGCCGCGGTCAGCAAGTCGAACGCGACGAAGCAGTCCGCGCTGCCCGGCGTGAGCCGGTTGGCGGGATCCAGCCTGCCCGCGGCGAATCGCAAGTGCGACACCACCGGGCCAGCCTTCTGGCTGAGCCCGATCTGATCCAGGCACTCGACCTCGAAACCGGCTCGCAGGGCGGCGGTGGCCAGGATCTGGTTGGCCGTCACGATGCCGGTACCGCCGATCCCGGCGAAGAAGACGTTGTGCGTGGAGGTGATTGGTTCGACCGCAACCTCCGGCAGGGCCGGCGGCTGGGGCGGGATGCGACGGGGCGCCCTGGCCGCCGGTGAGACGTCCACGGTGACGAAGGACGGGCAGTCTCCCTCGAGACAGCTGTAGTCGGTATTGCACGAACCCTGGTCGATCCGCGTCTTGGAGCCGTACTCGGTGTCGACCGGCTGCACCGACAGGCAGTTCGACTTCACGCCGCAGTCACCGCAGCCCTCGCAGACGGCCTCGTTGATGACCACCCGGGTGGTGCGCACGGGCAGGGTGCCGCGCTTGCGTTGCCGCCGGGCATCGGCGGCGCAGTGCTGGTCGTAGATCAACACGGTCACGCCGGGGACGTCGCGCAGGCGCTTCTGCGCCTCGTCGAGTCGGTCGCGGGGCCAGACGATGACGCCCCTGGCGAGGGTCCGGCGGTCATGTCTGCCTGGTTCGTCGGCGCAGACGATGATCTGCTCGACACCTTCTGCGGTCAGCTTGTGCGTCAGCTTCGCGACGGTGAGCCCACCCTCGGCGTTCTGGGCGCCGGTCATGGCGACGACCTCGTTGAACAGCAGCTTGAAGGTGATGTCGACCCCCGCGGCGACGCAGGCCTGCACCGCGAGTTGGCCCGAGTGGAAGAACGTGCCGTCACCCATGTTCTGGAAGAGGTGACCGACGTCGGTGAACGGCGCCTGCCCGATCCACTGACTGCCCTCGCCGCCCATCTGGGTCAGCCCGACGACGGCGCTGTCGGCGCGCTGCGACATCGTCACCATCGTGTGGCAGCCGATGCCGCCCCCGGCCAGCGATCCATCGGGGACGGCCGTCGACCGATTGTGCGGGCAGCCGCTGCAGAAGTACGCCGCCCTGCTCGCCGGAAGCACGTCGAGCGTCAGGGCCGACGGCGGGGTGGGCTTCAACTCGAGCCGGTGCGTGAGGATGCGGCGCAGCGGCGTCAGCAGACGGCCGGCAGTGAGTTCACCGCCCGCGGGGATCAGCGGCCGTCCTTCGGCGTCCATCTTGCCGAGGATGCGTGGCGCACCCGTCCGGCCGTACAGGATGTCGCGCATCTGCGACTCCACGAACGCCGTCTTGTCCTCCACGACCAGCACGTCGTCGAGTCCCTCGGCGAAGGACCGCACCGTGTCCGGCCCCAGTGGGGTGGGCATGCCGATGCGGAGCAGCCGGACGCCGGCGCGGTGCAGCGCGGCGTCGTCGGCGCCGAGATCGCTGAGGGCCTGGCGCACCGCGTCGTAGGTCGGCCCCGTCGCGGCGATACCCATCGTCGCATCGGGCGGATCGAGTTCGACGGCATCGAGACCGTTGACCGACCCGTAGGCGCGGACCACCTCCGCGCGGGGCCCGAAGAGGTCCTCCTCGGCGGCGAGGCTGGCGGCGGGGGCGGCCATCGGTCGCTGCCGGTAGACGAAAGGTCTTCCCTCCCAATGCACCTCGGGAACGATGATGTCGACGTCGGCCACGCTACTGTCGACCGACCACGCGCCGTCGGCCACGTCGGCGACGATCTTGAGCGCGACGACGCAGCCCGAGGCACGCGACATCGCCACGCCGTGCATGGCCATCGCGACGATCTCGCGGGCATTGCGCGGAAAGAGCACCGGGATCCCCAGCGCGGCCAACGACCGTTCGCTGACGGCCGGGACGGTCGAGGACTTGGACCCCGGGTCATCACCCACCAGCAGCAGCACCCCGCCACGCGGATTGACGCCGTACATGTTCGCGTGCCGCAGCGCGTCGGTCGCCCTGTCCAGCCCCGGCCCCTTGCCGTACCAGACGCCCACCACTCCGTCGTGAGTCGGCGTCCCGGCAGGGAGCTCGGCCTGACTGCCCCACACCGAGGTCGCCGCCAGCTCCTCGTTGAAACCCGGGACGAAGGTGATGTCGTGGGCCTGCAACACGTCGGGCATGTCGGCCAACATCCGGTCCACGCCACCGAGGGGGCTGCCCTGATACCCGGAGATGAACGTGGCCACCCGCGCGCCTGCGCGGGCATCTCGCTCGTGTTGTTCGACCAGCGCCCTCGCAATGGCCTGCACACCGGTGAGCAGTACGGGACCCGATCCCGGCCGGTACCGGTCGCCCAGCGCATAGGGCAACCGGTCCGGTCTACGAACGTCGAGCTCCGTCAGGGGACTCACCACCTCGATCTACGAATGCGCGTAATGCTCCCTCCAGGGAAGCATCGGGACGCAGATCGAGCAAGCAACGGTAGTTGTGTTGAGCAAGTCGCGCAGTTTCGCCGGGGTGTGACGTGCGATACTGGGCGACATGACGAGGCTCGACCGCACTGACGCGCGACTCCTTCTCGCGATGTGCGACGCACCGCGCGCGACCGGGGTGCAGTTGGCTGCCACTCTCGGTCTCGCGCGAAACACCGTGCAGGCTCGACTGTCGCGGTGGGACCAGGAGAAGGTCCTGGCACCCATCGACCGATGCGTGTCACCGCGTGATCTCGGCTATCCCCTGAAGGCGTTCATCACCGCGGTGGTCGACCAGCACCGCCTCGAGGAAGTCATCGGCGCACTGGCGACGATCGCCCAGATCACGCAGGTGACCGGGCTCTCGGGGGCAGCCGACCTGATGATCGGTGTCGTCGCCACCGATGCCGATGACCTGTACCGCATCGCCGGACTGGTTCTCGCGGTGCCCGGAGTGGAACGCACGACGATGTCGGTGGCGATGCACGAGGTGGTCGCCTACCGGACTCGGCCCCTGCTCGAAGAACTGGCGCGGTCGCCTCGAGCGTGACTAGCCCGCGGCCAAGCGCTCGATGCGCTTGAGTGCTACGGCGCAGACGGTCAGATAGACCGGCGCCCAGATCGGTACGCCGAACGACACGCGGCACCCGCCGGGCAACGGTGTCACCGAGTGGCGGGTCGCAGGAACCCCGGCGACCTTCCACGCCCACGCCCGCCCGTCGTCGAACTCGGTGATCTCGAACGGCAACGCCACCCCGATCGGGGTCCACACCTTGCCGCGCGATCCGAGCCGCAACGGACCGGGGTCGACCAGCTCGGCACCGCTGACCGTCGGACCCCACTGCGGCCACGCCGCCAGGTCGGTCAAGACGCCCCAGGCCGCCGAGGCGTCGACGGCCATGGTGCGCGCGGTCGTCAGCATCCGTCGCCGTTCGGGGTCATGGCTGTCCAGTATCCCCGGGCGCCCGTCGACCAAACCCGTGGACCGAACTCGTCAGCCGTACCGCTGCTCCGGGCACAGCTGGCAGACACCCGCGTCGTGCCGTTCGTCCAGGTACCGGCTGACCCACTCCGAAGACACGAACTCGCCGAACCGTCGCGGATTGTCGATCACGTGACTTTCCCGGTGCCCTACTCCATCCCGGCTGGTCATGACCACCGAGCCCACGAAGATGTTTCCCACGAACGTGAGGCGCCGGGTGCCGCCGTCGCAGCCCGTCGTCTCCACGTGATAGCGCACCTGTCCCGCCTCACCCGCCGTCCGTTCGATGTGACCGCATGTCGAATCATCCGACCCAGGCAATCGTCTTCCCCTCGTCACATCCCCTTGCCACTAGAATTGGCGATCCTCGGGTGGTCGTCAACAGTGTTGACTTAAGGAGTGATTTACGCGTGACCGAACCTCCGAGACAGCAGGCGACGGGACGCCGACGGCGACGCACCCGAACCGGTACCGACCTCTCGCAGGAGGTCTACGTCGACGCGGCGGTCAACCTGATCGAGCGTCGGGGCGCCGCCGTGCTCAGCGCGCGAACCCTTGGCGCAGCCGTGGGCGCCCACCCGTCGGCGCTCTACCGGTACTTCGCCGGAGTCGACGACGTGTTGCGCGCAGTCGCGGACCGGATGATCGGCATCGGCTTGCAGCGATGGTCCCCCGCCGAGGATTGGCTATCGTCGCTGGCCAACCTCGCCCGTGCTCTCCACGGTGTCTACGTCTACGACTTCCCGCGCGCCGGCTATGCCTTGGCGAATCGAACCACCGGTCTGCCCAACGAGATTCGTGCCGTGGAGCTCACGCTCGGGTTACTGGCCGACGGCGGTTTCGACAACGCGGCCGCCACGAAGTGCTTCGTGGTGATGTCCGACTTCCTGCTCGGTCAGGCGATGCTCGGGAGCGCCGTCGTCACGCTGCCGTCCGAGATCCGGGACGCCGACGACGGATCCTGGGTGGACTTGACGAAGCGACTGCCCGCCACCACCCCCCATACCGAGGCCGCGGCCCCGCACCTGCGCTCGATGATGGTGCAATCGTCGTTCGAGGCGTCGCTCCAAATGATGCTCAGGGGCCTGGCCGCGTCGCCGCGCACCTGAGCGGTCACACCGCGGTGGCGGCCCGTCGGTCGGCGTGGCGGTCTCGCACCTCGGCCAGGAACCGCGAGACCTCGACCGCGCAACGCCGCGCATGCGACGAATCCACGAGGTCGAACGCATGTCCGGCGCGGGGTATCTCGCAGTACGTCACCGAATTGTGCGAGACGGCGCTCAGTGCGTCGTGGAACTGCCGCGCTTCGTCGACCGGGATGATCGCGTCATTCGCGCCGTGCATCAAGAAGAACGGCGGTGCCTCTGGGTGGATTCGTGCCATCGGAGATGCCGCGGCGAAGATCTCCGGGTGACGGGACTGGCTGCGCCGCACCACGACCCGTTCCAGGAAGCCCTGAAAGTTGCGGCGGCTCGGCGTCGAGCGGTCCTGCCAGTCGTAGCGTCCGTAGATTCCGACGACCGCGTCCACCGACGTATCGGCATCCTCGGCGAGCTCCCCGCGGAACTCGGGGTCACCGGGGGTGAGACCGGCTAGTGCCGCGAGGTGTCCACCGGCGGAACAGCCTGCGATGGAGACGAATTCGCGATCCCCGCCGTACTGGTCGATGTTCGCTCGCGTCCACGCGATCGCAGCGTTGACGTCGGCGATGTGTCGTGGCCAGCGGTTCACCGGGGACACCCGGTAGTCCATCGTCACGCATACCCAGCCCTGTTCGACCAGATAAGACAACAGCGTATGTCCCTGCAGCACACGCGTGCCCTGCACCCAGGCGCCGCCCGGCACGAACAGCAGCACCGGCGCGTCGGGTGCCAAGTCGGGCCGCCGCCAGACGTCGAGCAGCTGTGCTGGGTGAGTGCCGTATTGAATCACGCTGCGGTACAAACACTTCCGACGTTGACCACGGGCCCGCAGGTAAGGCGGGACGCGACCGACAGTGGCATCCGCCTGCGGAAGCTCCGCGTCCAGTGCGGCGCGCCGGTCGATCGCGGCACGCACCGCCGCGGGTGCGTAGTGACCGCCCCACAGCGCCAACGCAGTCAGCCCGGCGAACGGTTCGAGGTGCTTGCCCACGACGGGCAGGGCCGAATACATCCTGGTGGAGGCCAGGAGGAGGTCGACGGGATGAAGTCGCGCGATCAGACTTCGCGACACCGCTCTACCCCTTCGCCGCGTCGAGCGAGACGGTCGCCTCCGCTGGGCATGACGAGCAGTCGGCGGAATCGACGTTGAACTGGCCACAGGCCGGGCAGATGAAGGGAATCACGACGAAGGTCCTTCGCTGGCAGGAGTCGGACGCCGACCTGGCTGCAGCGTTGGCTGCCCTTTACCCGAATCCCCGCTGGGACAAACCCGCGTCGTGCGTAGGCTCGACGGGGTGACGAACGTTCGAACGAAGGTGCTGGTCATCGGGGGTGGGTTCGGTGGACTCTTCTGCTCGCGCCGACTGGGTGACGTCGACGTCGACGTCACCCTCCTCGACCGTGCCGCCTGCCATGTCTTCCAGCCCCTGCTGTATCAGTGCGCCACCGGCACGCTGAGCATCGGGCAGATCAGTCGCTCGCTTCGAGAGGAACTGGCGGGGCACCGCAACGTCACCACCCTGCTCGGCGAGGCGGTCGACCTGGATCCCGAGGCGCGCCGCGTCACCGCCCGTCGGCCCGATGACAGCACCTTCGTGCTCGACTACGACGTGCTGATCCTCGCGGCGGGCATGCGGCAGTCGTACTACGGCCACGAGGAGTTCGCCGCCTGGGCGCCGGGGATGAAGACACTCGACGACGCCCTCAGCATCCGGCGCCGCCTGTTCGCGGCCTTCGAGATCGCCGAGACGCTGCCCCCCGGCCCCGAACGGGACGGCTGGCTCACCTTCGCGATCGCCGGTGGGGGCCCGACCGGCGTGGAGCTGGCCGGCCAGATCCGCGAGATGGCCACCCGCACACTGGCACACGAATTTCACAGCATCGAACCCGAGGACGCCAGGGTGCTGCTGTTCGACGGGGGCGAGGTCGTCCTGGGCGGCTTCGCGCCGGGCCTGTCGGCCAAGGCCGCCACGATCCTGGAACGTCTTGGCGTGGAACTGCACATGGGCGTGCACGTCACCGACGTCCGACGCGAAGGCATCACCGTGACGGCGAAGGCGGGCGGCGCGATCGAGGAGTACGCGGCGCGGACGGTGCTGTGGACGGCCGGGGTGGAGGCGGTGCCGTTCGCCCGACGGGTCGCCGAGGTCCTGGGCGCGAAGACCGACCATGCGGGCCGCATCGCGGTCGACGCTGACCTATCGGTCCCCGGCCATCGAGAGATCTTCGTCATCGGCGATCTGGTCGGTCGCGACCACCTGCCTGGCGTGGCCGAGAACGCGATGCAGGGCGGCCTGCACGCCGCCTCCTGCATTCGCCGCGAACTCGAAGGCAAGGCGCGCAAGGACTTCCGCTACCGCGACGTCGGCTCGGCGGCCTACATCAGTCGCGGGCACGCCCTCCTCGAGGTCGGCCCCGTCAAGCTGTCGGGTTTCTTCGGCTGGCTGGCATGGGGATTCATCCACATCGCGTTCCTCACCGGGGTGCAGAACAGGGCCAGTACCGTCGCGACCTGGCTGTCAGCGATCGCGCGTGCGCAACGTACCGACCGCACCTTCATGCTCGGCAGTCCCACCACCCACGAGCAGCCCTACACGTGGTCGGCCTGCGGTCCAGTGCTCAGGCCCGGCCAAGAAGCCCGTCCCGTCGCGGATTAGCCGCAGTTCAAAGCGGGTATCCCGGCGTCACGGGCGGGGAGAACCGGCCATGACGGAAGGCTTCGACGATGGGCGTGATTGTCGAGCGTGGCACGGCCCGGTGTCCCCGGTGCATGGCCCAAACGCCGTACTGCTTCCGCGAGGATGACGGCGGACTGCTGCGCTACGAAGTGTCGTGCGCGCCGTGCGGTTTCGACTACGTCGAGGATTGCGCCCCATCGCTGGTGAGCGCACCCGCGGCGTAACACTGAAAATGGCGCGCCCGGGTGACGCTAGTGGGGCGTGGCCTTCACGGCTGGTTTGGCGACCACCGGAGCGATCGTCCCCGAGTTGGTGAGGGTCGTGGTCTCACCCGTCGACATCGAGCCGCCCGATACCAGCGCCGTGGGTCCGTCGCCCCCACCACCGGCAGCTACGCCCATGACTCCCATTGCGAGCAGGGCCGCTCCGCCGAGCAGCGCGGCCTGCGTCTTGCGTTCCATCTGCCTCATGTCCAGCCTCCAGTCGTCGCGTCCGATATACGACGATTAGGCGCCTCGAAGACGACCCGTGGGCGACGTCCAAGCAGGTTCACAGGACACCTGCACGCGAGGCTCAGCGTTCAGTCGCCCCGGCCGCGCAGGCTTCTGGCGGCTGAGGACACCGCGGCGGTGACGGCGTCGACCGTGGGACTGTCGATCTTCCAGCACTGCCAGAACAGCGGTACGTCGAGGTGGTCGTCCGCGATCAGGGCGAACGATCCGTCGGACAGCATCGGCGCGGCCGCCTGCTCCGGGTACATCGCCCACCCCAGTCCGGCCAGCACCGCTGCACGAAACCCCTCGGCGGTGGGCACGTGGTGCACCGGGCGGCCGACATCGCGCCGAAACACTTTGTGCAGCAACATGTCCTGCAGCGCATCAGCGCGGTTCCACGCCAGTGAGGGCGCCACCGCCGCGGCCTGCACGGTGAACCCCTCCGACAGGTGACCTGCGATGAAGTCCGGGCTGGCCACCGGTAGATACCGCATCACCCCGAGGGCTTGCGTCCGGCAGCCGGAGACCGGAGCGCGCTCGGTGGTGACCGCGCCCATCACGGCGCCCTCGCGGAGCAGGCGGGCCGAATGGTCCTGATCCTCGATCGAGACGTCGAAGAGCACCCCCGAAAGGCCGGTAAGGACTGCGGTGAACCAGGTGGACATCGAGTCGGCATTGACCGCGAGTGCGACCCTGGTGCGTTCGGTCTGACCGCCACCCATCTCGGCGAGTGCCTCGGACTCCAGCAGCGCCGTTTGCGCCGCCAACTTCAGCAGCGGAATCCCCACAGCCGTTGCGGTGCAGGGCTTCTCCCGTCTGACCAGCACCTGGCCGACGTCGCGCTCGAGGGTCTTGATGCGCTGACTGATCGCCGACGGCGTCACGTGCAGCCGCGACGCCGCGGCATCGAAGGAACCCAGGTCGACGACGGCCGCCAGGGCAGCCAGCTGCTGGGCGTCCAAAGTCACCTGAAGGATTCTAATGTACTCACAGAATGATTAGCTGTACTGCATCAGCGCCCACGCTTACCGTCGCGGAATGACCTCACCGCTCGTCATGGGATTCCTGGCGTCCTTCGCGCTGATCGCCGCCATCGGCGCCCAGAACGCGTTCGTCCTCCGGCAGGGCATCCGGCGCGAGCACGTCCTGCCCGTGGTGGCGCTGTGCACGGTTTCCGACATGGTGCTGATCGCCGCGGGCATCGCCGGCGTCGGCGCACTGATCGGCGCCCATCCCGGCGCCATGAACGTCGCCAAGTTCGGCGGTGCGGCGTTCCTCATCGGCTACGGCCTGATGGCGGCCAAGCGCGCATGGCGGCCCGCCGCGCTGATGCCATCGGATGCCGCCCCCGCCCGGCTCGCCGAAGTGCTCGTCACCTGCGCCGCGCTGACGTTCCTCAACCCGCACGTGTACCTCGACACCGTCGTCCTGCTCGGCACCCTGGCCAACGAACACCGCGAGGAACGCTGGCTGTTCGGCATCGGCGCGGTCACCGCGAGCGCGGTGTGGTTCGTCGGCCTCGGGCTCGGCGCACACCGACTGTCGGGTCTGTTCTCGACCCGCAACACGTGGCGGGTGCTGGACTGCCTGATCGCCGTGACGATGATCGGGCTCGGCATCACGCTCGCGGTGTCCTGAGAGGTGCGCGCTACGGCCGCCCGACGACGACACCGAAGAGGTCGCCGGGGAAGCAGACGTTGCCGTTGCACCACGTGCCGTAAGACCCCAGATCGGGCCTGGCGGGGGGCGGCGCGTCCGTTCCGCGGATATCGCCCTGGGCGCAGACGACGGTCCCGCTCGAGTCGTTGCAGCCGGCGAGGGCCGCCGGTGCGCCGACGAGGGCGGCCACGCCGAACGAGGCCACCGCACACATGGTGAGACCGAGGGATGGGGTCAGGTACCGGCGTCTGCGCATGATCACTCCTCGGGGGTGCACCCCAAGCATGCACCCCGACGAGACACCGCGGTCGCGGTCAGCCGATTAGGCCGCGCGAACCGCACCCCGGGTGTGGTCGTCATTCTTGGCGACGCGGCGGCGGAGGAACCCCGACGCCGACACCAGCGCTCGCGAGATCCTGGTGTGCTCGCCACCGTTGCGGCGCTGCAGGAAACCGCCGACCTTGCTCAGCAAGAACGCGATGGCAGGCACCAGGAGGGTGATCAGGAGGAACCGGCGTACCGGGCTGCTCAGTAGAGCCAACATGTCGCTTCTCCCTACCTGGTGCGTCCGGCGCTGCTGCGACGGCCGACGATGCCGAGGTACCCGGCGATCAGTACGACGGCGAAGATGACCCCGACGAGGAACGGGATGATCTTGAATCCACCGTTCTGGTTGGAGTAGCCGAGCTTGTAGGACACCCAGGTGCCCAGGAACGAGCCGAGGGCGCCCAGCACGATCGTGACGAGCACGCCGATGTTCTGCTTGCCCGGCATGACCAATCTGGCGAGGCCGCCGACGATGAGGCCGACGACGATGGCGCCGAGGATGGTTGCGATCACGGTTCAAATCCTTTGTTCGAAGCACCGAGGTGGTGCTCGTCTCCGTTACCCGCCCCGGGCACGGTTCAACCTCCGCCACGTGGGATTCATCCACGGTTGGTCTCCGCGCCCGCCACGAGTCGATCGCGACGGATGGACTGGTCCCCACGACAACTGTGGAAGGAACCGACATGCCAGATCACGACACCACCCCCGATCACGACACCCTCGACCACGACACCATCTCCGCTCAGGACGTCATCTCCGCTCAGGACGCCGCACCCGTCCCCGAGGCGACGGCGCTGGAGCCCACCCGGGGCGCCGTCATCCGCCAGGTCCTGGAACGCCAGCTCGTCGCTGGCCAGGGGCTGGGCACCCAACTCGTCGGCGCCTCCACCGAGCTCACCGTCGCGCTGGTGCACGCACCCGTTGCCGTGATCGACGAAATCCGCACTGGCGCAACATTGCCCGCAGCACTGGCGCACACCCGCGCGGAGACCCGAGGGGTCGTCGCCGAAACGGGCACCCGGGTCCGCACCGCGATCGGCGAATACGTCACGAGCCAGGCCACCCTGCCGAACGCCGTCGTGTGTGGTGCCGCGGATGTCGCCGAGGCCGTCCTGCGGGGGCAGGGCATCGTGGCAGGCTCGGCCCTCGACTCGGTCTTCACCGTCGCGACCATCGCCGCCCGCGGTGGTGCCGTCAGGGAAGCGCTGGGCCGCGAACGACGTGACGTCGCCGCGCACGCCGACGCTGCCCGTGCCGCCGTCGCCGAATCCTGGGACCGCGCCTTCGAGGAAATTCGCGACGCGGTCGAGGTTTACGACGACGAGTACCTCGAGGACTTCTCCGACGAGGACTGACCCACCGCGGCCCGTTACCGTTTACGCTCTGCCAGTGCCACCGACCTGCTCCCGACGAAGTTTCCTGGCCGTCACGGCGGGTCTCGCAATGTTGACCGTGGCCTGCGGTTCGGACGAACCGGGAACGGTTGCCGGCGACGGGTCCGTCACCATCAAGCACGTCTTCGGGGAGACGAAGATCCCGTCGGCGCCCACCCGGGTCGTCAGTGCCGGGTTCACCGAGCAGGACGACCTGCTGGCGCTGGGGGTCGTGCCGATCGCGGTCACCGACTGGTTCGGCGGGGAACCGTTCGGTGTGTGGCCATGGGCCCGGGCCAGACTCGGCACCGCCCAACCCGTCGTACTGAACCTGTACGACGGCATCCAGGTCGACCAAATCGCGTCTCTGAAACCAGATCTCATCGTCGCCACCAACGCCGGTCTCGACCAGGACACCTACACGAAGCTGTCCGCCATCGCCCCCACCATCGCGCAGTCGGGCCAGAGCGCGTTCTTCGAACCGTGGAAGGACCAGGCGAACACCATCGGTCAGGCCGTGTTCAAGTTCGACGAGATGACCAAGCTGATCGCCGACGTGGACGCCAAGTTCACCGAGGTCGGCAAGAACAACCCGACGTTCAACGGCAAGAAGGTCGTGGTGGTGAGCGCCACGGCGTACCAGGACGCCTACGACGTCACCCCGCCCGGCTGGCGCACGGACTTCCTCGGGCAGATGGGCTTCGCCGTGCCCGACAGCGTCGACGCCTTCGTGGAGGACGACCGCGCGCAGGTGCCGCGCGCCAAGTTGGCGTCGGTGCTCGACGCCGCCGACGTGGTCGTCTGGAAGACCGAGAGCGACGAGGAACGGGCCGCCCTGCTCGCCGATCCGACGTTCGCCACCCTCACGTCGACGAAGAACGACAGAAACGTCTTCACCGGCAAGGAGCTGGCGGGCGCACTGGCATTCACATCGGTGTTGTCCTACCCCGTCGTGGCGGACCAGTTACCGCCGATGATCTCGCGGGTGCTCACCTGACAAGATGACCGGGTGACCAGCCAGACGCCCGAGAAGTCCGACCTCCGCACAGCATTCGCACAGGTGGGTTCGGCCTACTACCCCATGCTCGTCGCCGTGTTCACGGCGCTGGTGATCATCTCGAACGTCACCGCCACCAAGGGTGTGGCCTTTGGACCGATCATCACCGACGGCGGCTTCATCGTCTTTCCGCTGACCTACGTGATCGGCGACGTCCTGTCGGAGGTATACGGATTCAAGGCGGCGCGACGGGCAATCATCCTTGGGTTCTCGATGAACGTGTTGGCCGCGTTGGCCTTCTGGGTCACCATCTATCTGCCCGCCGCCGACTTCTACGAGAATCAGGCAGCGTTCGAGAACGTCGTGCACGCGTACACCCAGCTCATCATCGCCGGGCTCGCTGGCTTCATCGTCGGTCAGACCATCAATGCCTGGGTCGTCGTGGCGATCAAGGAGCGCACCAAGGAGAAGCACCTGTGGGCCCGCCTCGTCGGGTCCACGTTCGCCGGCCAACTCGGCGACACCCTGGTGTTCTGCAGCATCGCGGCCAGTGCGATCGGCATCAGCACGTTCCGCGACTTCGCCGTCTACGCCGTGCTGGGCTGGCTCTACAAGACCGCGGTCGAGATCGTCCTGTTGCCCATCACGTACCGCGTGATCGCCTACGTCAAGCGCCACGAGCCGACGTACGAGCCCGCGGAGTGAGGCGCTGATGTCCCTGCGCGCGGTGCACGACTACGGCGACCGGGCGCTGCTGCTCGACCTGGACGACACCGCCGACGTGCTGGCGTGGTGCGATGCCCTGCGGGTGGCCGACGCGGGCGGCGTCGTCGACATCGTGCCGGCGTCTCGCACGGTGTTGCTCCTGCTCGCCGGCCCGGAGTATCAGGCGACGACCCGGGCGCACCTGCATCGGTTGCGCGAGCAATCGGTGGGGGCAGCGGCCGCGACGCCGGCGACGGGTGCCGACGTCACGATCGACGTCGTCTACGACGGCGAGGATCTCGCCGACGTGGCGCGCCTGACCGGTCTGTCCCCCGATCAGGTGGTGGCGGCCCACACGGCCGCGCCGATGCGCGTCGGGTTCATCGGTTTCGTGCCGGGCTTCGCGTACCTGGTCGGTGGCGACGAGCGCCTTCACGTGCCGCGTCGACCCGAGCCCCGAACCAGGGTCCCCGTCGGATCCGTTGGCCTGGCAGGCGAATTCAGCGGTGTCTATCCGCGGGAGAGCCCCGGCGGATGGCAGCTGATCGGACGCACCGATGCAGTCCTCTGGGACATCGACCGCGACCCGCCCGCGCTCCTGACACCCGGCACCCTGGTTCGATTCCGGGCGATCGGCGGGGGGTCGACGTGACATCGCTCGAGATCCTCGCGACCGGCCCGCTGGCCCTGCTGGAAGACCTGGGCCGGCCGGGGCTCGCGCACCTGGGCGTCACCCGGTCGGGCGCGGCCGACCGTCGTTCCCACACGCTGGCCAACAGGCTGGTCGCCAACCCGCCCGATCGCGCCACCGTCGAGGTCACGTTCGGTGGGTTCTCGGCCCGCGTGCGTGGCGGTGACGTCACCATCGCGGTCACCGGCGCCGATGCGGGTCCGACGGTGGATGGAATCCCGTTCGGCATCAACGGCATTCACCATGTTCACGACGGTGCGGTCCTGACCTTCGGCACGCCGCGCGCGGGTGTTCGCAGCTACCTCGCCGTCCGCGGCGGCATCGACGTCGAGCCGGTGCTGGGGTCCAGAAGCCATGACGTGTTGTCGGCGATCGGGCCGCGGCCGCTCTCCCCGGGTGACGTGCTGCCCATCGGCGAGCACACCGCCGAGTTCCCCGAGGTCGACCAGGCACCGGTCGCCACGATCGGGGGCGGGGTGGTCGAGTTCCTCGTCGTGCCGGGACCGCGCGACGACTGGTTCAGCGACCCGGACGCCCTGGTGCACACCGATTGGGTCGCCTCAGACCGCAGTGACCGCGTCGGGATGCGCCTGTCGGGCCGCGCCATCGAGCACCGCCGAACCGACCGCCAGCTCCCCAGCGAGGGCACCGACCGCGGCGCAATCCAGGTGCCGCCCAACGGTTTACCCGTCATCTTCGGCCCCGACCATCCTGTCACCGGTGGCTACCCGGTGATCGGTGTGGTGGCGGATCGCGACGTCGACCGGGTGGCTCAGGTGCGACCAGGACAGCACGTGCGATTGCACTGGTCGCGTCCCCGCGAACGGTAGTCATCGGCGTCGGCCCCTGGTAGGAACGAGGGGTGCTCCACACAGCGCGGCTGGTTCACACGTCCGACCTCGACGGTGAGATGCGCGAGGACGCCCGCAGGATGCTCGTCGACGCCTTCGCCGACGGCGAGACCGACTTCACCGACGCCGACTGGGAGCACGCCCTCGGCGGGATGCACGCGCTGATCTGCGTGCGTGGTGCACTCGTCGCACACGGCGCGGTCGTGCAACGTCGGCTGCTGCATCGAGGCGACGCGCTGCGCTGCGGCTATCTCGAGGCCGTGGCGGTGCGGGAGGACTGGCGCGGGCAGGGCCTCGCGACCGCCGTGATGGACGCCCTCGAGCAGGTGTTGCGCGGCGCCTACCAGTTGGGTGCGCTCAGCGCGTCGGAGGCCGGACGGCACATCTACGCCGACCGCGGCTGGTTGCCGTGGCGAGGAACGACGGCCGTGCTGGCCCCCTCCGGGGCGACCCCCACCCCCGACGACGACGGGTCGCTGTTCGTGCTCCCACTGGGCGTCGACCTCGACACCACCGGCGAGATCGCGTGCGACTACCGCGACGGCGACGTCTGGTGATCGGCCCCTGGCGCCTCACGGCACCGTCGGGGCCAGGGTGAGCAGACGTTCACCCCGCAAACACGACACGAGAGCCGCGACTCCCGGGGGCAACGGCCACGTAACCATCCGGAAACACGCGATGCCTTGACTAGGGGTATGCCTGACCCCGACTGGGCGCCACTGACCGGGTTTCGGGTGGCGGTGACCTCCGCCCGGCGCGCCGACGAGCTGTGCACCCTGCTACGCCGCCGGGGCGCGTCGGTCACCAGCGCCGCGGCGATCGCCATGGTGCCCCTACCCGACGACGACGAGCTGCACGACCACACCCGGGCGCTGATCGCCACCCCGCCCGACGTGGTCGTCGCCACGACCGGTATCGGCCTGCGTGGGTGGATCGCCGCCGCCGACGGCTGGGGGTTGGCCGCGGAGTTGACCACCGCACTGGCCAAGGCCCGCATCGTCTCTCGCGGACCCAAGGCCACCGGCGCCCTGCGGGCGGCCGGGTTGCCCGAGGAGTGGTCCCCGGAGTCGGAGTCCTCCCGCGAGGTGCTGCAGTACCTACGCGCGGGCGGCATCTCCGGTCTGCGGATCGCCGTGCAGCTGCACGGTGCCACCGCCGAGTGGGATCCCTTCCCCGAGTTCCTCGACGAACTGCGCGCCGCAGGCGCCGAGGTCGTGCCGATCCGGGTCTACCGCTGGCACCCCGCCCCACGCGACGGGGCCTTCGACCAGCTGGTCTGCGGCGTCGCCGAGCACAAGTTCGACGCCGTCAGCTTCACCTCCGCCCCCGCGGTGGCTGCCACGCTGATGCGGGCCGTCGAGATGGGCATCGAGGACCGTGTGCTCGCGGCGCTGCGTAGCGACGTGCACGCGATGTGCGTGGGACCGGTGACCTCCCGTCCGCTGGTGCGCCTAGGCGTCCCGACCTCGGCACCCGAGCGGATGCGACTCGGCGCGCTGGCCCGCCACATCACCGACGAGTTGCCGCTACTGCAGTCCAGGACGGTCACCGTCGCTGGTCACGTGCTGGAGATCCGCGGTACCTGCGTCCTGGTCGATGGCGTCGTCAAGGATCTGCCCCCCGCCGGCATGGCGACCATCCGGGCGCTGGCGCACAGCCCGGGCAACGTCGTGTCCCGCGCTGACCTGCTCAACGCGCTGCCCGGCGGCGGGACCGACACGCACGCCGTCGAAACGGCGGTGCTGCGGCTGCGGACGGCACTGGGCGACAAGCACATCGTGTCGACGGTGGTGAAGCGCGGCTACCGCCTGGCCGTCGACGACCATCCCGTGGGCTCGCCGACGCTACGGTAGTTGCGCGGATCGGCCGTGAAATCGCGCAACGACCGTAGGCTCGGCGCTGATGGTGATGAGCGGCAGTGCGGTCCTGGACACCTACCGTTATCTGCGCGGCGGCATGGCGGTGATGATCGTCATGCTCGGCGCGGCGGTGGTGATAGAACGCCTGCGGGCCACCTGCTGGCAGACCTCCATCAGCGAGTACTACTTCACGTCCGCGCACGCCGTGTTCATCGCGGCGCTCTGCGCCATCGGGGCGATGCTCATCGTCTACAAGGGAAGCAGTGACACCGAAGACGTCCTGCTGAACCTTGCCGGCATCCTGGCCTTCGTCGTCGCGATGGTTCCGACGTCGCGACCCGGACTAGCTTGCGGGGGTGCGCGATTGGACATCGGCAGCCAGTCGGCGATCGCGAACGCCTGGGCCGTCGTCATCGCGCTGGTGGTGTCCCGGGCCGCGTCGTGGTGGATGTACCACCGCACGGGGACCATGCCACGGCGCAGCGTGCTCGGCACCTGGGCGGTGTGGGGGCAGCGCGTGCTGCTCGCGACGGGTGTCGTCACCCTGGCCGCGGCACCCGACTGGTTCCGCGCGAATGCCCACGGCGTCGCCGCGGTGGCCATGTTCGCCTCGATCATCCTGACGGTGGTGATCACCGCGTTCGTCGCGGGCAACCAGGATGCCGAGAAGTGTCCGCATCGCAGGCGTTACCAGCTGATCTATCAAACGATCTCGGTGGCCATGGGGCTGACGCTGGTGGCGGCCGTGTGCCTGCACCAGCTCTTGGACGGGTTCAACCACGCGACCATCGTCGTCGAGGTGGCCCTGATCGCGGGCTTCGCGGCGTACTGGCTGATCCAGACCGTCGAACTGTGGGGCACCTCGACCCGGGTCGGCCTCGTCGAGCAGGACGCAAGCCGGCTCATGCGCGCGCTCTAGGAGCCCACCTCGACGCGTCCGTCATCGGTGATCCTGGTCCGGTAGACGGGCAGCACGACGTCGGGGGTGTCGAGACAGCTGCCGTCATCCAGCGCGAACGCCTGCTTCTTGAGTGGCGACTGCACACATCGCCGTCCGGCACGGTCTCCGACGATGCCGCGCGACATCACCGCCGCACCCGAGAACGGGTCGACGTTCCCGATCGCCCAGAGCGAACCGTCGTCGAGACGGAACACCGCCACCTGGACCCCGCCGGGCAGCAGCACGCCCGCGCCGCGGCCCGGCAGCAGGCGGTCGTAGTCGCACGCCGAGGTCCATACCCGGACCTCCCTGGCATCGTCGAGCAGTGTCATGGTTCTCCCCTCACCGGACCGTCGGCATGCCGATGGGCACCTTCCGGCCGGATCGCTTGGTGAATTCGATTGTGGGATCGACGACTTCGGGCGCGTTGACGAACGATACGAACCGCGACAACTTGTCGGGATCGTCGAGCACCCCCTTCCATTCGCAGCCGTAGCCGTCGACGTGCCTGGCGACGGCGTCCTCGAACTCCGCGGCCAAGCCGAGCGAGTCGTGGCACACCACGTCGCGCAGATGATCCAGGCCGCCCTCCAGGCCCTCCACCCACGGCGCGGTGCGTTGGAGTCGGTCCGCGGTGCGGATGTAGAACATCAGGAAGCGGTCGACGTAGCGGATCAGCGTCTCGTCGTCGAGATCGCCGGCCAGCAGCTGCGCGTGTCGTGGTGTCGCGCCGCCGTTTCCGCCGACGTAGAGGTTCCACCCGGTCTCGGTGGCGATGACCCCGACGTCCTTGCCCCGCGCCTCGGCGCATTCCCGCGCACAGCCGGACACGCCCATCTTGATCTTGTGCGGGGCGCGCAGTCCGCGGTACCGCAGCTCGAGGTCGATCGCCATCTGCACCGAATCCTGTTGGCCGTAGCGGCACCAGTCGCTGCCGACACAGCTCTTCACGGTGCGCAACGCCTTGCCGTAGGCGTGGCCGGACTCCATGCCGCCGTCGACGAGCCGGCGCCAGATCAGGGGCAGCTGGTCGACGGTCGCGCCGAACATGTCGATGCGCTGCCCGCCGGTGATCTTGGTGTACAGGCCGAAGTCGCGGGCGATCTCGCCGATCAGGATCAGCTGCTCGGCGGTGATGTCCCCGCCAGGCACCCTTGGCACCACCGAGTAGCTGCCGTTGCGCTGGATGTTCGCCAGGAAGTGGTCGTTGGAATCCTGCAGCGAGGCCTGCTCGCCGTCGAGGATGTGCTCCGAGCTCGTCGACGCCAGGATGGAGGCGACCACGGGTTTGCAGATGTCGCAACCACTTCCGTTGCCGTAGCGTGCGACGAGGCCCGAGAACGTACGGACGCCCGACGCGGCGACGATCTCGAACAGCTCGGCGCGCGACTGCGCGAAGTGCTCGCACAGCGCCTTCGACTGCACCACGCCGTGCGACTCCAGCAGTTGTTTCAGAAGTGGGACACAGGATCCGCACGACGTGCCCGCCTTGGTGCAGTTCTTCAAGGCGGGCACATCCGTGCAGCCGTCGGTGATCGCGTCGGTGAGATCACCCTTGCTGACGTTGTTGCAGGAGCAGATCTGGGCCGCGGCTGGCAGGGCACCGAGGCCGAGTGTCGCTCCCTCTGAATCGGATCCGGCCGGCGCGATGATAGCGAGCGGGTCGCCCGGCAGTTGCTCGCCGACCATCGGCCGCAGCATGCCGTAGGCGGACGCATCACCCACCAGGATGCCGCCGAGCAGAGTGCGGGCGTCATCGGAGAGCACCAGTTTGGCGTAGGTCTGCTTGACGGCGTCGTTGACCACGACCTCGAGACAGTCGGGGGTGACACCCATCGCGTCGCCGAAGCTCGCCACGTCGACACCAAGAAGCTTCAGCTTGGTGGACATGTCGGCGACGCCGAACTCCGCGGAGCCGCCGAGCAGCCCGTCGGCGACGACCTCCGCGCTGGTGTAGCCCGGGCCCACCAGCCCGTAGCAGCGGCCCTCGATCGCAGCCACCTCACCGATCGCATACACATCGGAATAGCCGGTGGCACAACGGGCGTCGGTGAGCACCCCGCCGCGGTCGGCCACCGGGATACCTGCAGCGCGCGCGAGTTCGTCTCGCGGCCGCACACCCGCCGCGAAGATCACCACCCCCGCGTCGATCGCGGAACCGTCGGTCAGGTTGACGCGGACACCGCCGTCGGCCGCCTCGATGGAGGTGGTACCGACGTCGGAGTGCACGCTGATGCCGAGTTCCCCGACCATCCGCTGCAGCAACGCGCCACCGGCCTCGTCGAGCTGCTGGCTCATCAGTCGCGGTGAGCGTTCGACGACGTGTGGCGTCAACCCGAACTGGCGCAACGCATTCGCGGCCTCCAGACCGAGCAGCCCCCCGCCGACCACCACCCCCGCCGCGGCGTCACCAGCTCGCCGCGCCCCGTCGCGGATCCCGTCGAGGTCGTCCAGAGTGCGGTAGACGTGACAGTGGGGCAGGTCATGACCGGGGACGGGCGGCACGAAGGCATACGAGCCGGTGGCTAATACCAGTGCGTCGTAAGCGATTCTGCGGCCCAACACCGTCGTGACGTAACGACCAGCCGGGTCGATCCTGGTGGCCCGGTCCCGCAGGATCAGCTCGACGTGGTCGTCACCGGCATAGTCGTTGCCCGCGAGCGCCATCCGACCGCGGTCCCAGTGCTCGGTGTAACCGGTCAGGCCGACGCGGTCGTAGGCGGCCTCGCGCTCCTCGGCCAGGACGGTCACCCACCAGACATCCGAGACGTCGCGCGCCCGCAGGGCCTCCACGAACCGGTGGCCGACCATGCCGTGCCCGATGACGACGACCCGCTTCTGCAAAGGCATGCCGTCACGCTAGAGAGCCGACGTTGCCGTCATGTCGCCTCGCGTGAAGCACCCGTCACGGTGTGCTCACCCACCGCCGGACCGGGCTGTGAGCACTCAGACGTGGCCGGCGTTCGTGGGTGTCGTCGTGCCGTACGGATTGGAGATGGTCGCCGGTGCCGACGGGGTCGACTCGTCGCCCGGCGCCGGCCCGGCGTCGGGCGCCCCGGTGATCGGCGGTACACCCGAATCCTGGCTCGTCTGGACGCTGGGGACCGCATAGCTCTCCCGCGTCGACGACGACGTGGTGTACGGCGCCGCCGACGTCGTGTCCACGTACGGGGCAGGTGGAACGAACGCGGGCGCGTGTGAGGAGTCCGAGGTCCGGATCACCGCCACCACCAGGATCGCGACCAGCGCTACGGCCGCGGCCGCCGCGGCCCAGATCACGGCGGGGTGATCACGGCCCGTCTCCCGGTCGTCCTCGTCATCCACGGCCGGCATGGTAGAGCCACCGGCCGAACATCGGGGAAACTCGTTCAGTCGTCCAGCAGGGTGAACTCGTGCCGGTAGGTGCCGTCGCCGTTGCGAGTCGTCGCCACCTGACCGCGCGACCCGATGAAGGTGCCGGTGCCCCCGACGACCGCCCGCAACTGTGGTGCGCTTGGCGTCATCTCGACGGCCTCGCCGCGGTAGGTCGACTCGCCAATCACCGCCAGCATGTTGCCTCCGCCGAGGTCGAAGGACAGCTGGCCGAGCCGGTCGGCGTCGACGTCACCGGTCTCGGCGTCGGGAACGTCCGCGGTGATGAGGAAGCCGGTCAACAGGCCGTTCTCGCCGTGGTCCCCGGTGATGACGGACTCATACAGCACCGCATCGGCCACACTCGCTCCTGGCATGTCCGCGTCGACGGGATGCAGGGCGGGCGGCTGCTGGGTCAGCACGAACGTGTGGGTTCGACCCTCGGCCTGCGCCGGCGGCAGGGCCCCGACACCGACGCACGCGAAGCCGATCGCTGCGACGGCCGTCAGGGCGCGCATTCCTGCGTGAACGTGCATCGCACTACCTCCGGTCGAACCGCCGAACGGTGACGACTCACAGGCGGTTGCGGTGAACCTAGCGCGCGTCAGCGCCAGCGGGCCAGCAGCGTCTCCGCATGACCGGACAGCACCCGCTGGAAGAACGGGCCGAAGCTGATGCGCCCGACCCCGAGCGGGCCGAACGACGCGGGATCATCGGTGTCGGGTATCGCGATGGCGTTCACCGGCAGCGGCAGTTCGGACGTCAGGCGTCGCATGGTGTCGTCATCGTGGCGCCCGACGGGGTACAGGCTGTCGGCACCGGCGTCGGCCGCCAGCGTCAGGCGGGCGATGGCGCGATCGACGCGATCGGACTCGTCGCCGTCCCCCCTGATGAAGAGGTCGGTCCTGGCGTTGAGGACCACGTGCACGCCCGCCGCATCCGAGGCCGCGCGCAATTCGCCGACCAGCGCGGCATGCTCCTCGGGCGTGCGCAGCCGCTTGTTCTCCTTGTGCACGGTGTCTTCGATGTTCAGCCCCACCGCACCCGCCGCGAGGAGCCCGTCGATCAGGCGCTCGGCCGTTTCGCCGTACCCCGATTCGACGTCCACCGAGATGGGCACGTCGACCGCGCCGGTGATCTGTGCGACGCGCGCCGTCAGATCGTCGAATGACATGCCCTCACCGTCGGCCTTGCCCACCGAGTCCGCCACGGGGTGACTGCCGACGGTCAGCGCGGCAAATCCGGCGCCGACCGCGATCGTGGCCGACCACGCGTCCCATACCGTCGGCAAGACCACCGGGTTGCCTGACACGTGCAGCGCCTTCAGCGCCGCCGCCCGCTCTTGAAGAACCTCTTTCGACACTTCTTCGACCTCCGCTGTTTCGACGTGACCCGTCTCACTCTTATCTCTGTCTGTGACTAGCATCGATTGTCGTACTGTGATCCGTGACACCCTTCAGCCCAAGGAGGTCAACTCCGTTGTCCACTACCACCGAACTCGACCAGCTACACGAGTTGATCGGCGGCCTCCGCCGTTGCGTCTCGTCGTTGGCTTCACGCTACGGCGACACCGCTGCGATGCGCCGCATCGTCAACGATGCCGAACGCATTCAGAACGACATCGACCGGCTCGACATCGATGCCGAGGAGTTGAACCTTGCGCGAGGGGTAAGCCACCACCACCACATCGGGGAGAAGATCGGAATCCCCGACACCCAGTACGCCAGCGACTTCTGGCAGGACGTGGACGACGACGGTCCCGTCAGCCCGTCGCCGTTCGATTGACCGTTCCACCCCGGATTTCACGACGAAGTGAGGAACAACCCTTGAGCGCACCCACCGCCGGCCGCCCCGGCACCGGTGTCTTCTCGCCGACGCGCGCGCAGATCAAACAGCGCACGCTTCGCACCGACAACTGGTGGAAGTCGCCGGTGGTCACCGACCTCGGCTTCGCGGCATTCGTCATCTATGCGACCGTGCGGGCGTTCCAGCAGGACCACTTCTTCGTGCCGCAGTACCACTACCTGACCCCGTTCTACTCACCGTGCATCAGCACGGGATGCGGGGAGGCCAGCGGCTTCTGGCCGCAGATCCTGCCCGACGTGTGGTGGCTGCCCTATGCGGCGGCGTCCCTGCCGTTCCTTCTGCTCTTCCGGTTGACCTGCTACTACTACCGCGGCGCCTACTACCGCTCGGTGTGGCAGTCGCCGACCGCCTGCGCCGTCGCCGAACCGCGGGCGAAGTACACCGGCGAGACCCGGCTCCCGCTGGTCATCCAGAACACGCACCGGTACTTCTTCTACATCGCCGGGATCATCTCGTTGATCAACACCTATGACGCGATCGAGGCGTTCCAGTCACCGTCCGGCTTCGGATTCGGCCTGGGCAACATCGTCCTGCTCGTGAACGTCGTGATGCTGTGGGTCTACACGTTGTCCTGCCACTCCTGCCGCCACGTCGTCGGCGGACGGCTCAAGCACTTCTCCAAGCACCCCGTCCGGTACTGGATGTGGGGCCAGGTGAGCAGGCTCAACACCCGGCACAAGCTGTATGCGTGGATCACGCTCGGCACCCTGATGCTCACCGACTTCTACGTCATGCTGGTCGCCAGCGGCACGATCTCGGACCTGAGATTCGTTGGCTGACAAGATCATTCAAGAACTAGTAAGGATCACCCATGACTGAGTTAGAACGGCACGAATACGACGTGGTCGTGATCGGCGCCGGCGGTGCAGGGCTGCGCGCAGTGATCGAGGCCCGCGAACGCGGCCAACGCGTTGCGGTGGTGACCAAATCACTGTTCGGCAAGGCGCACACCGTGATGGCCGAGGGTGGGTGCGCCGCGGCGATGCGCAACGTCAACTCCAAGGACTCCTGGCAGGTGCACTTCGGTGACACCATGCGCGGCGGCAAGTTCCTCAACAACTGGCGGATGGCCGAACTGCACGCGCAGGAAGCCCCCGACCGGGTGTGGGAGCTGGAGACCTACGGTGCGCTGTTCGACCGCACCAAGGACGGCAAGATCAGCCAGCGCAACTTCGGCGGGCACACCTACCCGCGGCTGGCGCACGTCGGCGACCGGACCGGGCTGGAGATCATCCGCACCCTGCAGCAGAAGATCGTCTCGCTGCAGCAGGAGGACATGCGGGAACTCGGCGACTACGAAGCCCGGATCAAGGTCTTCCACGAATGCTCGATCACCGACCTGATCCTCGACAAGGGCCCCCGCGAGAACGCGAGCGCCGAGCACGAGGCGACCGGTTCCACCGGCGGCCCCACCGGCAAGATCGCCGGTGCCTTCGGCTACTGGCGCGAGACCGGCAACTTCATCCTGTTCGAGGCGCCCGCGGTGGTGCTGGCGACGGGCGGCATCGGCAAGTCGTTCAAGGTGTCGTCGAACTCGTGGGAGTACACCGGCGACGGCCACGCCCTGGCACTGCGCGCCGGTTCCAGCCTGGTCAACATGGAGTTCATCCAGTTCCACCCGACGGGCATGGTCTGGCCGCTGTCGGTGAAGGGCATCCTCGTCACCGAGGGCGTCCGCGGGGACGGCGGAGTGCTGAAGAACTCCGAGGGCAAGCGGTTCATGTTCGACTACATCCCCCCGGTGTTCAAGGGCCAGTACGCCGAGACCGCGGAGGAAGCCGATCAATGGCTCAAGGACAACGACTCCGCCCGTCGCACCCCTGACCTGCTGCCCCGCGACGAGGTGGCCCGAGCCATCGTGGCCGAGGTCAAGGCGGGCCGCGGCACCCCGCACGGCGGGGTCTACCTCGACATCGCCTCGCGCATGCCGACCGAGGAGATCAAGCGCCGACTCCCGTCGATGTATCACCAGTTCATCGAGCTGGCCGAGGTCGACATCACCAAGGACGAGATGGAGGTCGGGCCGACCTGTCACTACGTGATGGGCGGAATCGAGGTCGATCCCGACACCGGTGGGGCAGCCACCCCGGGTCTGTTCGCCGCGGGCGAGTGCTCCGGTGGCATGCACGGCTCGAATCGTCTCGGCGGCAACTCGCTGTCCGACCTGCTCGTGTTCGGCCGCCGCGCCGGGCTCGGGGCGGCGGACTACGTGCGGGCGCTGCCCGAGCGGCCGAAGATCTCGCAGGACTCGCTCGACGAGGCCGAGAAGATGGCGCTGGCGCCGTACGAGCCGCACGACAATCCCGAGAACCCGTACACGCTGCACGCCGAGCTTCAGCAGTCGATGAACGATCTCGTCGGCATCATCCGCAAGGAAGAGGAGATCCACGAGGCGCTCGCCAAGCTCGACGAGCTCAGGGGCCGGCTGCAGAACGTCGCCGTCGAGGGTGGCCGGGTGTACAACCCGGGCTGGCACCTGGCGATCGACATGCGCAACATGCTCCTGGTCAGCGAGTGCGTGGCGAAGGCCGCGCTGCAGCGCACCGAGAGCCGCGGCGGACACACCCGTGATGACCATCCGGCGATGGACGCCGACTGGCGCAACAAGCTGCTGGTGTGCCGCACGACGGAGGCGGCGACCGCCGAGGCCATGGTTCCGGGCGTCACCGTCGCCCCGGAGGAGCAGGTCCCGATGCGACCGGATCTGCTCGAGGTCTTCGAGCTCTCCGAACTCGAGAAGTACTACACCGACGCCGAATTGACCGAACACCCAGAACGGAAGGGCTGACATGGCTGCCTACAACGCGAGTCTTCGGGTCTGGCGCGGCGACGACGCGGGCGGCGAGCTGAAGGACTACACCGTCGAGGTCAACGAAGGCGAGGTCGTGCTCGACATCATCCACCGGCTGCAGGCCACCCAGGCCAACGACCTCGCGGTGCGCTGGAACTGCAAGGCGGGCAAGTGCGGGTCGTGTTCGGCGGAGGTCAACGGCCGGCCCCGGCTGATGTGCATGACGCGGATGTCGACGTTCGGTGAGGACGAGACGGTCACCGTCACGCCGCTGCGTGCCTTCCCCGTCATGCGCGATCTGGTGACCGACGTGTCGTTCAACTACGAGAAGGCACGCGAGATCCCGTCGTTCACCCCGCCGAAGGATCTGCAGCCGGGCGAATACCGCATGCAGCAGGAGGACGTGAACCGGAGCCAGGAGTTCCGCAAGTGCATCGAGTGCTTCCTGTGTCAGAACGTCTGCCACGTGGTGCGTGACCACGAGGACAACAAGGAGTCGTTCTCCGGGCCGCGGTATCTGATGCGGGTGGCCGAGCTCGACATGCATCCGCTGGACACCGTGGACCGCAAGGACATGGCGCAGGAGGACTTCGGGCTGGGCTACTGCAACATCACCAAGTGCTGCACCGAGGTCTGCCCCGAGCACATCAAGATCACCGACAACGCGTTGATCCCGATGAAGGAACGCGTCGCCGATCGCAAGTACGACCCGATCGTGTGGCTGGGGGACAAGCTCTTCAAGCGATAGCGTCCGCGTCCTCTCGCGAACGTGAAGTGGCTGCGAAATTCCTTCGGGAGTCTCGCAGCCACTTCACGTTGGGCGTAGGCTCGTGACAGCGGCCAGTCAACGACGAAAGGCAGCAGACTCATGCGAGAAACGATCAGCGTCAACGACATTCGCACCGCGATCCGCGAACTCTCCCTGCGCGCTCAGCTCGCCCGCAAGGAGGGCAGACCGCAGGACGCCGCCGAACTCGAGCGACGCGTCGACGGGTACCGCGACGAGTTGGCTCAGCGCCCCTGAACCTGCCGCTCAGCCGCCGAGGCGGCGGAACGCGCTGCGATGGAAGACGATCGGCGCGACGTCGTCGTGCACGGTGATGTCGTGCACCCGCAGGACCACGATCGTGTGATCACCGGCCACCACTTCCTGCTCGATCGCGCTCTCCAGCCACACGCTGGTGCCGTGGATGAACACCGCGCCGCGGTCGGACGAGCTGGTCTCCAGCCCGGCGAAGCGGTCACCGGTCTTGGCAGCCAGCGTCTTCGCCGCGGCGTCATGCGCCTCGCCAAGCACGCTGATCCCGAGGAACGGCAGATCCTTCAGCTTCGGCCACGTGGTCGAGGTGTTCTGCACGCAGAACGACACCAGGGGCGGGTCCAGGGACACCGGGACGAAGGTGCTGGCGGCCAGCCCCACCCGAATGCCGTCCAACTGGGCGGCGATGGCAATCACACCCGACGGGAAGTGCCCGAAGGCTTCGCGCAGGGACGTCGGACTCAGATCGGTGCCGGTCATAACACCTCCATCTTCACATGTAACGGCGCGCGGCGGCAGGACACAGTAGAACCCATCTTCGTCGTGCGGGCAGACCGGGGGCAGGGTCTCAATCCTGGTGAATCCAACGCGCCGACGGGCGGTAACCTGTCGCGCATGCCGACGCAGTCGCACCCGTTCTAGCCGGACGTCGTCGACCGCCATGTGGCCCACGCTCTTGATGATGGCCGTCGCCGTCAGCCTGGAGCCGTTCCGGGTCGGGATGACGGTGCTGATGCTGAACCGCCGACGACCGCAACTGCAGCTGCTCGTGTTCCTGTGCGGCGGGTTCGCCATGGGCACGACGGTCGGCCTGGTGGTGCTGTTCGTCCTCCGCCAGCGGCTGATGGAGTCCAATCACTTCACGCTGCCCAAGGTGCAGCTGGCGATCGGCGGACTGGCGCTGGTGGTCGCGGTCTATCTCGCGCTGCGACCCCGACCCGCCGACGCTGGTGAGGGCTGGACGTCGACGTTGGCACTCCGGCTGACCCATGGCGGCTCGCTGTGGGCCGCGGCGGTGGCCGGGCTCGCGATCGCGCTACCGTCGGTGGACTTCCTCGCCGTGCTCGCGGTCATCCTGGCGTCGGGGATCGGCGCCGCGACGCAGGTGGCGGCGCTGATGCTCTTCCAGGTCGTGGCATTCATGCTCGTCGAAATCCCGCTGATCGCGTATCTCATTGCACCGCAACGCACATTGGCGGCGATGACGTCACTCAACGAGTGGGTACGATCGCGGCGCCGCCGCGAGGTGGCCGCGACGCTGGGCACCGTCGGAGCCGTCCTCGTCACCGTCGGGTTGGTGACGCTGTAGATCCGTCGCTAGGGCTTCGGCTGGTGGCTCGTCACGTACTGCAGTCCGGCGAGGAGTTGCGACACGGGATCGGAGCCGCCGCCGAAGGCCGCCTTGGTGGCCGGCGCAGTGACCTCGGCCGGGTCGTAGCCGTTCAGCGGATCCACCGTGATCGGCGCGCTCAGCGGATCGTCGTTGCGTGAGTACCCCGCGTCGACCATGGGCTGCAGCACCGCGTCGAGCCGGTTCAGCGTCTCCGTCGGCACCCCGAGGTACTTGAACGGCAGCACCAACGGAAGGTGCTGCTCGGGAATCATGATCGTCGTGTTCTTGGCGCCCCGGGAGTTGACCGTCGTCACGATGTTCTTCGCCGGCACCATGCTCGGGTTGGTGAAGGCCACCGCGGTGTGACCGGTCGCCAGACCCACGATCGCGTTGGCGACGCTCATCCAGTTGTCCGGCCGGTCCGGCCAGTCGGCGATGCTGTCGTAGGCGGAGACGAACTGGTAGGTGTCGTACTGGCTATCGACCCTGGGCGCGATGCGGTAGTCGAGGGACGGGACCACGCTGCCTACGGGGAACATCTGGGTCAGGAAGCTCTCGCCGAAGGCGTGCTTGCCCACGGGGTTGCCGTACATGGCGAAGCTCAGCTGATCCGGTGGCGGGGCGGCCGGGTCGTACGCCAGCTCGTTCTGCACGTCGTTGAGCACCATCGCGCCCTCGGACAGCCCGATCGCCGTGCCTTGACCGCCCGCGTTGATCGCGTTGATCACGTTGGGTGTGCCCTCGTCGACCGACTCGCCGACGCTGGGACCGTCGATGCCGAGGCCCGGGAAGTTCTCCTCGAGCCGCCCGATGCCGGGGAACAGCCGTTCCAGCGTGTGACCCTGCACCTGTCCCGCCGGGTAGTCGACGATTTGCCGATCCAGCCCGGGGAACCAGTCCGCGCCCGTCCTCATGATGTATTCGTCGTAGGGGATGCCCAGCACGTGAGCGCCGCCGAGCGCGTACGCCCGGCCCGGCGTTCCCAGCGGTGTCGGTGTTCCGTTGGCCGGCGGGTTGGGGGGCGGCGGCGGATCGTCGGCCGCCGCGCTGCCGGCACCGAAACACCCTGCGGCGCCGACGGTTACCACAGCGGTGACCGTCGCAACGATTTTCCGCATTCCCACTCCCATGCTCGATGACGCGTCTGCCGTGCAAGCCGAGCCCACTAGGCGTCCAACCGCGCGAATTGATCCTGCAGGTACTGCTCGGCGCTGGCGGCACGCCGAACCTTGCCGCTCGTCGTGGTGGGGATCGACCCCGGCGGCACCAGCACCAGATCCGCGACGTTCAGACCGTGCACATTGGATATCGCGGAGGTGACGTCGCTCCTGATCCCGCTGAGCCAGGTCGTCACTCCTGCGTCGGGGTCGGCGGGCTCCTTGAGTTCGATCACGGTCACCAACTCCTCGGTGCCCTTGACCGAGACCGCCAGCGCCGCGACCCGGCCGCGCGTGATCTCCTGGACCGTCGCCTCGATGTCCTCGGGATAGTGATTGCGTCCGCGAACGATGAGCAGGTCCTTGATGCGCCCGACGATGAACAACCCGCCCTCGTGGACGAAGCCGAGGTCGCCGGTGCGCAGCCACGGCGTGGCGGGCGTGCCGGGCGAGGCATCGGCGAGCGTCGCGCCGAAGCCCAGTTGCTCCTCCGGCGGCCTGCTCCAGTAACCGGCAGCGGCGTTGTCACCATGCACCCAGATCTCGCCGACCACGTCCGGTGCGCACTCCCGGTTCGTGTCGACGTCGACTATCCGCACCAGGGGTGACTGCCGCATTTCGTATCGCACCAGCGCCGAGCCCGCTCCGGCCGCGCACCGCTGGGCGCGGCCCGCGGACAGTTCGTCGACGTCGAAGTGGACGGCCTGCGACGAATCGCTCCAGAGGCCAGCTGCCACGAACACCGTCGCCTCTGCCAGCCCGTACGACGGACGCAGCATGTGACCTCGAAACCCGAAGTGCGCAAACCGATCTGCGAATCGTTCCAGGCTGGCCGGCTCGACGCGTTCGGCACCGTTGATAATGCCGTGCACCCCGCCGAGATCGAGCCCGGCGAGGTCGCCTTCGGTGGTCTTGCGGACGGCCAGGTCGAAGGCGAAGTTGGGTGCCGCCGAGAAGGCGCGGGGACTGCCAGCGAGCGCCTGCAGCCATCTGGCCGGTCTCTCCAAGAACGCCGTCGGGCTGGACAGCTCGACGGGAAACCCGCTCAGGATGGGTGCGCAGACCCCCAGCACCAGGCCCATGTCGTGGTAGAAGGGCAACCACGAGACGAATGTGGCACCGGTGACGGGTCTGCCCTGCGCATCGACGAAGAAGGCGCGCATGATCTGATCGAAATTCGCCCTGGAGGTTGCGGTGCGAGATCATGACGCCGGTCGGCAGCCGCGTCGAACCCGAGCTGTATTGCAGATACGCGGTGCCGGGAAAGTCAACCGTCGCGACGTCCATGCCGCCGTCGAACTCGAGGTTCAGCGAATCAATGTCGAGGATCCTCGGTGCGGTGTCCAGACGTGACTGGTCGACGTAGTCGCCGACGTCGTCGGCGACTGCGGACGTCGTCAGCACGACCGCGGGCGACGTGTCCTCGAAGACGGTGCTCACGCGCTCGTGGGTCGAGCCGCGATGCGGCAGCGGGAGCGGAACCGCGACCAACCCGGCCTGCATCGAACCCAGGAAGGCGGCGACGTAGTCGAGGCTCTGCGGCGCCAGAATCACCGCCCGGTCCCCGACCGACGCATGCTGGCCGAGTTCGCGTGCCACGTTCATCGTGCGGCGGGACAGCTGCGACCACGTGAGGCTCTCCCGGACACCCGCGGGGTCGCGCGTGTAGTCGGTGAACGTCATCGCCACGTCGTTCGGGCGCATACTGGCCCGCCCGTGCAGCATCGCGAGTATCGAGGAGCTTGGTATCGACGTCACGCTATTTCCATACTCAGTCGTCCCATTCGACGGCGGCAGCCTTCATGCATCACCATGAGCCCGCTCGAGTTCATTCAGTGTCACATAACTCACGAGCGGCGTCTCATTCCGCCGCGACCGTCGGCGCCCGCTGCGTCGACTCCCGGTCGCCCACCCGGGACGGCCACCAATTCGCCCGCCCGACCAGCGTCGCGATGGCCGGCACCGTGATGGTGCGCACCACGAAGGTGTCCAGCAGAATCCCGACCCCGATCACGAAACCGCTCTGGACCACGATGCCGATGCTGGAGAACAGCAGCCCGGCCATCGACGCGGCGAAGATGAGTCCCGCCGCGGTGATGACGCCACCCGTGGACCGCAGCGTACGGATGATCCCGTAGCGCACGCTGCGCTGAGATTCCTCCCGCATCCGCGATACGAAGAGCATGTTGTAGTCGGCACCGACCGCGACCAGCACCACGAACGCCAACGGCGGCACGCTCCAGTGCAGCTGCTGCCCGAGGATCAGTTGGAACGCCAGAACGCCGACGCCGATGGCCGCGAAGTACGAGATCACCACCGAGCCGACGAGATAGAGCGGCGCGATGAGCGACCGCAGCACCACCATCAAGGTCAGCAGGACGACGATGAGCGTCGCGGCGATGATGAACCGGATGTCCTGCTCGTAGTAGTCACGGGTGTCCCGCAGCGCGACGGGGAAGCCACCCATCGAGATCGTGGCATCGGACAGCGCGGTGTTCGGTTGAGCGCCGCGGGCGACGTCGGAGATCTGGTTGACCTGATCCATCGCCTCGGAGCTGAACGGGTTCAGCTTCGTCTGGACGAGGTAGCGCACCGAGTGTCCGTCGGGTGAGATGTACGCCGCGGAGGCCTTCTTGAAGTCCGCCAGACCGAGCACCTCGGGTGGGATGTTGAAGCCCGCCATCGACGGGTTGGCGGCGTCGGACCGCATCGACAGCAGGAACGCCGACGCCTGGTCGAGTCCGTCGGCCATCACCGCGACCTGATCGACGAGCTGGTCGACGCCGCCCGCGACGTCCTTGCTGCCGCCGGCCAAGCGGTTGGCACCCTGTTGCAGCTGGGTCAGGCTGCTCTGAGGACCGCCGGGCTTGTCCAGCCCCGCTGCCTTCGCCGCCTTGGAGAAGCTCGCCAACGCGCCGTTGAGCTTGTTCACCGTCGCCGACAGCGTCTCCTTGTCACCGGTGCTCGCCAACTGCTGTACGGCGGCGTTTACCTCGTCGAGGGCTCCCGAGTCCCGCTCCGCGGCGAGCCGCTCGAACTGGTTGCGCGTGTCCGTGCAGGAGGGATCGGCGTTGCACACCGGATTGCCCTGTAGCGCAACCAGAACCGGGCCGATCCAGCCGAACATGTCCCTGGCGGTCGCGAAGTTCACGCCCATGGAGTTGCCGAGCCGGTTGAGGGCCTTGACCAGCCTGGCGGCGGACTCGACGTCCCGCACCAGCTTGTCGCCACCGTCCTTGCTCTTCATGGCGGAGAACGCGTCGAGCAGACTCTGGATGCTCGGCGCCATCTGGTTGACCTGGGCGCGCACGGTCCCGAGGCTGTCGGCCAACGTGTTGGCTCCCGCAGCGAGCCGCTTGAGGTCACCGCCGCGCTGGCCGATCTCGGCCGAGCCCGTGGCCAGCCGATCACCCACGATGCCCGCCTGATAGGTGGCCCTGAACTCGCGCGGAACCTCCCCAAGGGGCCGGGTGATACCGCTGACCAGTCCGACGTTCGGGAGCTGGGCGACGCGTGAGGCCATCTGCTCGAGATCCGCGAGCGCCTGCGGTGAGCGCAGGTCGTGCGGTGACTGGACGAGGATGTACTCGGGGATGGCCTGGCTGATCGGGAAGTGCCGTTCCAGGGCGGTGTAACCGATCGAACTCGGCGCGGACGACGCCACCACCTTGCGATCGTCGTAGTTGAAGTGCGCGACCGTCGCGAGGCTGGCCAGGATTGCCAACACGAGCAGGCTGACCACCAGGTGCGGCACCGGCTTGCGCACGATCCGGATCCCGGATCGCTGCCAGAACCGCGTGGTCAGTTCACGACGCGGCTTGACCCACCCGCGTGGTCCGGCGAGCACCAGAATCGCCGGCAGCAGCGTCACCCCGGCCAGGTAGGCGACACCGATCCCGATCGCCGAGGACACCCCGACGGTCTTGAACACGCCCATCTTGGCGAAGCTCAGGCAGAGGAAGGTCAGACCGACCGTGGCCGCCGACGCGGTGATCACCTTGCCGATCGACGTCATCGCGGCCTTGACGGCCTGTTCGGGCTCGGCGCCGGACCGAATGTAGTCGTGATAGCGACTGATCAGGAAGACCGCGTAGTCCGTTCCGGCGCCCGCCATGATCGCGCTCAGGAAGACGATGGACTGATTGGATACGCCCGACCCCGTGAGTTCGGAGTAGCCCGCCACCAGCGCCTGCGCGATCACCAGTGAGCCCCCGATGGTGACCAGCGGCAGCAGCATCGTGACCGCGCTGCGGTAGACCAGCAGTAGCACCAGGAGGACCAGGACGGCGATCGCGATTTCGATGGGAAGGCGGTCCGTCTCACCGGCGACCGTGAGGTCTGCGACGGTGGCGGCTGGGCCGGTGATCTGTACGGACAGTCCGTCGCCGGCTCCGGAACCACCGTTGGGGACGTTGTGCTCGACGATGTCGGCGACGCGGGTGAAGGACTCGAAGGCCCGCGGCGTGCCCAGCTCACCCTCGAGAGTGACCGGCAACACCCAGGTGGTCTTGTCCTCGCTCGTCATGAAACCCCGCAGCTGCGGTGTGCTGACGAAGTCCTGCACCGTCACGACGTCTCTGACGTCATCGCGGATCGCGTCCACCAGCGATCGGTAGACCGTCTCGTCGGCGCGCGTCAAACCCGTTTCGTTGATGAGGGCGATGACGAGGAGGTTGCCCGAACCGGGCTCCTTGAACGCCTCGGTCATCTTCTGCGCGGTGACGCTCGACGGTGCATCACCGGGAAGGATGACCAGCGGATGCTTCTGGGCCATCTCGCCAAGGGACGGGACCGACAGCGGAAGGGCGATCGCCATCGCGATCCACAGCCCGATCACCGCCAGTGGCCACCGCACCACCAGATCGGTCAGCCGACGCATATCGGCCTCATCGTCACGCGACGCGTCCCCAGTGACCGCTGTCGGCGACCCGCCCGGTGACGGAGCTCATCGCCGTCATGTAGCGGGTGACCGACTTCTTGGCGACCGGGTTGTCGGGATGCATGATCGCCATGACCGTGCCCTCCCCGTACCGGAAGATGTAGATGGTCAACTGGTAGGAGAACCGCCCGTCGGGGTAGATGCCGATGTTGTTGGCGAGGCCCATGGCGCTCGCCGCGAGGACGGCGTTGAGCGGCGCCGCGCCCCCGTGCAGGAAGTTCGACACCGGAAAGTTCGGCCGTGGCCAGCTCAACCACGGCGCCAGCTCGAGTACGCGGTAGTACGGCACGCGCACCATGTCCAGGCTCGAGTCGAAACACGCCTGCGCTGCCGCCGCGGCTTCGGTGAACGAGGTCGCCGCCACCGGGACGACGATCGGTATCAACCCGGTGAACCAACCCTGGGTCATGAAGTTGTCACCGGCGGTTCTGGAATCCCGTGGGGTGAGTCCGTAGTAGGTCAGGGCACCGGTGAGTTCGTGTTCGACCAATCCCAGACAGGCGAACAACCCGCCGACGAAGCGCGCACCCGAGGCAGCGCAGGCCGCTTCGAAACGTTCCGTCTGCGCCGCGTCCATCAAGACGTGGCTGGTCATATCGCTGGCGGTCGCCTCGTTCGGGTTGCCGAGCGGCAGCGGGAACTCCGGAAAGCCATCACCGTTGTTCTCGGCGAAGTCGATCCACCTGCGGACACCGGGTGAACCCGGCGTCAGCCCCGACGTGTACTCCCGCTCGCGGATGCAGAAGTCGTCGAAGCTACCGGCATCCGGGAGCGCCAGGGCCGCACCGCCTGCGCTCAGCGCCGAATACATCCCGTTGGCTTCCATCATGGTCGTGCCGATCAGCGTCGCATCCCCGTGGACGTGGTCCATGGCGGCGAAGAAGTTGAAGTGGTCGTCGTACTGAACGATTCCGAAGGTGAAGCAACCCCACTCCAGCGGATTCGGGATGTTCGTGGCGTGCGCTCGGATCTCGTCGGCCGTCATGTGCCCCTGATCGATCGGCACGAACTCGATATCGGCCGGATCGTCGATGGCACGGCGGGTGAACTCACCGGCATCGGTCTGTTCGAACCAGCTCCGGAAGGTGTCGTGCCGACGCAGGTAGGCGTTGACGGCGTGATCCATGGCGGCGACGTCGCAGTGCCCGGCGATGTCACAGCTGGCGATGATCTGCCGGGAGAAGTTCGATCCCGCGGCCTCGCGTTCGCAGTAGTTGCGCAGGTGCTGGCTCTGCATGTAGCTGACCGGAACCGGGCTAACCGCTGCTCGACGGGCCTTGTCCGCCGACGCCGCCGTCGGATGCCACGACGTCACCGCACCAGAATCCACCGCCCATTCGTGCAGAGCGCCAATCGTGATATCACCGATCCGCAAACTTCGTCCTCCCAGGTTGGCCGGTTGCCGGCCCCAGTCCGGCAGCACCGTGGCGGGGCCCAACATACCCTCGTCGAGGCCCCCGGGACTGACCGCGACGGTGCGCGCGCGACGTCACAAACATGTCATAGTGGCGCCCGACGCCTGATCTTGGCACGGGAGGACAGCTACATGGGAACCGCCGAAGGACCGATCGACTCGGCCCCTCGATTCGCCATCGTCGGCTATGCGGCGCGTTTTCCGGGCGCCTCGGACGCCGACGCGTACTGGGACCTGCTGCGCGAGGGTCGCGAGGCAATATCGGAGGTACCGGGGGACCGGTGGAACGCCGACGACTTCTTCGATCCGGAACCAGGCGTGCCAGGCAAGATCGTCACCCGTCGGGCCGGTTTCGTCGACGACGTGACCGGGTTCGACGCGCCGTTCTTCGGCATGTCGACCCGCGAGGTCCGGCTGATGGACCCCCAGCACCGCATCCTGCTGGAGACCGCGTGGCGTGCCGTCGAGCATTCGGGCACGGCGCCAACGGCTTTGGCGAACACCAACACCGGCGTCTTCGTGGGTTTGGCCACCCACGACTACCTCGGAATGGCCTCCGACGAACTGACCTACCCCGAGATCGAGGCCTATCTGGCCATCGGGACGTCGAGCGCCGCGGCAGCGGGCCGGATCAGCTACCGACTGGGGCTCCAAGGCCCCGCCGTGGCCGTCGATACGGCGTGCAGCTCGTCCCTGGTGGCGATCCATCAGGCCTGCCAGGCATTGCGCTTGGGCGAATGCGACCTCGCACTGGCCGGCGGGGCGAACGTCCTGCTCAGCCCGGCCACCATGATCACGTTCTCCAGCGCGCACATGCTCGCGCCCGACGGCCGGTGCAAGACGTTCGACGCGGCCGCCGACGGCTACGTTCGGGGTGAGGGATGTGGCGTCATCCTCATCAAACGCCTCGATGACGCGATCGCCGACGGCGACCGCATTCGAGCCGTGATCCGCGGCAGCGCGGTCAACCAGGACGGCGCATCGGGTGGCTTGACCGTGCCGAACGGCGTCGCCCAGCAACGGGTCATCGCGGATGCGCTGACGCGCGCCGGCGTCCAGCCACGTGACGTCAGCTACCTCGAAGCCCACGGCACGGGGACAGCGCTCGGCGACCCGATCGAAGCCCAGGCCGCCGGCGCGGTCCTCGGCGCCGGACGCGAACCCGGCCAGCCGCTGTTGATCGGTTCGGCGAAGACGAACATCGGGCATCTGGAGGCCGCCGCGGGGATCGCGGGCGTCATCAAGGTCATCTTGTCGCTCGAGCACGAGACCCTGCCGAAGCATCTCAACTTCGAGAATCCCTCACCGCACATCCCGTGGGACCGCCTTCCGGTGGAGGTGGTGAGGGAGACCATCCCGTGGACGCGCGGCGAACGACCACGCATCGCCGGCGTCAGCTCGTTCGGGTTCGCCGGCACCAACGCGCACGTCGTCCTCGAAGAGGCGCCGGTGGCGTGCCAGCCCACCGAGGAGCCTGCTCCGGCCGAGCGGTTCAGCATCCTTCCGCTCTCCGCGCGGACGCCTGCCGCATTGACGCAGCTTGCCGCCCAGTACCGCGACTGGCTCAGCGCGCACCCCGAGGCCGCCCTGGCGGACGTGTGCTTCACCGCAGGCACCGGACGCGCGCACCAGGAGCACCGGGCCGCCCTGGTGGTCGATTCGCGAGAATCCGCCATCGAGCTACTCGGCGCGCTCGCCGACGACCGCCCGGCATCGGGGCTGGTCCGCGGAGAATCTCGGGAGACCCCGAAGACGGCGTGGCTCTTCACCGGTCAAGGCAGCCAGTACGCGGGCATGGCCAAGGAGTTGTACGACACCGAGCCGGTATTCGCCGAGACGCTGGACCGGTGCGCGGCGACGGTCGCCGACGTTCTCGCCGAACCGCTGCTGTCGGTGATCTTCGACCTCGATGACCCGGACCGGGGAGAGGCGCTGCGGCAGACCGCCTACGCCCAGCCCGCCCTGTTCGCGGTGGAGCTCGGGTTGGCCCGTCTCTGGCAGTCCTGGGGTCTCGAGCCGGACGTGGTCCTCGGCCACAGCGTCGGCCAGTACTCGGCGGCCTGCGTCGCCGGGGTGCTGAGCCTGGAGGACGGCGTGCGGCTGATGGCCGAGCGCGGTCGCCTGTTTGGCAGTCTGCCCGCGGGCGGCCGGATGGTGGCCGTGTTCACCGGCGCCCAGCGCGTGGAGAGCCTCACCGACGAGTACCCCACCCTGTCGGTCGCCGCGTACAACGGCGCCAACACCGTCCTGTCGGGACCCGTCGGGGATCTGCAGCAGGCGGTGGCCGCCTTGACTGCCGACGGTGTGCGCTGCGATTGGCTGGACACCAGCCATGCGTTCCACTCGGCGTTGCTGGACCCGATCCTCGATGAGTTCGAGTCATATGCCCAGAAATTCGATTACGCTGCGCCACAACGTGTTCTGATCGACAACCGCACCGGCCAGCAGCTCGGCTGGAGCGCGCGACTCGATGGCGCATATTGGCGTCGGCACGCGCGCCAACCGGTCCAGTTCGCGAAGAGCTTGCAGACCCTCGCCGCGCTGAACTGCAAGGTCCTCATCGAGATCGGCCCGCAACCGGTGCTCACCGCCACTGCGCTTCGGGCTTGGCCCGAGCCGACCACCGCACCTCGGGCGATCGCCTCGCTGCGCCAACGGGTCGCCGACCACCGACAGATCACCGAGGCCATCGCCGACGCCTACGTTCTCGGCCATCTGCCCAACTTCGGCGCATTGCAGCACGCCCCCGCGCGAAAGCTCGACCTCCCGACCTACCCGTTCGAACACCGGCACTACTCGTTCCGGGACGACCGCGAGCGCGTCGAGCGCCCCCAGTCCCTCGGCGGATCGAGCACCCGGTCGATCCGACTCCTCGAGGACGGCCGGATCGAAGAACTCGCGAATCTGCTGGGCGGTGCCGGTGACGACCCGCGCGTCCTGCAGGTGCTGACCGAGCTTGCGGCACAACACAACCAACAACGCGCGACCAAGGCGACGGCCGACGACCGCTACGAGATCCGCTGGGATGAGTCCCCCGCCCCGCTCTCCAGCGCGGGCGCTGGGGCGGGATCAACCGTCCTCCTCGTCGGCGAACGCTCCCCGGCACTGCAGCCACTGGTCGACCTGCTCACCGCGCGTAGGCAACGGCATCGGTTCGTCGGGTTGCCGACGTCCGACGCCGACGAGGACTCGCTCGCGGACACGCTGCGCGCTGCGGCAGACGACGATCCGACGATGCGCATCCTGCTCGTCGCCGCGGTGGATGCGGACCCGGAAACGGACCCCGCGCAATCACTGTCGCGGATGCAACACCACGTCCTGAGCGGGACCCGGCGACTGTTCCGCGCGGCGATGGCCGCCGCCCTGCGCACGCCCATCTGGCTGGTGACCCGTGGCGCACAGCACGTCACCGACACGGATACCGTCGTCCCCGAACAGAGTTCACTCTGGGGGTTCGGCCGCGCCGCGGCGCTGGAACTTCCGCAGGCATGGGGCGGGCTGGCAGATCTGGCGGACGGCGGCACCGACGAATGGTCTCGGCTCCTCGACCGGATCGTCATGCCGCAGGGCACCGCGCCGCGGGAAGATCAGATCGCCCTGCGCAAGCACACGGTCTACGTACCCCGACTGGTTCGGCGGGCCGGCCAGCCGACCGGTACGCCGCTGCACCTGCGAAGCGACGCAACGTATCTGGTGAGCGGTGGACTCGGCGCCATCGGCATGGAGATCGCCGACCATCTGGCCGCGCACGGCGCCGGACATCTGGTCCTGACCAGCCGACGCGCACCGGATGACGCCGTCCAACGGCGCATCGACGCGATGGCCGCGCGGCACGGTTGCGAGATCCGCGTGGTCCCCGCCGACGTGGCCGATGCCGATGACGTCGCCCGCCTGGCAGCAGACATGCAGGCCGAGCTGCCGCCGCTGGCCGGCATCGTGCACGCCGCGGGCGAGATCGGCATCACCCCGCTGAACACTCCGGACTTCACCGCCCAGCAAGCCGAGATGGACCGGCTGTTCACTGGAAAGGTCTGGGGTGCAATGCATCTGGGTGATCTCGCGGCAAATCTGAAACTTGACTTCTTCATCAGCACGTCCTCGATCGCCTCGGTGTGGGGCGGATTCGGGCAGACCGCCTACGCGGCGGCCAATGCGTTCCTCGACGGGCTGGCCGCACGCCTGCGCGAGCAGGGCGTCACCGCGACCAGCGTCAACTTCGGCCCCTGGTCGGCGGGTATGGCCGACGCGGAATCGCTTGCGCGACTCGAACAGCGCGGCGTCCGGGCCCTGTCGCCCACCGATGCGCTGGCAGGTCTCGCCGACGTGGTGTCGGCCTCCGCGGCAGGCGGGCCGGCGCACGCCGTGGTGGCCCGGATCGACTGGGCCCGCTTCCTGCCCCTGTACCAGCAGGCTGGCCGGCGAGCCTTCATGGCCGAGGTGGAGCGCGACGTTCCCGCCGAGCCGGCGGCCGTGGCGCCGTCAACGACCGGCTCCGGGAGGACGCAGCTGGTCGAACGGCTGGTGAACGCCCCCGTGCAGCAGCGCAAGCGACTTCTGACCGACTATCTCCGGGATGCGGTCGCAGAGATCACCCTGGTCGACGCCTCGGAGATCCGCGAGGACGCAGGCTTCTTCGACCTCGGCATGGATTCGCTGATGGCCGTGGAGATGCGGCGCCGCATCGAGGCGGGTGTCGGCAAGGAGGTTCCCATCACCGTGGTGATGGACCACCCCCGACTGTCCGACGTGGCCGACTACCTGCTCGGCGATGTGCTCGGACTTAGCGAGACCAGCGACGAGGCCGACCCCGGATCGATGTCCCCCGTGCCGACTCGCGCTGACGAACCGATCGCGATCGTCGCGGTGTCATGCCGCTTTCCCGGCGCACCCGACCCGGAGGCGTTCTGGGAGGTGCTGTTCGGTGGTGTCGACGCGATCCGCGAAGTGCCCGAGGACCGCTTCGACATCGACGAGTTCTACGACCCCGATCCCGACAGCCCGGGCAAGACCTACACGCGCTTCGGTGGATTCCTCGACGGGATAGACGGATTCGATCCGGAGTTCTTCGGCATCTCACCCCGCGAGGCGGTGTGGATCGAACCGCAGCAGCGCCTGACGCTCGAAACCGTCTGGGAGGGCCTCGAAAGGGCCGGGTACGCGCCGGCCTCGTTACGCGGCAGCCGCACCGGCATCTTCATGGGGGTGGCGGCCAACGAGTACGCGCATCTGCTGTCGGCCGGCTCGATCGACGAGATCGAACCACACTTCATCACGGGCAATGCGCTCAATGCCATCTCGGGCCGGGTCGCCTTCGCACTCGGTCTCGAGGGGCCGGCTGTCGCCGTCGACACCGCATGCAGCTCGGCGCTGGTCGCGGTACATCAGGCCGCCCAGGCGTTGCGCTTCGGCGATTGCGACATGGCGTTGGCTGGCGGGGTGAACGTCCTGCTCAGCCCGGTGACCATGGTTGCCGCATCGCGGGCGCGGATGCTCTCCCCCGTCGGGCGATGCAAGACCTTCGACGCCTCCGCCGACGGTTACGTGCGCAGTGAGGGCTGCGGCGTGCTGGTGCTGAAGAGGCTGAGCGACGCCGAGCGCGACGGTGATCGGATCTGTGCCGTCATCGCGAGCAGCGCGGTGAACCAGGATGGCGCCTCCAGCGGTCTGACGGTGCCCAACGGCGGTGCACAACAACGGCTCATCGGGACGGCGCTGGCCCGCGCCGGCCTGACCGGTGGTGACGTCGACTACCTCGAGGCGCACGGTACGGGAACTCCGCTCGGGGATCCGATCGAGGTTCGGGCGGCCGCGGCGGCCTACGGCGGCTCGCGCGACGCGGACCGACCGCTGCTGATGGGATCGGTGAAGTCCAACATCGGTCACACCGAGGCCGCCTCAGGGGCAGCGGGTCTGATCAAGGTCGTGTTATCGCTACAGCACGAGATGCTGCCGCAGAGCCTGCACTTCGAGAACCCGTCACCACACATTCCGTGGGACTCGCTGCCGGTGCGGGTGGTGGACGAGGCGCTTCCGTGGCATGCCAACGGCAGGCCACGGCGCGCCGGCGTCAGCTCCTTCGGCTTCACCGGGACCAACGCGCACGTGCTGATCGAGGAGGCCCCGACCCGGACGGTGGTGGCTACCGAGCCTGCGCCGGAGGCGCCGATCAACGTGCTGGCCCTGTCCGCGCGCTCACCAGAAGCACTGGCGGCGTTGGCACGTCGCTACGACACCTGGTTGAGCGTCCACCAGGACGTCGACCTCGCCGATGTGTGCAGTACCGCTGGGGCGGGCCGCTCGCATTTCGAGCATCGCGCCGCGCTGGTGGTGGATTCGGTTGCGACGGCCTGCGACGGCTTGGCCGAGCTGGCGGAGAATCGATTGCGCCCAGGTGTCGTCCGTGGCGAGCACGTGAACCATCCGACGACGGCGTGGTTGTTCACGGGTCAGGGCAGCCAGTACGCGGGCATGGCCCGTGAATTGTTCGACTCAGAACCGGTCTTCGCCGAGACGGTGACGCGCTGCGCGGAAGCGGTCGCGGACATCGTGTCGCGTCCCTTGCTCGAGGTGATGTTCTCCACCGATCAGGAGAACGGCGCCAAGGCCGGTGAGGCGTTGCGACACACGTCGTTCGCCCAGCCGGCCCTGTTCGCCGTCGAGATGGGTCTGGCCCGGCTGTGGCAGTCCTGGGGCATGGAACCCGATGTGGTGCTGGGGCACAGCGTCGGTCAGTATGCCGCGGCATGTGTGGCTGGAGTATTCAGCCTCACCGACGGCGCCCGCTTGATCGCCCAGCGCGGCAGGTTGTTCGGCAGCCTCCCCCCAGGCGGGCGAATGGTGGCGGTGTTCACCGACGCCGCGCAGGTCGAGCAGATCGCCGGTGAGTACCCACGGGTGTCGGTCGCCGCGTACAACGGGCCCAACACCGTGCTGTCGGGTCCGGGCGAGGACCTAGAAGGCGTCGTCGCCAGATTCTCCGACGAGGGAATCCGCTGTACGTGGCTGCAGACGAGTCACGCCTTCCACTCCGAACTGCTGGAGCCGGTGCTCGACGAATTCGAGTCCTACGCAGCGCAGCTGCGATTCGCGGCACCCACGTTGCCGTTGGTGTGCAACCGCACCGGGGCCGTGCTGTCGCCCCAGACCCCGCTCGACGCCCCGTATTGGCGTCGCCATTCGCGCCAGCCGGTGCAGTTCGCCGAGAGCGTGCGCACCGTGGCGGCGCTGGGCTGCTCGGTGTTGGTGGAGATCGGTCCGCAGCCGGTGTTGACCGCGGCCGCGGTACAGGTCTGGCCAGAGCACCTGGCGGCGCCGCGAGCGGTCCTGTCGCTGCGCAAGGGCGTCGGCGACCGCCGTCAGATCGCCGATGCCGTGGCTGCCGCCTACGTCGGCGGCCACCAACTCGACTTCGCCGCACTGAATCGTCGGCCCGATGGCAGACGACTCGAGTTGCCCACCTATCCGTTCCAGCGCCGCCGCTTCTGGCCCAAGTCGTCCGGACTCGCCGGATCCCACGCCAACGGTGCCTCGGTGTCCGGAATCCTTGGCAGTGCCAAGGATCTCGCGTCCGGTGACTCCGTCTACACGAGTCGGCTCTCGGTGAAGTCGCAGCCATGGCTCTCCGACCACGTCATCTATGGCACCGTCGTCGTCCCCGGCGCGACGTATGCGGCGATGGCGCTGGCTGCGGTCGGTACCCCGGCACGGGCGAAGGACGTCTTCTTCTACGAGCCGATCATTCTGCCCGAGAAGGCTTCTCGCGAGGTGCAGCTGACCCTGCATCCATTACAGGGCGGCGAGTCTCGGTTCCAAGTGCACAGTCGCGCCTACGGTGAACGCGATGCCGAGTGGTCGTTGAACGCCGAGGGCGTCGTGGCCACCGGTATCTCCGACGAGCAGGCCGACGAGTCACCCGAGCCCGTCGACGAGGCGATCGAGCGCCTTGACCGCATGCGTCCGCAGGACCTGTTCGAGACCTTCGCCGACCTCGAGCTGGCATGGGGGCCGAACTGGTCGGGTTCGCTGAAGTCGCTGTGGCTCGGCGAAGGCGAAGCGATCGGCGACATCCTGGTCGGCGACGAACTCGCCGAACACCTCGGCACCGAGCCGATGCACCCGGTGCTGATGGACCTGTGCACCGGTGTCGCCTTCCCCGCCTTCCCGGCCCTGCTCGCAGCAGAGCAGGGGATCAACGATCTTTTCCTGCCCCTGCGGTACGGCGAGGTGACGCTGCGGGAGAAGATGCCGCGACGGTTCTACTGCCGCGCCCGGTGGCACCGCGGCGGTCTCGACAGTGAGACCCAGGTGTTCGACCTCGACTTCCTCGACCGAGATGGCCGTCAGCTTGGCGGGATTCGCGACTTCACCGTCAAGCGCGCACCCCGCGAGGCATTGCTACGCGGCCTCGGCGGCGATGCCACCCGACTGCTCTACACCCTCGGCTGGCACGAGGTGCCTGCGTCGAGCGGTGACGGCGGCAGCGTCGGGACAGGGAACGGCACCTGGCTGATCGCCGGGTTCGACGAACTGGCCGCCAAGGTGCCCGGGTGCATTGCGTTGGATCGCGACGTCGACCCGACGCTCCTGGGCCAGGTGTTGACGCAGGCACACGAACGCGGATGCGGGTTCTCCGGAGTCGTCTGGCGGAGCGCGCCAGCGGGGGCGAGCACCGATGTCTCGGCGCGCCTCGAGACCGAGATCGCCAACCTGCTCAGCGCCGTACACACCGTGCAGGGCGGTCAGGTGAAGCTGCCCGGCGGGCTGTGGATCGTCACCGAGCAGGCGGTCGCCACCGAATCCGGCGAGCCGGTCGACCCGGTGCAGGCGGCGCTGTGGGGATTCGGCCGCACCGCGATCAACGAGGAGCCGACGCTACGCTGCAGACTGCTCGACTGCGATGGCTCCGACGAGGCCGCCGACGCGGTGGCCAGCCTGTTGGCCAACCCGGTCGACGAGCCGGAACTCGCTCTGCGGCAAGGAAAGCTGTTGGCCTCGCGGATGTTGCCATGGGCCCGCAGCGGTCATCTCACCGTCCCGCGGGCGGGCGATTACGTGCTCGCGCCCACCGAGCGCGGAGCGATCGACAACCTGCGGCTGACCGAAGCGGACGTGCCGCCGCCCGGTGAGGGTTACGTGCAGGTCCGGGTCGAGGCCGCTGGCCTCAACTTCCGTGACGTCCTCAACGTCCTCGGTCTCTACCCCGGCGATCCGGGCCCGATCGGCGGGGACTTCGCGGGCGTCGTCACACAGGTCGGTGATGAGACCTCCGGACTCGAGGTGGGCCAGCGCGTCTACGGTTCCATGCAGGGCGCGTTCGCCACGCGATTCAACGTGCCCGCCCCGTTCCTGGCGCCGATCCCGGACGGGGTCAGCGCGGTGGAGGCCGCGACGATTCCCGCTGCGGCGCTGACCGTTCGACTGTCGTTCGACTGGGCTCGGCTGAAGCCGGGCGACAAGGTGCTGATCCACGCCGCCAGCGGTGGCGTCGGTCTGGCGGCCGTGCAGATGGCGCAGCAGTGCGGTGCCACGGTCTTCGCCACGGCCAGCACTTTCAAGCGTGCGACGCTACGCAAGCTGGGCGTGAAGTACGTATATGACTCGCGCTCAACCGATTTCGCCGACCAGATCCTCGCCGACACCGACGGGGTCGGCGTAGACGTGGTGCTGAACAGCCTCACCAGTGAGGGCTTCATCGACGCGACGCTGAAGGCCACCGCCCCGAACGGCCGCTTCGCCGAGATCGCCAAACGTGACATCTGGACCCACCAGCGGATGGCCGAAGCTCGTCCCGACATCGCCTACGAGATCGTGGCGTTGGACACGGTGATGCTCACCGAACCCGAGCGCATCCGCGCACTGTTGACCGAGGTGTCCGACGGTTTGGCCGCAGCTGTCGACTCCTCGCGCAAGCGCTCGTCGGTGGCCGAGTGGACGCCACTGCCCGCCGAGATCTACCCGCTGACCGAGGCGAGGGCCGCGTTCCGCCGCATGCAGCAGGCGCGACACATCGGGAAGATCGTGGTGCAGATACCGACTCCGCTCTCACCGCGGCCGGATCGCAGCTACTTGATCACGGGCGGACTCGGCGCGATCGGCCTGCACACGGCGTCGTATCTGGCTCAACTTGGCGCCGGTGACATCGTGCTGACCAGCCGACGCGCTCCCGATGCCGACGCCCAGCAGGCAATCGCGCAGATCACCGAGCGCCACGGGTGCCGCGTCCACGTGTTCGCGGCCGACGTCGGCGACGAGTCCGAGGTGGCGGAGCTGCTGGTGCGCATCCGGGCGGAGTCGTCGCCACTGGCCGGAGTGGTGCATCTCGCGGGCGTGCTCGACGATGCGCTGCTATCGCAACAGAGCCTGGAGCGGTTCCGAACGACGTTGACGCCCAAGGCCTTCGGCGCGTGCCACCTGGATCGTTTGACCAAGGATGACGAGTTGGACTTCTTCGTCGTGTCGTCCTCGGTGTCCGCCCTGTTCGGTTCGCCAGGGCAGTCGAACTACGCGACGGCCAACGCGATGCTCGATGGCCTGGTTGCGCAGCGACGGTCCAGGGGCCTGCCCGCCACCGGCGTGAACTTCGGGCCGTGGGCTCAGGGCGGCATGGCCTCGTCGGCGGCCGCAACCGCCAACATCGGTGCCCAAGGCCTGATTCCGCTGGAGCCCTCGGCGGCGCTGAGCGCCCTCGCCGAGGTCGTCGCGAACGGCACCGGCCAGGCCACCGTCATCAAGGCCAACTGGCAGCGTGCCGCCAAGGTGCTCGGCAGCACGAGGCCACCGATCCTCGACCTCATCCTGCCGAGGGCCGCCGGCGAGGTGAACGGTGACAGCGAGTTGCTCAAGCAGCTTCACGAGATACCGGCGGCCCAGCGCGCCGGTTTCGTGACCGAGTTCCTCCAGCAGGAGGTGCAGACCTTCCTTCGGCTCGCGGCACCTCCGGTGGCGACCAGTCGTTTCCTCGACCTCGGCACGGACTCGTTGATGGCGATCGAACTCCGCAACCGGTTGCACAGCCAGTTCGGCGGTGCGTTCACGATCGAAGCGACGGCGGTATTCGACTACCCGACCATCGGGGGACTCGCCGACTACCTCGTCGGACAGCTGCCCGACGCGGAGCCGACCGCCTAGGCCCAGCGGGTCGCCTCGACCGCGTCGGCCAGCGGGGTGTGCAGCGGCACGTCGAGACCGTCGTAGATGCCGGCCTTCTGCGTCGCCAGCCATTCGATCGCGCCGAGCAACCGGTTGGCGGCCGTGGTGTTGCCCCCATCTGCGCGGGTGCCGCCGGGAACGTCGGCCCGGCTGACGATCGTCAGTTGCGGGTCGCCATCGATGACTACGCGATGATCCCCTACCCCCTCATCGGGCTGCGGCCAGTGCGGGGCACACGCCGGATCGATCCGGGTGATGTGGTCGACGACGATGCGCTGCTTGCCGTCGGCCCAGCCGATGATCTTGAGCCAGAACGCACCCTGCGTGCCCTGCGCGAAGTGACCCATCACGTTGTCCACCGACGCCTCGAGCGGCAGTCGTTCGACGGTCTCGGTGATGTCGTCGATCTCCAGGCCCAGCCCACGGCCGATCAAGCGGATGTTGCCGCCCCAGACCATGGTCGGCACCGACGGCAGCAGCATCATCGGAACGTCGTCCATCGAGCCCCCAAACCCGCAGCTCACCCGCACGGCGTGGGGTTGGTCGTAGGTCGAGTAGTCGAAGATCTCCTGGCAGTAGATCGTCTTGATGCGCGTACACAGCCCGGCGGCCATCACCGCGAGGGCGTCGTTGGCCCAGCCCGGGTCGACGCCACTGACCAACAGGGTGGAAGCCCCTTCCTCGGCGGCTGCAGTCAGGCGCTCAACCCACTCCTGCGGCGCCGACCGGGGGTCGTAGAGGGAGTAGAGCGAAGGGGTCACGACGTGGGCGCCTGCGCGCAGGCAGCGCTCGATGTCGGCCAGTGCGTCGTCGGGACGGATGTCGCCGGATGCCATGTAGGCCACCGCGTCGCAGGACGCCAACGCCGCGTCCACGTCCCTGGTCGCGACGATGCCGGTGTCGGCATCGAGGCCGGCGAACGTCGCCGCGTCCCGGCCCGCCTTGTCCTCCGAGGACGTGATGATGCCGACCAGGCTCAGCCCGGGAAACGCCAGTGCCGACCGGATCGCCGTGGCCCCCATGTTGCCCGTTCCCCATACCACCACACGTCTCATTGGCCCCACCCTAATGGCATGCTGAGCCCACTCGTGGCAGACATCACAAACCTGCAAAAGGGCAGCTCAGAATATGTGGGCGACGGCCAATCGCGGCCCAATCAACCGTCGGGTTGGTTAGCCAGCACAAATTTGCTCGACACCGCTATGCGATCAAGTTACCAGCCGGTATAGTTGGCTGCAGTTACTGGTGGGTAACTTAGCCCAAGTACCCAACCGAAGACGGAATCTCATCGAGGAGACATCGTGAGCCATTACAAGAGCAACGTCCGTGACCAGGAATTCAACCTGTTCGAGGTCTTCGGCTTGGACAAGGTGCTCGGCGAAGGCGCGTACAGCGATCTCGACGCCGATACCGCCCGCGAGATGCTGGCCGAGATCACCCGGTTGGCCGAGGGCCCGATCGCCGAGTCGTTCGCCGACAGCGACCGCAACCCGCCCGTCTTCGACCCCGAAACGCACACGGTGCACCTGCCGGAGCCCTTCAAGAAGTCCGTACGCACCATCATCGATGGCGGCTGGGACAAGATCGGCCTCGCCGAGGAGCTCGGCGGCATGCCGATGCCCCGCGCGCTGCAGTGGGCCCTGATGGAGCACGTCCTCGGCGCCAACCCGGCCGTGTACATGTACTCGATGGGTGCGGGCTTCGCCAGCATCTTCTACAACCAGGCCACCGAAGAGCAGAAGAAGTGGGCCATCCTGGCCTCCGAGCGCGGCTGGACCTCGACGATGGTGCTCACCGAGCCCGACGCCGGGTCCGACGTCGGCGCCGGCCGCACCAAGGCCACCCAGCAGCCCGACGGCACGTGGCACATCGACGGCGTCAAGCGCTTCATCACCTCCGGTGACGCCGACGACATCGGCGAGAACATCCTGCACCTGGTGCTGGCCCGCCCCGAGGGCGCAGGCCCCGGCACCAAGGGTCTGTCGCTGTTCTTCGTGCCGAAGTACCACTTCGACTTCGAGACCGGCGAGCCCGGCGAGCGCAACGGCGCCTTCGTCACCAACGTCGAGCACAAGATGGGCCTCAAGGTCTCCGCGACGTGCGAGCTGTCGCTCGGCCAGCACGGCGTCCCCGCCGTCGGTTGGCTCGTCGGTGAGGTGCACAACGGCATCGCGCAGATGTTCGAGGTCATCGAGCAGGCCCGAATGATGGTGGGCACCAAGGCCATCGCCACGCTGTCGACCGGTTACCTCAACGCACTCGAGTACGCCAAGACCCGCGTCCAGGGTGCCGACCTGACCCAGATGACCGACAAGGCCGCGCCGCGCGTGACCATCACGCACCACCCCGACGTGCGCCGGTCTCTCATGACCCAGAAGGGCTACGCCGAGTCGCTTCGTGCGCTGTACCTGTACACCGCGACGTTCCAGGACGCCGAAGTGGCCAAGGCCGTCCACGGGGTGGACCCCGAACTGGCCGGCAAGATCAACGATCTGCTTCTGCCGATCGTCAAGGGTGTCGGCTCCGAGCAGGCCTACGCCAAGCTCACCGAGAGCCTGCAGACCTTCGGTGGATCCGGCTTCCTGCAGGACTACCCGGTCGAGCAGTACATCCGCGATGCCAAGATCGACTCGCTGTACGAAGGCACCACCGCCATCCAGGCGCAGGACTTCTTCTTCCGGAAGATCGTCCGCGACAAGGGTGTTGCGCTGGGCTACATCGCGAACGAGATCGAGCAGTTCGTCAAGAACGAGTCGGGCAACGGCCGGCTCAAGGCCGAGCGCGAGCTCCTCGCGACCGCCTTGGCGGACGTGCAGGGCATGGCTGCCACGCTGACCGGCTACCTGATGTCGGCACAGGAGGATTCGGCCAGCATCTACAAGGTCGGCCTCGGCTCGGTGCGCTTCCTCATGAGCGTCGGCGACCTGGTCCTCGGCTGGCTGCTGCAGAAGCAGGCTGCCGTCGCCATCGCCGCCCTCGACCAGGGTGCCAGCGCCGCGGACAAGTCCTTCTACGAGGGCAAGATCGCCGTCGCGTCGTTCTTCGCGAAGAGCTTCCTGCCGCTGTTGACCAGCACCCGCGTGGTGCTAGACAACATCGACACCGAGGTGATGGAGCTCGACGAAGCTTCCTTCTAAGTCTCTCCCCGCCGACTGGCCACTTGTCACACGTGAATCGCGAATTTGCGTGAGGTAAGTGGCCATTCGCGTGTTCAGCCGTCGAGGCTGCGCAGCACCGCGCGGGTGCGGGCCCGGCCCTCGGCCGACGCGTCGAAGGTGGCGGCGACGTACTCGTCGACTCCGGCCGCACGCAATTCGGCCAAGCGGTCCTTCACCGTCGCCTCGTCGCCGATGATCGCCGCGTCCTCGGGCCCGGCATAGCCCTCGCGGTCGAGCATGGCGCGGTAGGACGGAAGCATCCCGTACATCGCGAACTGTTCGGCTGCCTGCTTGCGGGCGTCGTCTACGTCGTCGGTGACGCTCACGGGAAGCGCTGCCACCACCCGCACCTCGTCCTCCCGGCGGCCCGCATCCGCGGCCGCCTGGCGCAGCGTCGGGCCGACGTGGTCCTCGAGGGTCTTGGGCCCCGTCATCCAGGTGCACGTGCCCGCCGTGCGACGACCCGCGATCCTGAGCAACTGCGGCCCGAGCGCCGCGACGTAGACGTCGGGTCGCGGCGCACCGGCGATCACCAACGCGCCGCGGGTGGTGAGGATCTCGCCTTCCGCGGACGCGGGCTCACCCGCCAGGAGCGGCAGCAGGCCGTCGAGGAATTCGTTCAGTCTGCGCACCGGCCGGTCCCACGGGATGCCCCACATGCCCTCGGTGACGGCCTGATGCGTCATGCCGAGACCGAGGATCAACCGGCCGTGCGAGACGAGGCTGACGGTCAGCGCTCGCTGCGCCATCTGCATCGGGTGCTGATTCTGAATGGGGACGACCCCGGTGGCCACCTCGATGTCGCCGACCTCGCGCAGGGCGACCGCCAGGACGGTGAGAAGGTCTGGCTCGTAGGGCAATTGGCTCATCCACAGCCGCCCGAAGCCCTCCTCGCGCAACTGTGCGAGGTTCTGCACGCAGGCCTCGACGGGATCTCCGATACCTGGGCCACTGAGTTGGCCGAACATGCTGATCTGCATGGTCACATCGAACCATGCGCCGATCCCGTTCCACGTCCTGTTCAATGACGGGCATGACCACCGAGGCAGCCCGACTCCAGAACTTCGGGCCCAACTGGTTCGCGTCTGTGATGGGCACCGGGATCGTGGCGACCGCGGGGGTCACGCTGCCGGTCCACGTGCCCGGGCTGCACGTGTTCACCAGGATCGTGTGGGTCGCGGCCGCCGTGCTCCTGGTCATCCTGCTGGTGGCGGTGACCGTGCAGTGGTTCCGCCACCCGACCGTGGCCCGGGCCCATTCGCGGAACCCGCAGATGGCGCACTTCTACGGCGCGGCGCCGATGGCGTTGATGACGGTCGGGTCGGGAGCCATCCTGATCGGCAAGGACCTGATCGGTGAACGGCTCGCCGTCGACCTGGACTGGATCCTCTGGACGGCGGGCACCCTCGGCGGCCTATTCACGGCGCTGACCATTCCGTTCCTGATGTTCACCCAGCTCAACGTCGAACCCGACGCGGCCTTCGGCGGCTGGCTGATGCCCATCGTGCCGCCGATGGTGTCCGCGGCCTCCGGCGCACTGCTGATCCCGCACATGGCGCCAGGTACCGGCCGCACCACGATGCTCTACGGCTGCTACGCGCTGTTCGGGCTGTCGCTGATCGCGGCGCTGATCATCATCAGCATGATCTGGAGTCGGTTGGCGCTGTACGGCACCTCGGGCACGGCGCGGGTGCCGACGCTGTGGATCGTGTTGGGCCCCTTGGGCCAGGGCATCACGGCCGCCGGGCTGCTGGGAACCCAGGCGGCCCTCGCGGTGTCACCGGAGCTGGCGTCGGGCATGGCGGTATTCGCCGTCCTGTTCGGGGTGCCCGTGTGGGGTTTTGCCGTGCTGTGGATCGCGTTGGCCACCGCGCTCACGGTCCGCACGCTGCGCCGCGGCATGCCGTTCGCGCTGACGTGGTGGAGCCTGACGTTCCCCGTCGGCACCTTCGTGACGGGGACGACGCAGCTGGCGGTACACACCGGTCTGCCCGCGTTCCAATGGGCGGCGGTGATGGCCTTCGTCGGCCTGCTGTGCACCTGGGGCCTCGTCGCCACGCGAACCGCCCGCGGCAGCGTCGGCGGCAGCCTGTTCGTGCCGCCGCCCAACGCCGGGCCGGTGAAGGCGGTGAAGGATCCGCCTGCGGCCAGACCCTAAGCCGCCTGGTGTGCGTACAGATCGCGAAAATCCGCGTAGACCGATGTGAACACGATCTCACCGCACACTAGGCGCCGACCGGCAACGAGGACGCCCCGTGTTGCCGTCGGGTCGGGGGGTCAGACGGCAACACGGAGCTACCCGAATATCGACGCTCCGCGAGGGACCGTTACACCCGGGACTCAGGCCTCCAGAATCGCCGTCACACCCTGGCCGCCGGCCGCGCAGATCGAGATGAGACCGCGGACCGGCCGGCCCGTCTCCGCCTTCTTCTCGGCGAGCTGCTTGGCCAGCTGCGCGACGATGCGCCCACCGGTCGCGGCGAACGGGTGACCCGCGGCCAGCGATGAACCGTTGACGTTCAGCTTGGCGCGGTCGATGGAGCCCAGGGCGGAATCCAAGCCGAGTCGCTCCTTGCAGTACTCGTCGGACTCCCATGCCGCGAGCGTGGCGAGCACGACCGACGCGAAGGCCTCGTGGATCTCGTAGAGGTCGAAGTCCTGCAGCGTCAACCCGTTTCGGGCCAGCAGCCGCGGCACCGCGTACGTCGGAGCCATCAGCAGGCCGTCGTCACCGTTGACGTAGTCGACCGCGGCCGTTTCGCCGTCGACGAAGTAGGCCAGCACCGGGAGCTTGCGTTCGGCCGCCCACTCCTCGGTCGAGAGCAGCGCCACCGACGCACCATCGGTCAACGGGGTCGAGTTGCCCGCCGTCATGGTCGCGTCGCCGTTCTTGACGCCGAAGACCGGCTTCAGCTTGGCGAGTTTCTCGGCCGTGGAGTCGGCACGGAGGTTGTTGTCGCGGTACACACCGAGGAACGGACTGACGAGATCGTCGAAGAAACCGCGGTCGTAGGCGGCGGCCATGTTCTGGTGGCTGGCCGCGGCGAGGACGTCCTGGTCGACACGCTTGACGCCCATCTCCTTGGCGGTCACGGCCGCGTGCTCGCCCATCGACATGCCGGTCCGGGGTTCACCGTTGGTGGGGATCTCGACGCCGATCGCGGCGGGCAGCTTCCCGACGAGCTTCAGCCGGTCGACGTTGGACTTGGCGCGGCGCAGCCCCAGCAGCACGCGGCGGAGGTCGTCGCCGAAGGCGATGGGCGCGTCCGAGGTGGTGTCCACGCCGCCTGCGATGCCGGACTCGTACTGGCCGAGTGCGATGCCGTTGGCCACGGCGATGGTCGACTGAAGACCGGTGCCGCACGCCTGCTGCAGGTCGTAGGCCGGCGTGTAGGGCGACAACGCGCTGCCCAGCACGCATTCACGCATCAGGTTGAAGTCACGGCTGTGCTTGAGCACCGCGCCTCCGACGACGGCGCCCATGCGCTCGCCCTCGAGGCCGAACCTCTCGACGAGGCCCCCGAGTGCGGCGGTGAACATGTCCTGATTCGACGCGTTGGCGTACGCGCCGTCGGAACGCGCGAAGGGAATCCTGTTGCCGCCGAGGATGGCGACTCGACGGGTTGCCTTGTTGGGGGACTGCGTGTCGGCCACGTTCATCTCCGTTGCTTGAATGTGGTTGGTCGGTGTCGGGGGTCATACTACCCACGGTTCTTACTCTCGAGTAAGTTCGTAACCGATGTGACAGCGTCACCCCATAAATGGGGTACCCCTCGTCCGAACGCATTACCCGTTTCGTCTCGAAAGGCAGCTCAGTGGCTTCCGACCTGTTCTCCCAAGTGGTCAATTCCGGTCCCGGGTCATTCCTGGCCAAGCAACTCGGCGTTCCGCAGCCGGAAACGCTGCGCCGCTACCGCGAGGGTGAACCGCCGCTCGCGGGGCCGCTGCTGATCGGCGGTGAGGGCCGCGTCGCCGAGCCGCTGCGCACCGCCCTCGCTGAGGACTACGACCTGGTCGGGGACAACCTCGGGGGCCGCTGGGCCGACTCCTTCGGCGGACTGGTCTTCGACGCCACCGGCATCACCACCCCCGAGGGCCTCAAGGCGCTGCGCGACTTCTTCACCCCGCTGCTGCGCAACGTCGGTCACAGCGGCCGCATCGTCGTCATCGGCACCACTCCCGATCAGACCGGCAGTGTCGATGAGCGCATCGCCCAGCGCGCGCTGGAGGGTTTCACCCGATCACTGGGCAAGGAACTGCAGCACGGCGCCACCGTCGGCCTGGTCTACCTGGCGGCCGATGCCAAGCCCGCCGCGACGGGTATCGAGTCGACCGTGCGCTTCCTGCTGTCGGCGAAGTCCGCGTATGTGGACGCGCAGGTGTTCTACGTCGACGGCCAGGACTCGGCGCCGCCGGCCGACTGGGACAAGCCGCTGGCGGGCAAGGTCGCGCTGGTGACCGGCGCGGCCAGGGGCATCGGCGCCGAGATCGCGAGGGTGTTCGCCCGCGACGGCGCCAAGGTGGTCGCCATCGACGTCGACGGGGCAGCGGAGGCGCTGGCGGAGACGGCGACGAAGGTGGGCGGCACGGCGTTGGCCCTCGACGTCACCGCCGCCGATGCCGTCGACCGCATCACCGAGCACCTGCGCGAGCACTATGACGGCCATGCCGACGTGCTGGTCAACAATGCCGGCATCACCCGCGACAAACTGCTGGCCAACATGGACGATGCCCGCTGGGATTCGGTCGTCGCCGTCAATCTCCTTGCGCCGCAACGACTCGCCCAGGGCCTAGTGGACAACGGCAGCATCGAGGGAGGCGGTCGCATCATCGGGCTCTCGTCCATGGCGGGCATCGCAGGCAATCGCGGCCAGACCAACTACGCCGCCACCAAGGCGGGCATGATCGGCATGACCCAGGCCCTGGCCCCGGTGTTCGGCGAGAAGGACATCACGATCAACGCGGTCGCCCCGGGGTTCATCGAAACCAAGATGACCGAGGCGATCCCGCTGGCCACGCGCGAGGTGGGACGTCGACTCAACTCGCTGTATCAGGGCGGCCAGCCCGTCGACGTCGCCGAGGCGATCGCCTACTTCGCCAGCCCCGCGAGCAATGCCGTCACCGGCAACACGATTCGCGTGTGCGGCCAGGCCATGTTGGGGGCGTGAGATGGAACAACCCAGCGGGCGCAAGAACATGCTGTTGGCCGCTGCGGGCGCGTTGCCCTTCGTCACGCGCGGCGACACCGTCCCCGACCGGAAGATCACCGTCGACGACATCGCGATCGACCCGGCGAACGTCGCCGAGTACGCCGCGGTGACGGGGTTGCGGTTCGCTGACGCCGTTCCGCTGACCTACCCGTTCGCGTTGACGTTCCCCACGGTGATGTCGTTGGTCAGCGGGTTCGACTTTCCCTTCGCCGCAATGGGTTCGGTGCACGTCGAGAACCGCATCACCCGGTACCGGCCCATCGCCGTCACCGACACGGTAAGCGTCGAGGTGCACGCGGAGAATCTGAGGGAGCACCGCAAGGGCCTTCTGGTGGACCTCATCACCGATGTCAGCGTCGGCAACGAGACGGCGTGGCACCAGGTGACGACCTTTCTGCATCAGCAGCGGACCAGCCTGTCCGACGAGCCGAAACCGGAGCAGCCGAAGCGAAAGAAGCTCCCGCCGCCGAATGCGGTGCTACACATCACGCCCGGCCAGATCCGTCACTACGCGTCGATCGGCGGTGACCACAACCCGATCCACACCAGTTCCCTCGGGGCGAAGCTGTTCGGTTTCCCCACCTCGATCGCTCACGGAATGTTCAGCGCCGCAGCAGTTTTGGCGAACATTGAGGGGCAACTTCCGAGCGCCGTCGAGTACTCGGTGCGCTTCGGCAAGCCGGTGCTGCTACCCGCTCGCGTCGGCCTCTACGTCGATCGCGTGGCCGGCGGCTGGGAGTTGGTGCTGCGCAATCTGAGTAAGGGCTACCCGCACCTGACGGCGTCGGTGACCGCGCTCTAGACGTCGCCGGGAGTTGTCGTACCCCTCTGTGATGATGGGGTCATGCCTTCGACGGCAACCTCTCTCGCTCCCGGTGAGCGTTTGGAGCCCCTTCGAACCACAACCACCACACCGCAATTAGCGCGGGTAGACCAACTCGGGGTCGACGTTCTGCGCCTCGTACAACCGCTTGTAGAGGCCGCCCTCGGCGATCAGCGAGTGGTGGGTGCCCTGCTGCCCGATGCGGCCGTTCTCGATGACGAGGATGCGATCGGCCACCGCGGCGATGAAGTCCATGTCGTGACTGATGACCAGGCACGTGCGGTCGCGGGCATAGCCGCGGATGACGCCGGTCAACCTGGCCCGCTGGTCGGCGTCGAGGTTCTCGGTGGGTTCGTCGAGCAGCAGCACTTCGGGTTTGCGCAACAGGCAGCGCGCCAACGCAATCAGGCGCTTCTGGCCACCGGAGGGCACCTGGACGTCGACCACCGTGTCGTATCCGTCGTGCATCTTCATCGGGTCGGTGATCACGGAGTGGACGTTGGCCAGCTCGCACGCCTCTTCGACCTCCGCGTCACTGGCCGTCGGGCGCGCCAGTCGGATGTTCTCGCGGATCGTGTCCTTGGTGAAGAACGGGAACTGGGCGAGTTTGGACACCTGGTCGCGCAGGGAGGCGATGGTGACGCCGTCGATGGGGTGGCCGTCGAGCAGGATCCGGCCCCGCTGGGGATCCAGGAAACGCAGAAGCAGGTTGTAGACGGTCGACTTGCCCGACCCGATGCCACCGACCACCGCCTCCGTCTCGCCCTCGGCAACCGAGAACGACAACCCGTCGAGCACCTTCTGCTCGGGGGTGTAGCCGAAGGCCACGTCCTCGAAGACGAGGTTGCCGTGCACCTCGCCCAGCACGGTGGCGTTCGGCGCTTCCTCCACCGTGGGCCTGGTGTCGAGCAACTCGTAGGTCGACGCCGCGCTGGGGGCGACCGACTGGTAGGTGGTGTAGGCGCCCATGACCCGTTGTGCCGCACCGAACAACGTCGGCACCATCCCCGCGAAGACCATCAACCCGGCGAACGTCAGACCAAAGCTCGCGCTGAACCCGATGCCCACCACCAGCACCACGACGGTGCTGAGCGCGACGAACACCTGGGACCCGTTGGCCGTCGCCTGCATCCACATCACGCCCGACGCGGAATTCCTCGCGGCATCATCCGATACTTCGTGAAAGCGCTTGCTGCGCATCGATTGGGCGTTGAACAACTGGATCTCGGCGATACCGCTGATCGTCTGCTCGAGCTCGGCCCCCATCGCCCGGTCGGCGTCCATCGTGCGCCGGACGGCAGCCTGCACGTAGCGGCCGGCGTACTTCAACACCAGCAGGGCCAGCGGCGTGAGGACCAGCGCGGCGACCGTCATCTGCCATGACAGCGCCAACAGGTAGCAGACTGCCACCAGCAGGACGATGGTGTCGATCAGCGGCGGCATCAGGCAGTCGGTCAGAAGTCGTTGCACCCCAGCTGATTCCGTCGTCACCCGTTGCATCAGCGCGCCACTGCGGGAGGCGGTGAAGAAGTACAGTGACAGCGTCTGGAGATGATCGTGCACGCGTTGCCGGATGTCCGTGACGAGGACCCGCTCGACCTTGGTCCCGACCCAGGCGTTGACGAGGTACATGAGCTGGGTCAGCACCAGCGCCGCGGCCCACACCGCCAGCAGGACCGCGAACGGCACCGAACCCGCCACGCCACTGAGCAGGCCGTCCTCCCGCGCGACCAGAGGTCCCCGCGCGTCCCACACCCCGGTCAGGTTTCCGTTGGCTCCGGCATCGGCGACGACCTGCATCATGGGTCCGAACGCGGCCGCCGAGACGTACGGCAATGCCGACGCGACGATGCCGACGACGAGAAGCGCCAGGATCGAGCCGCGGACCGCGGGGAGCATCTCGAGGCTGCGCCTGATCAGGCGATCGGGCCGCGGCCCGGTTGCCGCTGTCGCTTGGACGCTCACGGGCGGAAGGCTATGCGGTGGCTGCGGGTACCGCCTGGGTATCGGCAGGTCTGCCCTTCAGACCGCGCCAGAACAGGTTGATCATCAACTCGGCAGCCTCGTGCACCTCTGCGTCACCGGTGCTGACCCTGGTCGCGACGGCCTCCCCCGCACCCACCAGGGCGACGGCTGTCATGTCGAAGTCGGTGTCCGGCTCGGGATTTCGCGTACCGGACTGCAGCAGCCTGCCGACGAGGTCGATCATGCGCTCACGACCTTCGCGCACCGTGTGCGCGAACGCCTGGCTGCTGGTGGCCTGCGTATAGAGCACCATCCAGGACGCCCGGTTGGTGTCGATGTAGGACAGGAACGCCACCACCGCGGTGCGCAGGAGGTCCTTCGGGCTCTGCGTGAAGTCGATGTCGGCGCGCACCGTGTCCACGAACCTGCCCAGCTCCCGATCGAGGCACGCGCCGAACAGTTCTTCCTTGGAGCCGTAGTAGAGGTACAGCATCGGCTTGGAGATCTCGGCCTGCGCGGCGATCGCGTCCATGGACGTCTCGTGGTAGCCGTTCACCGAGAACATCTGCACCGCGGCGTCGAGCATCTGCTGCTCACGCACCGCGCGCGGCAACCGCTTCGTTCCACCTGCCATCAGCCGAGGGTAGTCAATCGCGGCCGGATCAGCCCCCGCAGAGTGGACTCCGGCCCTTGAACCCGGCGATTCGCAGCACCGAGGCGTCGACCCGCTTGACGTCGAGTTGGCCCCCGTCGACGGCGGCCTCGAGCGCGTCGAGCACGCCAGGGACCTCGTCGGTGGTGATCCACAGGGCGATGTCGGCGCCCGCCTGCAAGGCCTTCAGCGCGGCCTGGGCCACCGTGTACTGCTCGTTGATGGCGCCCATGCTGGAGATGTCGTCGGTGAACACCACGCCGGTGAACGGCGGGCCGTCGTATCCGCCGGTGCGCAGCAGGTCGTAGGCGGGGGCACTGAGGCTGGCGGGGTCGGCGCCGGTGAGCCCGGGAACCTGCATGTGGCCGACCATCACCGCGGTGCCGGGCAGCTGCACCAGTTGGCGGTAGGGCACCAGGTCGTTGGTCATCAGCTCCGAGAGCGGCGGTGTCACCACGCCGCCGAGATGCGAATCGCCCGACGCGTGGCCGTGACCGGGAAAGTGCTTGAGCACCGGCGTGATTCCCGCTTCCAGGAGCCCGCGGGCATAGGCCCCGGCGTACTCGGTGACCATGGCGGGGTCGGCACTGAACGAGCGGTCACCGATCACGGTGTCGTCGTCCTGATCGGAGACGTCGACGACGGGCGCGAAGTCGACGGTGATGCCCAGCTCCTTCATCGCCCGGCCGCGCGCCAGCGCGATGTCGTGCACCTGCTGAGCGGTCACCGTCTGGCCGAGGACGCGCGCCGATTCCTGGACCCCGATGAGGCTCTTGAGCCGTGAGACGCGACCGCCCTCCTCGTCGGTGCTGACCGCCAGGGGCAGCGGGCTTGCCGTGGCGGCGATGCCCTTGAGGGGATCGCCGAGCATGGTGAGGTCGGTCCAGCTGCCGATCATGATGCCGCCGACGTGCTCGTTGGCCACGACCGCGCGCGCGTCGTCGGCGCCCGTGACACCGACCATCAGCAGTTGCGCCAACTTGTCGCGCGTGGACATGGCCGCGAGAAGAGCGTCACCCTCACCGCAGGCAGGCGCCTCCGGTGGTGGCAAGGGCGCGGAACTGGTTGCGGCGCCATCGGTGGCGGCAGCTTCCGGGCCGTCGGCCGACGCGCCGCGGTGCTTGACGAAGTACACGCCCGCCACCACGACGGCGACGATGGCGAGCACCGCGAGCACGATCGACGCGATGGTGGATCGCTGACCGGTGGGGACGGAGTCATCCTTCGAGTTACGGCCCAGCGACATGGGCCGAATCGTAGCGCGCAGCGTCCGAGGTGCTCGCGGGCGTGCTGAGTAACCTCGCGCGTATGCCGCTGCGATCCGGAGACGTGTTCGCGGGCTACACAGTGGTCCGGCTGCTGAGCGCGGGCACCAACGGCGAGGTTTACCTGACAGCACATCCGCGGACGCTGCGCCAGGATGCCCTGCGGGTGCTGCCCGCCTCGACGTCGGCGAACGAGGGGTTCCGCGCCAGGTTCCGCCGGCACGCCGACATGGCCGCGACGCTGTGGCACCCGCACATCGTCGGCGTGCACGACCACGGCGAACACGGCGGCCGGCTGTGGCTGGCGATGGATTACGTCGACGGCACCGACGCCGGCGCGCTGCTGCGGGACAGGTACGACACCGGCCTGCCCGCCGACCAGGTCCTCGACATCGTCACGGCGATCGCCGACGCGCTGGACTACGCCCACGGCCGGCACACGGTGCACGGCGACGTCTCGGCGGGCAGCATCCTGCTCAGCGGAGACCCACGACGCCGAGTCCTGTTGACGGACTTCGGAATTTCACGCACCGTCGAGGACACCGACGGCGGGGCCGACCAGTACGGCCTCGCCGCGACCGCCTATCACCTGCTGAGCGGATCACCGCCGGAGGAGAACACCTTCCCCAAGCCGCTGGCCCCGCTCGCCGACACCCGCCAGGATCTCGCCGCGTTCGATCCCGCCCTGCTGCGGGCGATGGCGGCCGACCCTCGCGACCGGTTCGGCGCATGCCTGGACTTCGCGGCCGCACTGCGGGACGTCGCGACGGCCGCCACGCTGGCGCAACGCGTCGTCGACCCCGCGGCTCACGCCCCGACCGAACACCTGGCGAATCCGACGACGGGTTCGGGCCTGCCCGAGGTCTTCGTCGCAGCCTGGTCGGCGGAGGAGCCCGGTCCGGATGCCGAATTCGACGGGGAGGTCGAACCCGAGTTCGCCCCGACGATGGCGGCAGCTCAATTGTCCGACCCCAACCCCGACCCCGACGTGGCCGAGGACGAGGACGCCTACGAAGACGAGGACGACGACCCCACGCGGTGGGGCCGGCTGTGGGCATTGACCGGGGTGGCCGCGCTCGTCGCCCTGATCGTCGTGCTGGTCGTGGTCGTTGCCCGCGGTGGGAGTGACGAGCCCGCGCGTCCGACCGCCGCCCCGCCGCCGCCGTCGAGCAGCGCACAGCCGGCACCCGAGGAGGCCGCCACGACCGGGGTGGGCGGCAGGCCCAGGCCCGCGTCGGTCCGGGGCGCCGATCCGACCGGTGAGGAGTGCGAGGGCGGCTTTCAGGTCACCGGTCAGGGGGGATGGGCCAGCCAGGGGGTACGCGGCAGCTCATCGGCGACGTGCTTCTTCGTCGGCAGCGTGCTGAAGGCATACTGGGATGCCGCCGACCCCGGACGCGAACCACGCTCCGTCGTCGCGGCCGGGGCGATCCCCTGCGGCGAGGGTGCCGCCTGCGTCGGCAACGATTTCTTCGTCACCTGCGCGGCCGAGGGCGCGGAACCATGGATCACCTGTCGCGGCGGACGGGACGCCGTCGTCGTCCTCTACTGACGGCCGGCCCGCGGCCGGGTGCTACCGTGGCCAGGTGGAACGGTTCCTCTTGCCCGCAGCGGCCAGCATCGTCGTCGGCCTGTTGCTGGGCGCCGCCGCCGTCTTCGGGGTGACGCTGATGGTGCAACAGGACACGAAGCCTCCGCTGCAGGCGGGTGACCCGGGGTCGTCCGTGCTCAACAGGGTCGAGTACGGCGACCGGACCTAGCTCCCAGGTCGCTACGCTCCTGCCTGCCGAACCCAACTCCCCGGTCGCCACACCTCTGAGCCGTCGCTGGTTGTGGCTCGTCGGAGCCATCGCCCTTGCGCTGACCTTCGCTCAGTCACCCGGGCAGATCTCCCCCGACACCAAGCTTGACCTGACCGCGAACCCGCTGCGATTCCTCGCCAGGGCGGGCAATCTGTGGAACAGCGACCTGCCGTTCGGGCAGTCGCAGAACCAGGCCTACGGCTACCTCTTCCCGCACGGTGCGTTCTTCCTGGCCGGGGACGTCATCGGGCTTCCGGGCTGGGTGACGCAGCGACTGTGGTGGGCACTGCTGCTGATCGTCGGATTCTGGGGCATCATCCGACTGGCCGAGGCGCTCGGCGTCGGCACCACGAGCTCGCGGGTCGTTGCGGCACTCGCGTTCACCCTGTCACCGCGAGTGCTGACCACGCTCGGCGCCATCTCGTCGGAGACCTTGCCGATGATGCTGGCTCCGTGGGTGCTGCTTCCGGTGATCCTGGCGTTGAGGGGATCGGGCTCGGTGCGCCTACTGGCGGCCAGATCCGGGCTGGCCGTCGCGCTGATGGGCGCCGTCAACGCGGTCGCCACGCTGACGGCCTGCCTGGCGGCGCTGATCTGGTGGGCGGCCCATCGCCCGAACAAACTGTGGTGGCGGTTCACGGCGTGGTGGGCGCTGTCCGGGGTGCTCGCGGTCACCTGGTGGCTGGTGGCGCTGGTCATGCTCGGCCGGATCAGCCCGCCATTCCTCGACTTCATCGAATCCTCCGGTGTCACGACGCAGTGGTTGTCGCTGGTGGAGGTGTTGAGGGGTACGTACAGCTGGACGCCGTTCGTCGCGCCGAACGCCACCGCCGGGGCGTCGCTCGTCACGGGGTCGGTCGCCGTGCTCGCCACCACGCTCGTGGCCGCCGCTGGAATGGCCGGGCTGGCGCTGCGGACGATGCCCGCACGCGGCCGACTGATCGCCATCCTGCTCATCGGTCTCAGCCTGTTGGCCGTCGGCTACTCCGGCGGTCTGGGGAGTCCGTTCGCCCAGGACGTGCAGGCCTTCCTCGACGGCTCCGGCACCCCGCTGCGCAATGTGCACAAGCTGGAGCCGCTGATCCGGCTGCCGCTGGTGCTGGGCATCGCGCATCTGCTGAGTCGCGTGCCGCTCCCGGGCAGCGTGCCGAGGCCCGTATGGCTGGCTGCGCTGGCCCATCCCGAACGCGACAAACGGGTCGCTGTGGGCGCCGTCGTCCTGGTCGCGCTCACCGTGGCCACGTCGTTGGCGTGGACCGCGCGACTGACTCCGCCCGGCACGTTCACCGCGATACCCCAGTACTGGCACGACGCCGCCGACTGGCTCGACGAGCAGGATCAGCCGACCGGTCGCGTGCTGGTGGTGCCCGGCGCGCCGTTCGCCACGCAGGTGTGGGGGAACAGCCACGATGAGCCGCTGCAGGTACTGGGCGACAGTCCGTGGGGCGTGCGTGACTCGATTCCGTTGACCCCGCCGAAGACCATCCGCGCGCTGGACTCGGTGCAGCGCCTGTTCGCGGCGGGCAGACCATCCGCCGGCCTCGCCGACACGCTTGTCCGACAGGGCATTTCGTACCTCGTCGTGCGCAACGACCTGGATCCGGAGACGTCACGGTCAGCCCGCCCGCTGCTGGTGCACCGCGTCGTCGACGGTTCACCCGGGCTGACGAGGGTCGCGCAGTTCGGTGATTCCGTCGGGCCGGGCACCCTGGCGGGCTTCATCACCGACAGCGGGCTGCGGCCGCGCTATCCGGCAATCGAGATCTACCGCGTCGACGGCGCCAAGCCGTTGCGCCCCTACCTGACCGACGCAGGTGCGATGGCCCGCGTCGACGGCGGCCCAGAGGCGTTGCTCCGCATCGACGAACGCCGCCGGCTGCTGGGCCAGCCCCCGCTCGGTCCCATGGTGCTGACCGCCGACGCCCAAGCCGCCGGTTTGCCCGCGCCCGTCGTCACGGTCACTGATTCGCCGGTCGCCCGGGAAACCGACTACGGCCGGGTCGACGACCACTCGTCAGCCATTCGCGCGCAAGGGGATTCACGGAATACGTACAACCGGGTGATGGACTATCCCGCCGGTGGCGTCGAACCCGTCTACGGTGGGTGGCCGGGCGGCAGGCTGTCGGTGTCCAGCTCGGCGGCGGATTCGACCGCGTTGCCGTACGTCGCGCCCGCGACGGGGGCGGCGGCGGCCATCGATGGCGACCCCGCAACCAGCTGGGTGTCCAACTCACTGCAAGCGGCTGTGGGGCAATGGCTTCAGGTCGACTTCGACCATCCCATCGCCAACGCCGCGATCTCCATCACCCCGAGCGCCACCGCGGTTGGGGCGCAGGTGCGGCGCATCGAGGTCTCCACCGCGACCGGGACCAGCACCCTGCGCTTCGACCAGGCGGGCAAGCCGTTGTCGGCCGCCCTCCCGATGGGCGAGACGCCCTGGGTGCGATTCACGGCGGCGGACACCGACGACGGCTCCCCCGGCGTCCAGTTCGGCATCACCGATTTCACCATCACCCAGTACGACGCGTCGGGTTTCGCCCAGCCGGTCAGCCTTCGGCATACCGTCTACGTCCCGCCGCCACCACCGGGTTCGGCTGTCGCACAGTGGGATCTTGGCTCAGAGCTGCTCGGGCGGCCGGGCTGCGCGGACGGACCCGACGCGGTCCGCTGCGCCGCGACCATGGCGCTCACCCCCGAGGAACCGGTGAACCTCAGTCGCACGCTGTCGGTACCGGAGGCCATGGCCGTGGCACCCACGGTGTGGGTGCGCGCTCGGCAGGGGCCCAACCTGGCCGACCTGATCGCCGAACCCGGCACGGCGAGAGCCGGCGGTGACGCCGATCTGATCGACGTGCTCGGATCCGCCTACGCCGCAAGCGATGGCGACCCGCGGACCTCGTGGACTGCGCCCCAGAACATCGTGCAGCATCGCACCGCGGGCAACCTGACGCTGAAACTCCCCCGCCCGACGGACGTCGCCGCCCTGCGGTTGACGCCCAGTGCTGCGGAGTTGCCCGCCCACCCGACGCTGGTCGCGATCGATCTGGGCGACGGTCCGCAGGTGCGACCATTGACGACCGACGGGCCGCAGACCGTGCGGCTGCATCCGCGGGTCACCGACACCGTCACGATCTCCATCCTCGACTGGAACGACGTCATCGACCGCACCGCACTGGGTTTCGACCAGGTGAAGCCGCCGGGGCTGGCCGAGGTCACCGCACTGGACGGTCGCGGCGACCCGATCGCCGCCCCCGACCCGGCGCGCAACCGCGACCGTGCGATCGACCTGCCCTGCGGCAAGGGCCCGATCATCGGCGTCGCGGGCCAGTTCATCCAAACCTCGCTGACCACCACCGTCGGCGCCCTTCTCGACGGTGACCCGGTACCGGCCAGGCCCTGTGGAGCGCCGACCATCGCGTTGCCCGCCGGTGAGCAGGAGCTGGTGATCAGCCCAGGTCCCGCGTTCATCGCCGACGGGGTACAGCTGGCCGGTCCCCTCGCAGCTGGATTACCCAGCGCCCCAATGACTCCTACGCAGACGACACGATGGCAGGCCGATCACCGCGAGGTCGACGTGACCGCCGCCGACGCGGAGCGGGTGCTGGTGGTGCCCGAGAGCATCAACCCCGGCTGGACCGCGGAGACGGCCGACGGCACGGTGCTGAAGCCCGTCACGGTCAACGGCTGGCAGCAGGGTTGGGTCCTGCCCGCCGGCACGTCGGGCGCCGTCACGCTCGACTTCGCGTCCAACACCACCTACCGCGTCGGCCTCTTCGGGGGGCTGGCGCTACTACCCCTGCTGCTGCTGCTCGCCTTCGTTCCCGTCCGCCGGGACCGCGCGCCGCTGGACGCCGCCGAGCCGTGGCGACCGGGACCACTGGGCGCGGCCGCGGCGGTGCTGGCGGTGGGCTTCCTGATCTCCGGGTTCGTGGGCGTCGTCGTCGTCGGCGCTGCCGTCGGATGGCGGTACCTGCTGCGGTCGAGACCGGTGATCTCGGACCGCGCCGTGCTCGCCACGTCGGCAGGCGGGCTGATCCTCGCCGGTGCCGTGCTGAGCAGTCACCCGTGGCGATCGGTCGACGGCTACCTCGGGCATGCGTGGGGCGTCCAACTGGTGGCGTTGATCTCGGTGGCCGCGCTCGCGGCGTCGGTGGTGCCCATTTCGCCTGCGGCGCGCAAGATCGTCCCTAACATCGAGTGAGTGCCCCTCCTCAACACCGCCCGCGGCGCCATCGACGTCGGCCACCTCGGTGTGACACTCATGCACGAGCACGTGTTCATGATGACCACGGAGATCACGGAGAACTATCCCGAGGGTTGGGGTGACGGCGCCAAGCGCGAAGCGGACGCGATCGTGCGGCTCGACGAGCTCAAGTCCCGCGGCGTCGACACGATCGTCGACCTGACCGTGATCGGCCTCGGGCGCTACATCCCTCGCATCGCGCGGATCGCCGCGGCGACCGAACTGAACATCGTCGTCGCCACCGGCCTGTACACCTTCAACGACCTCCCGATGTACTTCCACTATCTGGGGCCAGGCGCAGCGCTCGGCGGCCCGGAGATCATGACGGACATGTTCGTTCGCGACATCGAGCACGGCATCGCCGATACCGGTGTGAAGGCGGCGATCCTCAAGTGCGCCACCGACAGGCCGGGGGTGACGCCGGGTGTCGAACGTGTCCTGCGCGCGGTCGCGCAGGCGCACCGTCAGACCGGTGTGCCGATCTCCACCCACACCCACGCGGCGACCCGACGCGGTCTCGAGCAGCAGCGGATCTTCGCCGAGGAGGGTGTCGACCCGACCCGGGTGATCATCGGCCACAGCGGTGACACCACCGACATCGCCTACCTCGAGGAGCTGATCGCCGGGGGTTCCTACCTCGGCATGGACCGCTTCGGAGTGGATGCGTTCCTGTCCACGGAGGATCGCGTCAACACCGTGGCGACGATGTGCGAACGGGGTCACGCCGACAAGATGGTGTTATCCCATGATGCCTCTTGCTATTTCGATGCGCTTCCCGAGGAGACGCTGCCGGTGGCGCTGCCCAACTGGCACTACCTGCACATTCACGATGACGTGCTTCCCGCGCTGCGACGACGCGGTGTGACCGACGAGCAGATCACCACGATGCTCGTCGACAATCCCCGCAGGATCTTCGCCACCCAGGGCGGCTACTGACGGGGTCGACGCCAACGCGCGGGCCGCGCCATCGGGCTAGCGCGCGACGGCAGGCTCGGGCGAGTCGGTGACCGAGCTGTCGAGCGGGGAGATGGCGTAGCGCCTCTCCCAGCGCCGCAACGCATTACGACACGGTGACTCCACCAGCGCGTAGCTCACCGCCGCGATGGCGAAACCGAACACCAGCGTCAGCGCCAGCACCACCGGCATGTGTCCGTTGAACGGAAACTCCCCGATGACGGGGAAGACCATCGCCAGCGCGGCCAGGTGCCAGACGAACAGCCCGTAGGACCACCGCCCGAGCGTCACCATCGCCGTGCTGCCGAGAATGCGGTGCGGCGTGTCCGGCCGGTCGAGCACCAGCGGCGCGAGCAACGCCCCCGCCACCACCGCGCCCATCGACACCTTGATCAGGAACTGCCCCAGCGTGCCCGGGGCCAGACCGGCGGGGCCGGCCAGCGGTGAGGCGGCCAGACCGAAGGCACCCAGCGCGATGATCGCCATCAGGACGCGACGCCGGGCCAGACGGTGCGCCCATCCCACCGGGCTGACGGTCAGTTCGGCGATCAGCATGCCCGCGGCGAACCAGGAGAAGAACGCGGGCGGCCACGTCAACGGGTTGACGCCGAACGGCACCGAGAACGGGATCAGTCCCCAGGCGAAACTGGCCAGGGCGACGACGACGATCGCGGGAATCCGCGCCCGTACCGGCAGCCGTCGCGCCAACAGCGCCAGGAACGGCAGCGCCAGATAGAAGCTCACCTCCACCGAGAGGCTCCACATCTGCGTCAGCCCGGACGTCAGGGTCAACGGCACGTAGATCTGCGTCAGCGTCAGGTTGGCCAACCACACCGTCAGGTCGGCGTTGGCGTCGGGGAACAAGGTCAGGATCACCACCACGGCCACCAGATAGCCGGGCATGATGCGCACGATGCGGGACCGCAGATAGTGGCCCGTCGGTGGCGCATGCCGCAGACCGCGCGCGGCCGCGGCGTGGCCGCGCCACAGCAGGAAGCCCGACAGCGCGAAGAACACCGCGACCGCCAGGTCGAAACGCCCCAGCAGGCGTCCCGTGCTCCACGTGGTGTGCCCGGTCTGGAAGCCGACATGGGTGATGACCACGCCGATGGCTGCACACGCCCGCATGCCCTCGACAGCGGGCAGAAAGCTACGCGTGCCGGACACACTTCCCGCGTCGCTCACCCGGCCCAGTGTGCCCCATGGCCTCGTACTCAGCACCGGCCTCTTCGTCGGGCTGTTAGGGTCGAGCAGGTTTGCCCCAGCTGCCTTCGAGGCAGGTGACGGCCTGAGTGGAGTCGTCTCTCGACGAGAAGGAGGCACGGTTTGAACCGCGCTGTGGCGCTGCGTATAGCGGCGTGCGGGCTCATGGGACTCGGTGCCGCTCTATTGATCGCAGCCCTGCTGCTGTCCACGTACACCGAGGGCAAGATCGCCAAGATCCCGCTCGACATCGACACCACGCTGGTCAGCGACGGTACCGGAACCGTGTTCGACCCCGCCTCGCTGAACACGCAGAAGTTCGTCGTGGATCGGAATGCGCCCGTCTCCTACCAGCAGCAGATCAGCGTCGAGGCCCCGTCCAACGCCGACGTCGTCACCCTGCAGGTAGGCAACACGTTGCGCCGGACCGACAGGCAGCAGGACAACGGGCTGCTGCTGGCCCTCGTCGACACCGTCACCGTGGACCGCAGGACCGCGTTGGCCGTGTCCAGCGACACCAACCCGGGCGGCTCGGTGCAGAAGCCCCGCAGCATCGATGACCCGCAGCCGCCGACCAACGTCGCGCTGCCGCACGAGGGGCTGGCCTACCGGTTCCCGTTCGACACCGAGAAGAAGACCTACCCGTACTTCGACCCGATCGCGCAGAAGGCGTACGACGCCAACTACGACGGTGAAGAAGACGTCAACGGTCTGAACACCTTCCGATTCACCCAAAACGTCGGCTACGACTCCGCGGGCAAGCTCGTCGAACCCATCAAGTACGCCTCGCTCTACGGCGACGATGCGGACAGTGTGGTCTCCGCGCGGGCCGAGCTGTGGGGCCTGCCCGGCGACCCAGAAGAGCAGATCACGATGACCCGCTACTACGCGGCGGAGCGCACCTTCTGGGTGGACCCGGTGTCCGGCACCATCGTGAAGGCCGAGGAGCACGGGTACCACTACTACGCCCGCGACGCCCTCCGGCCCGAGGTGACGTTCGCCGACTACAAGGTCACCTCGACCGAACAGACCGTCGAGTCGCAGGTCGCCAGCGCGCGTTCCGAGGGTGACGTGGTCGCACTGTGGGGCAGGATCCTGCCGATCACCTTCACCGCGCTCGGGCTGGTGTTCCTGGTCGGTGGTGTGCTGCTCGGATCGTTCACGCTGCGCACCGAGTCGGCGCTGATCGATCCGGGGCTGGACGACACCGGCCACGGGTTCTTCGGCCGTCGACCCAGCGATACCGGGCCGATGCCCGCCGCGGAGGCCGCGACCGAGAAGATCCCCACGCAGAGACCGTCGGACCTGCCGCCGGACCGACCGGTCTGATCGTCCGGATTCGTCGGAAACCAACCCCCGGTCGCTTCGCTCCGGCCCGGTGGGCCGTGCCGGCATACGCGCTGGCACTGGCCCTGGCGGTGACCGCGCCGCTGCTGAAACCCGGCTATCTGCTGCTGCGCGATGCGGTGTCCACGCCGCGTTCGCATCTGACCGATGCCGCGTTGGGCCTCACCGAGGCGGCGCCACGGGCCCTGCCGCAGGACTTCGCGATCGCGCTGGCCTCGCACGTCGTCGACGGCGGCGTCATCGTCAAGCTGCTACTGATCGCGGGCCTGTGGCTCGCGGGCTGGGGGGCGGCCCGGCTGGCGGCCGAGGTGGTATCCGACGCCGGACTGCCCGGCCAGTTCGTGGCCGCGACGCTCGCGGTGTGGAATCCCTATGTCGCCGAACGACTCCTGCAGGGTCACTGGAGCCTTCTGGTGGGGTACGGCTGCCTGCCCTGGGTGGCGGTGGCGGTGCTGCGGATGGGTTCCGGAGGGCCGTGGTGGCCCGTGTTGTTCTGGACCGCGCTGGCCGGGCTGACGCCGACCGGGCTGATGCTCGCGGCGACCGTGGCCTTGGTGACGTGCGTCGCCCCCGGCGCGGGCCGCTCGCGGCGGGTGTGCGCAGCGGCCTCGCTCGGCGCGGCGGTCCTCGGCGCGCTGCCGTGGCTCGTCGCGCCCATGTTGGCGGGCTCGCTGTCGTCGACCCAGGCTGCCGGGGTGACCGAGTTCGCCGCCAGGGCCGAGCCGGGACTCGGCACCCTCCTCAGCCTGGCGGGTCTCGGTGGGATTTGGAACGGTGAGGCCGTACCCGCAACGCGGACAACGCTCTTCGCGATCGTCGCGACCGCCGTCCTGCTGATGGTGGTCGTGGCGGGGCTGCCCACGGCGGTGCGTCGACCCGCCGCGCGGCCGCTTCTGATCCTCGCGGCGGTCGCGGTGCTGGCGCCCGCCCTGATGGCGACGGGCCCCGGCTTGGCCGCCGTCGAGGCGCTCCTCCGGGCGGTGCCGGGCCTCGGGGTGCTGCGCGACGCTCAGAAGTGGGTCGCCCTGGCGGTGCCGGGCTATGCGCTGGCCGGCGCCGCGGCGGTCGTCACGCTGCAGCGCCGGATACCGGGCGTCGTCACCGCGGCGGTGTGCTGCCTGGCGCTGGTGGTCGTGCTGCCCGACCTGGCGTGGGGCGTCGGCGGCAAGGTGACGTCCGTGCGCTACCCGTCCGCCTGGCCGGCCGCGGCGGCGCTCATCGACGCCGTCCCCGGCCCCGTTGCGGTGCTCCCCCCCGACAGCATGCGCCAGTACCCGTGGGCGGGCGCCGCGCCCGTGCTCGATCCCCTGCCGCGGTGGGTGTCCGCCGACGTCCTGACCACCGGCGACCTGAACATCGGCGGGCAGACGGTGCCCGGCGAGGGTCGGCGCGCACGAGAGGTGGAACGGCTGGTGCAGAACGGGGCGGGTGTCGACGAACTCGCCAGGGCGGGCGTCGGCTGGGTCGTCGTGGAGGGTGGCGAGCCGCGACTCGATTTGCCCGTCGCGTTCGCCGCCGACGACCTCACCGTCTACCGGGTCGGTGGCGAGCACCCCGCGGCCTCGCACCGCGGCCTCGTGATCGCCGCGCACCTGGTCTGGCTGGCGTCCCTTCTCGCCGGTGCGGTCGGCATGATCGCCGCGGCAATCACACGGCGTCGCCGAGGTGCGGTCTACTAGGCGCCATGAGTTGGCTGAACACGTGGTGGCAGGCCGATGTCGTGGACGGCTACAAGGGCCCGCTGCTGCTCAGCTTCACCGCGTTCGTCGTAACCTTCCTGACCACGCGCACCATCACGCGCCTCATTCGGGCGGGCAAGGGTCCGTTCCACGATGTCAGCAGCGGTGGGGTGCACATGCACCACTCCACGCCGGGGGTGGTGCTGCTCATCGTCGGCGGCTTCACCGGGGTCGGCTCACCGCCGCTGTCGGTGTGGACCTATCTCGCCGCGCTGCTGGTCGGCGTCGGCGCCTCGCTGGTGCTCGACGAGTTCGCGATGATCTTCCGGCTGCAGGACGTGTACTGGTCCCAGGAGGGCCAGCTGTCGGTGAACGTCGTGACGTTGGCGGGCGCCTGCGTCGGGCTGGCGACGGTCGGGGTGTCCCCGGTCCAGGTCCGCGATCTGCCGCCCGACATCGCGGCGTTCCGGTATGCGGCCGTCGGGGTGCTGCTCGCGAACTTCGTGCTGGTCGCGATCACGGCGCTGAAGGGCAAGTACCCCACCGCGCTGCTCGGCGTGTTCTTGTCCCCCATCGCGTGGGTGGCCGCCGTACGGCTGGCCCGTCCGACGTCACCGTGGGCGCGCTGGCGCTACAGTCCGCGCAAGAAGGCCAGGGCGCAGCGGCGGGCCGCCGCGTTCGACCGTCGGTGGGCGCCCGTGCGGCGACACTGGGATGACCTCATCGGTGGCACACCAACACCGCCACCTGCCGATCCACAGGCGTCAGACCACGCCGCCAACCAGCCGGCCGTCGACCACTGAGTCGAGGACGACGCGCATTGCGTCGGTGCTCTGGCGCCAGGAGAAGTCACCACTGCGGGCCTGAGCCTTCGCGCCGAGCTGTTCGCGCAGCACCTCGTCGGACAGCAACCGCTCCAGCCGGGCCACCAGCTCGGCATGGTCGTCGACCAGCAGTCCGGTGACGCCGTCGACGATGGAGTCGGTCAACCCGCCGGAGGACCGGTAACCGATGGTCGGCACGGCGTGCTGAGCCGCCTCGGTGACCGCCAGCCCCCAGCCTTCCTTGCGCGAGGGCAGGACGTGCACCCAACACCGTTGCAGCACCTCATGTTTGGTGCGGTCATCGACATGGCCGTGGAAGACGACGAGATCGGTGATCCCCAGCTGCGCGGCATGCTCGACGAGGCGTTCGTGCCACCAGCCGCCGCCGACGACGTCGAGGCGCAGATCCGGCATCAGCGGTGCCAGCTCGGCGACGGCGTCGAGAACGTCCTCGATCTGCTTGTGCGGCACCAGCCGCGACAGGACCGCCACCCGCGGCGTCTCCGACCGTGGCGCCGTCAACGTATCGGCGGGTGCCTCGTCCAACCCATTGCGCACCACGGCGACGCGCTCCGGATCCACGCCGAGGTCGGCGAGATCGCGCGCCGAGGGCAGCGACACCGTGACGTACTGGTTCTCGCGGTGCAGGCGCGGCGACAGCGTGGCCTCGACGAACCAGCCGATCCGACTCAGCAGTGGGCCTGCGACGGGCCACTGCTCGCGGTGGCAGTGGTGAACCAGGACCACCGACCGCCGCCCGAACGCCAGTCGCGCCAGGAACGGGATGCCGTTCTGGCTGTCGATCACCACGTCCGGCCGCACCCGCCGCAACGGCCCGAGCCCGACGCGCGCCCCCAGCATCGCCAGTCCCGCCAGGACGTAGACGCCGTAGCGGCCGCCACCGCGGCTGATCGTGACGCCGTCGAGCACCTCGCGTCGCGGAGCCCCGGGGTAGCGGGCGGTGCGCAGCGTCACGTCGACGCCGTCGGCCGCCAGTTGACTGCCGATCCGCTGCAGGTAGGTCTCGCTACCGCCGCCCTGCGGGTGGCCGGTGTCGCGCCAGCACAGCAGGAGCACGGAGTGGATGGACATTGCGGCCAGCTTAAACCCCGCGCGAGTGGCCACTTGTCGCACGGTTCTGGCCGTTTTGCGTGACATAACTAGCCACTCGGCGCTGGATAGAGTCGGGCTGTGCGTGCTACCCGTCTCCTCGCCCGCCGGGCAACCCTCGGTCGCTCGGTCCGACTGCTCGGCGAGTTCCGCTTCGAACAGCGCGATCCGGCCCGGTTCTACGGTGCGCTGGCCGCCGACACCGTCGCCATGGTCACCTCGCTGTGGACGGCGACCCACGGCACCGCGCCGACGGGCCGCACGCTGCTCGACGTCGGCGGCGGCCCCGGTTACTTCGCGACCGCCTTCGAGGAAGCCGGCGTGGAGTACGTGGGCGTCGAGCCGGATGCCTCGGAAATGCATGCCGGCCCGGCCGGGGAGCGGGGCAACGGCACGTTCGTCCGGGCCTCGGGCATGGCGCTGCCGTTCGCCGACGACAGCGTCGACCTCTGCCTGTCCTCCAACGTCGCCGAGCACGTCCGGGATCCATGGCGGATGGGCCGCGAGATGCTGCGGGTGACCAGGCCCGGCGGGCTCGTCGTGCTGTCCTACACCGTGTGGCTCGGTCCGTTCGGCGGCCACGAGATGGGGTTGGCGCACTATCTCGGCGGTGCCCGGGCGGCCGAGCGGTACGCCCGCAGACACGGTCATCGCCCTAAGAATGACTACGGCTCGTCGTTGTTCGCGGTGTCGGCCGCCGACGGGCTGGACTGGGCCCGGAGCACCGGGATGCTGATCGCCGCATTTCCCCGCTACCACCCGCGATGGGCGTGGTGGATGACGCGGGTGCCCCTGCTGCGGGAGTTTCTGGTCAGCAATCTGGTGCTGGTGTTGCAACCGTCGTGAATACGAGAACTGCAACAGGTTCTCGTGTGACGGTTCGGTGGGTAATGTGACGGCCATGACACAGAGCACGGCCCTCAAGACATCCGCTTTCAACACCCAGTGGGACAAGCTGTTCATCGGTGGCAAGTGGGTCGAGCCGGCCACGTCCGAGGTCATCGAAGTGCATTCGCCCGCCACCGGCGAGCTCGTCGGCAAGGTGCCGATGGCCTCGGCGGCCGACGTCGACGCCGCCTGCATCGCCGCGCGCAAGGCGTTCGACGAGGGCCCGTGGCCGCACACCTCACCCGCTGAGCGCGCCGCCGTCCTCGGGGCCGCGGTCAAGCTCATGGAGGAGCGTGCCGACGAGCTGAAGTTCCTGCTCGCCGCCGAGACGGGACAGCCGCCGACCATCGTCGACATGATGCAGTACGGCGCCGCGATGTCGTCGTTCAATTTCTACGTCGGTGCTGCCGACAAGTTCACCTGGGAGGACATCCGCGACGGCATCTACGGCCAGACCCTGGTGCTCAAGGAGCCCATCGGCGTCGTCGGCGCGGTCACCGCGTGGAACGTCCCGTTCTTCCTCGCCGCCAACAAGCTGGGCCCCGCCCTGTTGGCCGGCTGCACCGTCGTGCTGAAGCCCGCCGCCGAGACGCCGCTGTCGGTGTTCGCGATGGCCGAGATGTTCGCCGAGGCCGGACTGCCCGAAGGCGTGCTGTCCATCGTGCCCGGCGGTGCCGAGACCGGACGCGCGCTGACCGCCAACCCGCTGCTGGACAAGTACACCTTCACCGGCAGCTCGGGCGTCGGCAAGGAGGTCGCCAAGATCGCGGCCGAGAATCTCAAGGCCTGCACCCTGGAACTGGGTGGCAAGTCAGCCGCCATCATCCTCGAGGACGCCGACCTGGATTCGACGCTCCCGATGCTGGTCTTCTCCGGGCTGATGAACTGCGGCCAGGCCTGCGTGGGCCAGACCCGCATCCTGGCGCCGCGGTCGCGCTACGACGAAGTGGTGGAGAAGCTGTCCGCCGCCGTGGCCGCGATGCCGATCGGCCTGCCCGACGACGCCGGCGCCATGATCGGCCCGCTGATCTCCGAGAGGCAGCGCGAGCGCGTCGAGGGCTACATCAAGAAGGGCGTCGAGGAAGGCGCCCGCATCGTCACCGGCGGCGGTCGCCCTGAGGGCCTCGACGGCGGCTGGTTCGTCGAGCCGACGGTGTTCGCCGACGTGGACAACTCGATGACCATCGCCCAGGAGGAGATCTTCGGGCCCGTGCTCGCGGTGATCCCGTTCGACGACGAGGACGACGCGGTGCGCATCGCCAACGACTCTGCCTACGGGCTGGCGGGCAGCGTGTACACCACCGACTTCCCGAAGGCGCTGGAGATCGCGAAGAAGATTCGCACCGGCACCTATGCGGTCAACATGTACGCCTTCGACCCGGGCGCACCGTTCGGCGGTTACAAGAACTCGGGCATCGGTCGCGAGAACGGCCCCGAGGGCATCGAGGCGTACTGCGAGTCCAAGAGCGTGCTGCTGCCGTTCGGCTACACGCCGTAGCTCGCTGGGCTAGAAGGCCTCCTCCGCCAGCTCCATCGCCGCCAGCTCGGTGGTGTCGATGGCGCGTCGGTCGGCACCGAGACGCGGCAGCACGTTCATCGCGAAGAACGTTGCTGCGGTGACCTTTCCGCGGTAGAAGGCACGGTCGCGATCGCCGGGCTGCCCGGCCAGCGCTGACGAGGCAATCTCGGCGTGCCACAGCAGCAGCCAGCCGATCAGCAGGTCACCGACGGCGAGCAGGAACGGTACCGACTGTAGGCCAACGCGATAGACCTCGGACGGCTCGTTGCTCGCCGCGACGTAGTAGCCCGTCAGCGTCGCGACCATGGCCCGCACGTCGGCGAGTGCGGTGGCCAGCACGGTGCGGGCGGCGGCCAGCTCGGGATGGCCGGCTGCACTCTCGACGAAGTCCCTTACCTGGTTCAGCACGTGGTCCAGCGCGACGCCACGATCGCGAGCGATCTTCCGGAAGAAGAAGTCCTGCGCCTGGATCGCCGTCGTGCCCTCGTACAGCGAGTCGATCTTCGCGTCGCGGACGTACTGCTCGATCGGATAGTCCCTCAGATATCCCGAACCACCAAGCGTCTGAAGCGATTCGGCAAGGTACTGATACGACCGCTCCGATCCGACCCCCTTGACGATTGGCAGCAGCAGGTCGTTGACGCGCCGCGCGACGTCGGGGTCGGCGCCCGACACCAGCTCCGCGACCACGTCGTCCTGATGCGCCGCGGTGTACAGGTAGAGCGCCCGCAGCCCCTCCGCGTAGGCCTTCTGCATCAGCAACGAACGGCGGACGTCGGGGTGGTGCAGGATGGTCACCTTTGGTGCCGTCTTGTTCGTCATCTGAGTCAGATCGGTACCCTGCACGCGCGTCTTGGCGAACTCGAGTGCGTTGAGGTACCCCGTCGAGAGCGTGGCGATGGCCTTGCCGCCCACGGCCATTCGCGCGAACTCCATGATCTTGAACATCTGCACGATGCCCTCGTGGCGGTCGCCCACCAGGAAGCCGATCGCGGGTCTGCCGTTCTGGCCGAAGGTCAGCTCGCACGTCGCCGACGCCGCCAGGCCCATCTTGTGCTCGAGGCCCGTGACGTAGACGCCGTTGCGCTCGCCGGGGGCCGCCGTCTCGGGATCGGGCATGAACTTCGGCACCAGGAACAGGCTGAGCCCCTTGGTCCCGGGCGCCGCACCAACGGGCCGCGCCAACACCAGGTGGGCGATGTTCTCGAAGAGGTCGTCGCAGTCCCCTGAGGTGATGAACCGCTTCACGCCGTCGAGATGCCACGTGCCGTCGGGCTGCTCCACCGCCTTGGTCCGCCCGGCACCGACGTCGGAGCCCGCGTCGGGCTCGGTGAGCACCATCGTTGCACCCCAATTGCGCTCGACCGCCAGTGCAGCCCAACGCTTCTGCTGCTCGTTGCCCACGTCGTAGAGGACGTCCATCATCGGCGGCCCGTCGAGGTAGAAGAAGGCCGCCGGAAGCCCACCGACGAGGAACTCGTTGATCGCCCACCTGACCATCGCGGGCGCGGGGACACCACCGATCTCCTCGGCCAGGCCGATGCGCGTCCACTCACCCCGCTGCCAGCTCAGCACCGACTCCTTGAAGGCCTGCGGCAGCGCCACCGAGTGCGTCTCGGGGTCGAACGTCGGCGGGTTCCTGTCACTCTCCTCGAACGACGCCGCGAGCGGGCCCTCCGCCTGACGGGCGGCCTCCGCCAACATGGCCTGAACGTCATCGGCGTCGAGACCGCCGAATCTACCGGTGGCGAGCGCCTTTTCGAGGCCGAGCACTTCGACCAGATTGAACGCCAGGTCCCGGACGTTGGCTTTGTAGTGGCTCACGGTGGCTAGAAGGCTCCTTCGTCGAGGTCCATCGTGGTCAGGTCGACCGATTCGATGATCTTGCGTTCGGCGGCCAGTCGCGGCAGCACGTTGTTGGCGAAGAACCTGGCCGCGGTGATCTTGCCGAGATAGAACGCGCGGTCGCGATCGGAGGGTTCACCATCGAGGGCGTCCAGGGCGATCTCGGCCCCCTGCAACAGCATCCAGCCGATGAAGAGGTCGCCGACCGCCAGCAGGAACGACACCGAGCCCAGGCCGACGCGGTAGAGGTCACGCGAATTCTGCTGAGAGGCAACCAGATAACTGGTCATCGTGCCGACCATCGCCTGGACGTCGGCCAGCGCCGTCGCCAGCCGCTTGCGGCAGTCGGCGAGTTCGGCGCGGGCCGATTCCGCCCCGAGGAACGACTGGATCTGACCTGCCAGATGCGCAAGCGCGCCACCCTGATCGCGGGCGATCTTGCGGAAGAAGAAGTCCTGCGCCTGGATCGCGGTGGTGCCCTCGTAGAGCGAGTCGATCTTGGCGTCGCGGATGTACTGCTCGATCGGATAGTCCTGCAGGAACCCCGAGCCACCGAAGGTCTGCAGGGACTCCGTCAGCGTCTGATAGGCCCGTTCCGACCCGACGCCCTTGACGATGGGCAGCAACAGGTCGTTGACGCGACCGGCCATCGAGGCATCCGCACCCGAGACCACGTCCGCCGCCGACACGTCCTGATGGGCGGCGGTGTAGAGGTACAGCGCCCGCAACCCCTCGGCGTACGCCTTCTGCGTCAGCAGCGCCCGTCGCACGTCGGGGTGGTGCAGGATGCTGACACGCGGTGCGGCCTTGTCGGTCATCTGAGTCATGTCGGCGCCCTGAATTCGCGTCTTCGCGTAGTCGAGCGCGTTCAGGTATCCGGTCGACAGGGTGCTGATCGCCTTGGTGCCGACCATCATTCGCGCGTATTCGATGATCTTGAACATCTGCGCGATGCCGTTGTGGGTGTCACCGACCAACCACCCGATCGCCGGCCGGCCGTTCTGGCCGAAGGTCAGCTCGCACGTCGCCGACACCTTCAGACCCATCTTGTGCTCGACGCCGGTGACGTACACGCCGTTGCGTTCGCCGGGTTCACCCGTCTCGGGGTCGGGCAGGAACTTGGGCACCATGAACAGCGAGAGTCCCTTGGTGCCCGGCCCGGCGCCCTCGGGTCTGGCGAGCACCATGTGGACGATGTTCTCGAAGAGGTCGTCGGAGTCACCGCTGGTGATGAAGCGCTTCACGCCGTCGAGGTGCCAGGTGCCATCCGCCTGTTCGACGGCCTTGGTGCGCCCGGCACCGACGTCGGATCCGGCGTCGGGCTCGGTGAGCACCATGGTGGCACCCCAGTTGCGCTCGACGGACAGTGCCGCCCAATGCTTCTGCTGCGCGTTGCCCTCCTCGTGCAGGATGCTCGCCAGCACCGGCCCCGCCAGATACATGAAGGCGGCCGGCTGCGCACCGAGCGGAAACTCGTTGATCGCCCACGACAACATCGAGGGGGCCGGTACGCCGCCGACGTCCTCCGAGAGACCGATCCGGAACCATTCGCCCTGCTGCCAGGCCCTGAACGACTTCTTGAACGGTTCCGGCAGCGTCACCGAGTGCGTTTCCGGATCGAACGTCGGCGGATGGCGGTCACATTCGGCGAACGACTCGGCCAGCGGCCCTTCGGCCAGCCGCGCGGCCTCGCTCAGCATGTCGCGGATCGAGGCCGCGTCCAGATCGCCGAACTCGCCGGATGCCAGCACCTTCTCGAGTTGAAGGACCTCGAAGAGATTGAATTCGAGGTCGCGCACATTGCTCTTGTAGTGGCCCATGATCTAGCGCCTTTCGCCATCGAAGTGCGCCACGAAGCGTAGTCCGTCGGTCCGGCGGCAACCAGGGAACTGGGCCGCCCGCCCGCCTACGACGGACTCGGCGAATATGTTTTCGACCATAGTCAGGGTGCCCGAGCGTCGTTCCAGTGTGATGAGGAATACATTCGTTGCGTGCCTGTGTTATGCGATTTATGCTCGGTTACATAGCTAGGGAGGCACCCATGTGGATCATTGAGATCAACGTCTTGGGCCGCAAGTTCACCCACACCGTCGGCGACGTCTCGGTGCCGTCCCTGCCCCCGCTGCGCGCCCCACGCGTGGCCCAGTGGAGGCACGGGAAACAGCGTCACCCGGGGGCCGCCGCCTGATGCCAGACCCCCCCAAGGTCGCCAATCCGCGCGGTTCGACCCGTCACCGGATGTTGGACACGGCCGTCGAGGTCCTGCGCGAGAAGGGCGCCGCGGGCGTCACGATCGACGAGGTGCTGGCGCGCAGCGGCGCACCCCGCGGTTCGGTGTACCACCACTTCCCCGACGGCCGAAGCCAGTTGCTCACCGAGGCGCTGCTGTACGCCGGCGATGCGATCACTGCCGTCATCGACGACGCCGCCGCACAGGGGTACCTCCCGCTGGTGCGACAGTTCGTCGCGTTCTGGGAGCGCACGCTCGCCGAGAGTGACTTCGCTGCAGGCTGCCCGGTGGTGGCTGCAGCGATCGGTTCGGCAGGCGACGATCCCGCCCTGACCGCAATCGCGGGTGACATCTTCGACCGCTGGCGGGTTGCACTCACCCGTGCGTTCGTCGCCGATGGGTTCGACGAGGCCGACGCCGGATCGCTGGCGATGACCTGCATCGCCGCACTGGAGGGTGCCGTGGTGCTGTGCCGCGCGACCCGCACCATCGAGCCACTGCGCGAGGTCGCGCTGCAGATCGAATTCCTCATCAAGTCAAGGGAATTCGTGCACCGCTTCGGGCTGCCCTCCGCCGGGCGCTAGGCGGCTCTTGCCCAACGCGCACAGACGAAGTCGGCGTTGCGGCCCACGTCGCGCAGCACCCATTCGGAGTGCAGCGGCAGTACCTGGGCGCCCGCGCCGAGCGAGCACGGCGCATACGTGATGACCATCTCGTCGATCAGCCCTGCCGCAACGAACTGCGCCGCGACGACGCCACCGCCGACGACCCAGACGTCCCTGCCCGCCGCGGCCGAGGCCAATGTCGGCGCCAGCTCGGCGACTTCACCGGTGAACGTCTGCACGGGATGACCATCGGCGATGACGTCGGACCGGTGGGTGAGCACCCACGTCGGCTGCTCGTACATCCAGTCACCGGGATGGTTCGTCAGAATCCATTCGTAGGTGGCCGACCCCATCACCAGTGCCCCCACGTCATCGGCGAAGGCTTCGTAGCCGAACGGGCCCTTGGCGTCGACTGACCGTGAGGTGAGCCAGTCGAGGCTGTTCGCCTCGTCGACCACGAAACCGTCCAGGCTCGACGCGGTGTAGTACACGAATCCCATGTCAGCTCCTTCGCATCCAGTCCAACGGGTCACCGCGTCCCGCCAGGACACCGTGCCGGGCAAGCATCGTCCGGGCCAGCTCCCGCCGGTGCGCCGCATACGTCAGCACATGCGCGACGATGCCGTACAGCTGGAACGACTCCGGCGGATCGCACAGAGCGTCGATCACGGTGTCGCCCATTCGACCGTCCGCGGCAACCTCGCCCACCATCGACGTCCACCGGGCGGATACCGCAGCATGGTCGTCGGCGAGCCGGGCGGCAGCCCGAAGCCGGGGACACTCGGGCTGGTCGCGTCCCTCGATGCTGGCGAGCCAGACCTCCTTCGACCACACGATGGCGCCGAGCACCGCGCCGACACTGGGCTCCTCCCCATCCCAGTCGAGGACCACCTGTCCCGGTGAAAGACGTTCTCCCCATTGCTCTTCGGTCAACTCGGCGGCCGCACCGATCAGGTACGCGGTGTCGGCCACGTCGTGCGCCACCATCAGGTGGGAGACCTCAGGCGAGGTGGTGTCGTCCGCGCTGTCCAACCAGAGCGACCCCGGCGGATGGAAGTGCAGCCCGTTCGGTGCGGCCAGGCGGAACGCGACGTCACGCGCCTGCGACGGTGGCACTCCGTACGCGCGCCGAAAGGCGCGGGAGAAGACCTCGGGTGACGACCACCCCTCCTCGGCCGCCACGGCCGCGACACCCTCGCCCCGTTGCAGTCGCCATGCGGCCCGCTCCAGCATGACGCGCCGACGCATCGCCGCGGGTGGTTCACCCGTCGATCGGCTGACCTGGCGGGAGAAGTGAAACGGGGACGTGAAGCTGCTGCGCGCCATCTCGGTGACGTCGGCATGGTCACCACCGACGACGGCGTCGAGCAACTCTCGCAGGCGGTCTCGACGCAGAGATCGCAGCGACTCCGGGGAAGAACTCAGCGGATCGCTCACAATCACCGAGTATGGTCCGGCGCTGCGCAGCGCGACATGACGATTCCTGCTCTCACCGCCGCACTAGACTCGGAACCCTAGTGAGCGAATTCGATGCACTGTGCGCCAATGACGGCGATCTCGCTGATCTTCGCAAGGGGATCAGGGAGTTCCTGGCGGCCGACCGCGACTCCTTCGGGTGGACGCCGGCGGTGGACTGCTGGCTGTCCAGCTGGGACACCGCGTTCAGCATCCGGCTCGCCGAGGCCGGTTTCATCGGCCTGACCATCCCCGTCGAATATGGCGGCCGCGCCCCGGCGGACGGGTCGGGGTATCTGCACCGCTACGTGGTGACCGAGGAACTGCTCGCGCACGGCGCACCGGTGGGCGCACATTGGATCGCGGACCGCCAGGTCGCCCCCGGCCTGCTGGCGTACGGGACCGAGGAGCAACGACGGCGCTTGCTGCCACTCATCGCGGCGGGACGGCTGTACTCCGCGATCGGCATGAGCGAGCACGGCGCGGGCTCCGACCTCGCGGCCGTCCAGTCCAGGGCCACGCGCGACGACGACGGCTGGGTGCTCAACGGCACCAAGGTGTGGACCAGCGGCGCGCACCTCGCCCATCAGATCGTCGTGCTGGTACGGACCAGCCCCCTCGATACCGAGCATCGTCACGCCGGCTTCAGCCAGTTCATCGTGCCGACCGACCTGCCGGGGATCACCATCAGCCCGATCGTGTTGATGAACGGTGAACACCACTTCAACGAGGTGCTGTTCGACGACGTCCGGTTGACCGATCACGACGTCCTCGGCCAGATCGGCGCCGGCTGGCACCAGGTCACCTCCGAGTTGGGGTTCGAACGCAGTGGGCCCGAGCGTCTCCTGTCCACGGCGACCATGCTGTTCGAGATCGTGGCGGCCCTGCGCCGGCGCGACGTCGACGACCGGACCGCCGCCGCCGTCGGCGATCTGGTCGCCAGGATGATCTCGCTCCGTCAGCTGTCCATCTCCGTTGCCCGAGCCCTGACCGCAGGGCAGGACGCGAACACGCGAGCGGCCCTGGTCAAGGACGTCGGCACCCACTTCGAGCAGGAGTCCGTGGAACGCGCCGCCGACCTCGTCGACCTCGTCGACGGCCCCGAGGGTGTCCGCCTCCGGGAGCTACTGGACACCGCGCGGGTACATGCGCCGCTGTTCACCCTGCGCGGGGGCACCAACGAGGTGCTGCGCGGCCTGGTCGCCAAGGCGGCCCGGTGAGCGACGAACTGGAACAGCTGATCGAGGAGATCGGACAACGGTCCGCCGATGCGCGCGTCGGACGGCACGGCCTGCCGGAGGCGTTCGACGACGACCTGTGGCGTGTTCTCGAGACCTCGGGGTTGACCAGGCTGACCAGCGCTCAAGGCGCCGGGCCGGCCGAAGCGGCCGTCGTCCTCGGCGGCCTGGCTCGGCATGCGGCAGCCGTACCGATCGCCGAGACGGACGTCCTCGCCGCGTGGTTGGCGGCGACCGCGGAGCTGACGGTTCCGGACGACGGCCCGCTGACGGTGGCGGTCGCCGACGTCGAACCGCACGGCGACCGGATCACCGGGACCGCCGTGAACGTGCCGTGGCCCGCGGCGGGACCCGTCGTCCTGGCCGCGCGCTCGGCCGACGCGACGTTCGTCGCGGTGCTCGATCGGGCGTCGGCGACGACCCACAACCTGGCCGGCGAGCCCCGCGGTGACGTGCCGTTCGACCTGTCCACGGCTGACGTCATCCGACTCCCCCGCGACGTCGCCGACGAACTTCAGCGGCGTGGGGCGTGGGCGCGGTGCGTGCAGATCGTGGGCGCCTTCGACGCCGCGGTGCACCTGACCGCTGCGCACACCAGGGAACGGAAGCAGTTCGGCCGGCCCCTCAGCGCATTCCAGGCCGTAGCGCACTCCCTGGCCGCGATGATCGGTGAAGTCGAACAGGCCCGGGCTGCAACCACCTTGGCGATCGCCGCGGCCAACGAGCACGGCTTCGACAGTCCGCGCGCCGACGTGGCCGTGACCGTCGCGAAGGTGACCGTGGGGCGCGCGGTCGGCCCGGTGACCACGATTGCGCATCAGCTGCACGGGGCCATCGGCGTCACCGCCGAGCACCAACTCTGGCTGGCCACGATGCGTGCGCGGAGTTGGGCCGACGAGTTCGGCACCACGGGTCAGCACGCCGCCCGGCTCGGCCGGATGGCGCTCGGTGCCGACGAGGCGTGGGCCCTGGTCGTCGGCTCCTAACCGACGCGGCCCTCCGCGTCGACGTCACACCGTTTCTGTGATGTGGACAACTGTGCGTTACGCCAGCGGACCGGCACTATGGTGAGTTATGACCAAATTGACGTCGACGACACTTGTCGCCTTCGCGGCGGCCACCGTCGGCGTGGGATTGCTGTTCTCCTCGGTATCGGTGGCCGCACCGCCCGCGTCGGCAGCGCCCCCGGACACCGCGATGTCCGTGATGCCGCTGTCGAGTCAGTGGCGCGCCTGCGACGGTACCGACCTCCGGTGGGTCAGGGCGGTTGGCTACGTCCGGGGCACAGCCCACATGGGCGTGGACTCCGGCAGCATCGTCACCACCGTCGACATGGCAACCGCCACCCCCAACACCCACTACGACGTGCGTGTGATCCAGGTTCCCCGCTCCCCGATGGGGTGCACGGCGGGCGCGCCCGGCGTGATAGTCGGCGGCCTGGATACCGACGCGACGGGGGCTGGCACCACGACGGTCCGCGGTCCCGTCGAATCAGGTGCGACCGGGGCGTGGGTCATGGTCGAACGGCCGTCGGGTTCCTCACAGACACCGGCCGAGTTCTACTCGTCGGAGTTCGTCAAGACCTTCTAGCTGGCGATTACCGCCTGCACACCCGCCCCGGGTACTCTCTCGAACTAGAACACGTTCTACTTCTTGCAGGGGGCACTAGTGAACGCGGACGACATCGACCCTTCCGAGGTCGAACCGAGCGCAGTCACCAAGTGGGACCCGGGCCTCACCGAACGGGTCATGGCGTGGCTCCGGCCGTTGATCAAGGGCTACCACCGCGCCGAGGTGCTCGGACTCGACGACTTCCCGCAGGGTGGGGCCCTGGTCGTCGGCAACCACTCGGGCGGACTGTTCGCCATGGACGTGCCGGTATTCGCCACGGGCTTCTACGAGAGGTTCGGCTTCGACCGGCCCGTCTACACGCTGAGCCACGACATCATCTTCACCGGCCCGACCGGTGAGTTCTTCCGCAAGACGGGCTTCATCCCAGCCAATCACCACAATGCCGACGAAGCTCTGCGCTCCGGAGGCGTCGTCGTCGTGTTCCCCGGTGGCGACTACGACGTCTACCGTCCCACCCTGGCCGAGAGCAAGATCGACTTCGACGGGCGCACCGGCTACGTGCGGGCCGCGCTCAACGCCGGCGTGCCGATCGTGCCCTCGGTGTCCATCGGGGGCCAGGAGGCGCAGCTGTTCCTCTCCCGCGGTGAATGGATGGCCAAGACCCTGCGACTCGACAAGCTGTTGCGGGTGAAGATCCTGCCGATCTCGTTCGGCTTCCCGTTCGGTCTGTCCGCCGTGCTCCCGGTGAACGTCCCGCTGCCGACGAAGATCGTCACCCAGGTGCTCCCGCCGATCGACGTCGTCGCCCAATTCGGTGACGACCCCGACATCGACGAAGTCGACGCACACGTCCGCCGTCTCATGCAGCAGGCGCTCGACGAGCTCGCCAAACGACGACGACTCCCAGTCCTCGGCTGACCGCGATGGCGATCACCGACCGCATCACCGGCCCACTCGGTCTGCTGACCACGATGGCGCGGGCCGGTGTGATCGCCCCGCTGCGGCCCGACAAGTACGTGCGGATCGCCGCCGCGATGGTGCGCGAGAACATGGGCATCACATCGGGTTTCGCGAGCGCTGCCCAGCGCTGCCCGGACCGGACCGGCCTGGTGGACGAGCTCGGTTCGCTGACGTGGCGCCAGATCGATCAGCGGGCCGACGCGTTGGCGGCCGCATTGCAGAATCTGCCCGGCGGCGCACCGCGCGTCATCGGGATCATGGCGCGCAATCACCGCGGCTTCGTCGAATCGCTGGTCGCGGCCAACCGGATCGGTGCGGATGTGCTGCTGCTCAACACGTCCTTCGCGGGACCCGCTCTCGCCGAAGTCGTTTCGCGGGAGAAGGCCGATGCGGTCGTCTACGACGAGGAATTCGCACCCACGGTCGACCGCGCGCTCGCCGATCGTCCCGACGCGGTGCGGATCGTGGCGTGGACCGAAACGCCGCAGCGCGGTCTCACCGTCGAGGGGTTGATTGGCGCGCACATCGGTGAACACCCGCGGCGGGCAGAGGGCAGGTCCAAGGTCATCCTGCTGACGTCCGGGACGACGGGAACTCCCAAGGGCGCCAGCCACTCCGGCGGCAGCCCGATGACGCTCAAGGGAATCCTGGACCGAACCCCCTGGCGGGCAGAGGAAGTCACCGTCGTCGTGGCACCGATGTTCCACGCGTGGGGCTTCTCGCAGCTGGCATTCGCGGCGTCCCTTGCGTGCACGATCGTCACCCGTCGAAAGTTCGACCCCGAGGCGACGCTCGCGCTCGTCGACGAGCATCGAGCGACCGGATTATGCGTCGTCCCAGTCATGTTCGACCGGATCATGGCCCTACCCGACGACGTTCTGGACCGGTACAGCGGACGCTCGCTGCGGTTCGCCGCCGCATCCGGTTCTCGGATGCGGCCCGACGTCGTCACCAGTTTCATGGACCGCTTCGGCGACGTCGTCTACAACAACTACAACGCCACCGAGGCGGGCATGATCGCCACCGCGACGCCCGCCGACCTGCGCGCGGCGCCCGACACCGCGGGCCGACCCGCCGAGGGCACCGACATCCGGATCCTCGACGCCGACCGCCGGGAGGTGCCCACCGGCGACGTGGGCACGATCTTCGTGCGCAACTCCACGCAGTTCGACGGCTACACCTCGGGTGCCACCAAGGACTTCGACGACGACTACATGTCCAGCGGCGACGTCGGTTACGTCGACGACGCGGGCCGACTGTTCGTGGTGGGCCGCGACGACGAGATGATCGTCTCGGGCGGCGAGAACGTCTACCCCATCGAGGTGGAGACGACGCTGGCGGCCCACCGGGAGGTCACCGAGGCGTTCGTCCTCGGCGTGGACGACGAGCAGTACGGCCAGCGGCTGGTGGCCTTCGTGGTACTGGCCACCGGCGCGGCCGCCACTGCCGACGACCTCAAGGGCCACGTTCGCGAGAATCTGGCGAACTACAAGGTCCCCAGGGACATCGTGGTGCTCGCCGACCTGCCTCGAGGCAGCACTGGCAAGATCTCACGACGTGACCTTCAAGCGCTCCTTCCCCCGGATGCCGATGGCCCTCAGACGTCGTAGGCGCTACCCGCTGCTGCGGGCCGCCGCGGAGGTCGTGAACGCAGCCAACGCCGTGCGCCCGCTGGGCCGGGAGGGGTACGTCACGCTGCCGGTGTTCGCGTTCGGCTGGCCGACCGGTGAGGCCGCGCCCGTGGTGGCGGGTGCGTCGATGCTCGACGCGGTCCGACGGGGTCTGCGTGGCGACTTCGCGGGGCCGCGCGGCCGGATCGCGTTGGCCCTGACGGTCTTTGCCTGGGGCCTGCTGGGTCGTGTGTACTACCGCAGCTGGAAGTCTCAGGACTTCTTCGAGGAGCCGCTTCGCATGGCGCTCGGCGACGACTACGCGGAGATCGCCGCCAAGGAGGAGCGTCGCCGTCGCCGCGGCGGGGTGCTGCGCACGTCGTGGGCGCGACGCCAGTACGTCAAGAAGACCGACATCATCCGCTACGGCCCGCACCGAGCCAACGTCGCCGACGTCTGGCATCGCGCCGACCTCCCTCGCGACGGGAAGGCACCCGTGCTGCTGCAGGTACCCGGCGGCGCATGGGCGATCGGAATGCGACGCCCGCAGGCCTACCCACTGATGACCCACATGTCCGAACGCGGGTGGATTTGCGTGTCGATGGCCTACCGGGTGAGCCCGCGCCACACCTGGCCCGCCCACATCGTCGACGTGAAGCGCGCGCTGGCCTGGGTGAAGGAGAACATCGCCGACTACGGCGGCGACCCCGACTTCGTGGCGATCACCGGCGGATCGGCGGGCGGCCATCTGACCGCGCTGGCGGCGCTGACCCCCAACGAGCCGCAATGGCAACCGGGTTTCGAGGCGGCCGACACGTCGGTGGTGGCGGCGGTGCCGATCTACGGCCGCTACGACTGGTTCTCCCGCGAGGGGTCCGGTCGAGGAGAGTTCATCGCCATCCTGCAGCGCTACATCGTGAAGAAGCGGTTCGCCGGAAACCGGCAGCTGTACCTGGATGCGTCACCGATCACCAAGGTCCGCACCGACGCGCCACCGTTCTTCGTCCTGCACGGCACCGACGACTCCATCATCCCGGTCGGCGAGGGCCGGGAGTTCGCCGACGCGCTCGGCCAGAAGTCCGACGACACCGTCGTCTACGCCGAAATCCCGCACGCGCAGCACGCATTCGACTTCTTCGGCTCACCCCACGGGCACTACACCGCGATCGCGGTCGCGCACTTCCTCGACTGGGTCAAGGCCAAGCGCCATTAGGGCAGGACGGTGTGCATCAACATGACGTTGTATGCCGACCACAGCGAAAGGTTGTAGTACAGCTCCTTACCCGTCGACCAGGGATGCAGGTACGGCGCGTAGATACCCCCGGGGAACTGCCCGGACGTCACCAACACCTGTTCGGGACTCCACGGTCCCTGCGGGGTCGGCGACGTCCGCATCACGACGTCGTTGGCTCCGTTGCAGTACAGCGCGAGGTACTGCTTGAGATAGGTGTTGTACTGCGCCGACATCTCGCCCACCGGGCCGGGAATCACCGGGGTCGCCGCCGCCGGGTTGCCAGGGACCCACGACCCGTTGTCTGAGTTCCAGTATTCGTACTTCGTCAGGTCGGGGATGAAACCCGGCGAGACGCGCGCCACGTAGGCCGCGCCGCCGCGACCGTTCGGCGTGCCATACGTGTACAGGTACTGATCTCCGGGCCCCGGCTTGAGGAAGGCCCCCATCTGGAACTTCTCATTGCCCGCCCCCGGCGTGCGGATGGTGCCCGGGTAGACACCCCAGGTCTCCCCGTTGTCGGGCGACATCGCGATCGCCGAGTAATTGGTGGACCACGCGCCGTTGGCGTCCCAACTCCTGATGGACATGAAGTTCAGGTACTGCTTCCCGCCCGCCGAGATGCCCGCCGTCGGGATGATGCCGGTCTCCTGCGGCGCCTGCCCGATGGTGTTGATGATCTGCTTGGAGATGCCCGGCCGCCATACGGGCGATCCCGAATACTTATTGGCGACAACGCCATTGGGTACGGCGATGGTGTTCGCCAAAGAACGGTCCTGGCTGCGGAAGAGCGCGTTGTACCGCCACTGCTTACCGGGGATGCCGCAGAAGCCGTTGGTGTCACCGAAGGCCATCAGCACCTGGTTGTTGGCGGGGTCGCCGTTGTCCCACATGATCCCGAGGTCGGTCCCAGTGATGGCGAACTTCTCGACGGTGTCGTTGGGGCTGTCCGGCCCGGTGACCCACCCCACGAGCGACGTCCCCGGCGGAGCGGTGGACACCGGCGCGGGCGCGGCTACCGGCGCGGGAGCTGGCTGCACCGCGGCGGGTTGCTGCGGGGTGGCCGCACCGGCGGGATTTGGCGAGGGCACGACAGCGGCTTGCTGGCGGACCGGCGCGACGGGCGGTGGAGTGAGCGCCTTGAGCAGGGCGGGCAACAGTCCCAGTTTCGGCAGTGGCGCTGCATCGTTCGCACCGGCAGGCTTGTGTCCGATCGGTCGGTTGAAGGGCGCTATGCCCGAGGGACTGGGAATCTCGAATGCCTGACCGGGCAGCGGCTGGGCTGCCGCGGCGGCCCCCTCACACGGTTCCGCGTTTGCCAGTGGTGCGACGCCGAGGACCGCGCACAATCCGACGGCAGCCGCCGACGCGATCGATGCGGAGGCGATTCGACGACCCGGCGACATGTCACACCTTTCACAGGGGACGTCGCGGTGACGTCGACAGCTAACAAACTGTGACGATAGTGACTAATGGGACTGTTGTGCCCAATGTGTGCCGGCTTGGTATCCGTCCGTGACCGTGTCGCAACCAAAGCGGAGCAAACCAACCGGCGCGATCGCGCCGGCCGACTCAGGGCGCCATCACCCCTTCGACGACCGTCAGCTCCGCCGAAAGCCCTGCCGCATGCCGAATCTCGATGAACGCCTGCACCATCGCATCGGTCAGCTCGTGCGCATCCTCGAGTGTCGCTCCGTCAGAGAGCACCGAGATGTTCAACTGGTCGACGTAGCTCCACACCGTGATGTTGAGCCCGCTGCCGGTCGTGAGCGGACCCACCGAGTAGATCTCGGTCACCAGCGCGCCGCCGACACGGCCGTGCTCGCGAGGGCCCGGGACGTTGCTGATGGGCAGGTTGAGCACCTTGTTCTGCCCATCCTTGTTGGCCAGCCACCGGAACATCGCCTCGGCGGGGGCAGGCGGAAAGTATGCCGACCACCGGCTCACCAGTTCCGGACCCATCAGGTGGTGCGTCTCCTTGGCCGACACCGCGGCGTCGTGTACGGCCTGCACTCGCTCGAGCGGATCCGCCATCTCCACCGGAAGCGTCATCATCACACCGGTGAAGTAGTTGCCCGAGATGCGATCGCGCGAGAAGTCGAAACTCACTGGGACGGAAGCCAACAGCGGGTGGTCGGCACGTCCGTCGTACTTCTCCAGAAGCCGCCGCAATGCCCCGGCCGAGATCGCCAGGACCATGTCGTTGATGGTCACGCCCAGATGCTTGCCGGTCTCCTTGACGTCGGCGAGTGACAACGTGGCCGTCGCGAACCGGCGAGTCCCGTCGACCATGTGGTTCATGAAGCTGGGCGGTGGGGTGAATGGGCGCGTCAGCTCCGGGCCCAACTTGCGCGAGCTCTCGTGCACCCGGCTCATCCCCTGCGCCGTATACCGCATCACGCTCGGCAGCCGTCCGATCTGGCGGAGGTGATCGCCGAAGGCCGTCCGGACGAGTTCCCCCTTGGTCGGCGCCGGATCGGTGGCGTAGGAATCCCGGTCGTCGGGAGCCGTCTGGAGATCCATCCCCCGCGCCATCAGATTGGCCGACGCGACACCATCGGCGAGCGCGTGGTGGATCTTGCCGAGCACCGCAATCCGGCCGTCGGCGAGACCCTCGATGAAGTACATCTCCCACAGCGGGCGGGCGCGATCCAACGGCGTGCTGGCAATCTCACCGACGGCGTCGTCGAGCTGGCGCCGCCCGCCCGGGCTCTCCACCCGGTATGGCCGGATGTGGTATTCCAGGTCGACTTCGCAGTTCTCCCGCCACATCGGATGGTGGAACTTGAAGGGGATGTCGACCAGTTCGTAGCGGAACGGATAGAGCTTGTGCAGCCTGCCGTGGATGACCTTGCGGAAGTCGTCGATGCCGAACGTCCGGTCGCCGAGCTCGTCGAGCGCGATCACCGCCAGTTTCAGCGTGTGCATGTGCACCGTCGGCGTCTCGCTGTAGAGGAGTACCGCGTCCCACCCGCTGAGCCTCTTCACGCAGCTATATAACCGCCCTTGTCCCGTTGATCATCTGGTTTCGATGAACTTCGTTGAGGAACAAGCCAATTGCGGTGGCCATCGACCCGGTGCGGGCGCCGTCGGTCATGTCGAAACCGTGTCCGGCGCCCGGCAGCTCGACGTAGCCGACGACGGAGCGCGAGTCACCCCGCAGCTTCTCGACGAAGTCCCTGGCCTGCTGCACCGGGATGATGGTGTCCGCGCTGCCGTGGATGACGAGGAACGGTGGCGCCTCGGCGTGCGTGCGCGCGATCGGTGACGCCTTGCGGTAGATCTCGGGATGCCTGGCGATTCGGCGCTTCACGACGACCCGTTCCAGGAAGTCGACGAACTGCACCCGCTCGACCGACGAGCGGTCCTCCCAGTCGTAGCGACCGTAGATGCCGACGACGGCGTCCACGGAGGTGTCCGAACCGGCGGGTAGCTCCGTCTGCGCCTCGGGGTCGTTGGGCGTGAGACCGGCCAACGCCGCCAGGTGTCCACCGGCCGAACAGCCCGCCAACGCGAGGAAGTTGCGGTCGCCGCCGAACTTGTCCACGTTCGCGTGCGCCCATGCGATCGCCGTCTTGACGTCGGTGAGGTGCTGCGGCCAGCGGTGATGCGGCGCGACGCGGTAGTCGATCGAGAGGCAGACCCACCCCATCTCGGCCAGGTGGGACATGAGGGCGTAGCCCTGCAGGATCCGGCTGCCGTGCACCCAGGCGCCGCCGGGCACGAACAACAGCACCGGTGCCGGTTGTGCGGGCAGCTCCTTGGGCCGCCACACGTCCAGCACCTGAGAAGGGCTGTCGCCGTAGCGAACCGACGTGCGGTACACGTTGCGACGGTGCTCGAGCGCCTTCCAGACGGGTGGAGTGCGCTGAGGTGCAGGCCATTCGACGTCGAGGGTCTTCATGGGCATCACGTTCCGCAGCGCCGCCTCGGTGACGGCGTTGGTGACGTCGCGCTCGCGCTTCTTCACCTCGCCGATGCCGGGGGTGAACCACGACTTCACCGCGGCGCTCACAAAGCTCGGGGTCTGACGAACGCCCCAGATGCTCATCGCGGTGGCGCCACCGAGGGGTTCGAGGTATCGGCCGACCAGTGGCAACGTCGCCGCCGCAACGCTCATCGCCAGCATGTGGTCGGCCGGGCCGGCCCTGAGCAGCCAGCGCAACCGGGTGGTCTTCGTCGGGCCGGGGTACCGGGTATCCGGTCGTGCCGTCATTGAGCGACCGTACCCCGTGAACCGCGGGTACACGACACATGACCAAAGTTGTCTACCAATCCCCGGCCCACGGTGGTTAAGTCGATGGTGTGGGCAACTCAGCGTTAGCGATCACCGACGAACACCGCGAACTCGCCAATGCGGCGAATGGTCAGCTCAACAGGCTCAAGAGCCGAGTCGCAGCAAGGGCCACCCTGGACGGGGACTCCAATCACCCCGCCGACCTGTGGTCGGCCGCGGTGGCCGTCGGCTGGCCGGGGCTGGCCATTCCCGAGGAATACGGCGGGTCCGGTTTCGGCCTGTCGGAGTTGGCCGTCGTGCTGGAGGCCCAGGGCCGCGAACTATGTCCGGGCCCCTTCCTGCCGAGCGTGTCGGCCGCGGTGGTGATCGACCGCTGCGGTGACGATGTGCTCAGAACACAGCTAATGCCGGGGCTGGCCGACGGCAGCGTCGTCGGCGCCGTCGGACTGGCCGGCAGCGTCACCATCGGATCGGATCTGACGGTGACGGGTGAGAGCCCCGTCGTGCTCGGTGCGCCGGATGCCGACCTCCTCGTCCTCGTCGCGGGAGATGACGTCATCGTCCTGGACGCGAAGGCCGACGGTGTCACGGTGACGGCCCTGCCGGCATTGGACACCACCCGCAGCGTCGGATCGGTGAGGCTCAGCGGCGTGACGGTCGGCCCCGAGCGCGTGCTCCGCGGTGCCACCCGACGGGCGCGAACCGCGTTCCGCACGCTGGCTTCGGCCGAAGCCGTCGGAATCAGTTGGGCCGCTTTGGAGATGGCGGTGGAATACGCCAAGGTGCGCGAGCAGTTCGGCCGCACCATCGGCACGTTCCAGGCGGTCAAGCACCACGCCGCGAACATGCTCGTCGGCGCCGAGCAGACCACGGCGGCCAGTTGGGATGCCGCCCGCGCCGACGATCTCGACGGCGCCTGGTTCGCCGCGGCCGTGGCCGCGGCGCATGCCGGTCAAGCGTCGGTGGCCAACGCGGAGTGCAACATTCAGTTGCACGGCGGGATCGGGTTCACCTGGGAGCACGATGCGCACCTCTACCTGCGCCGGGCCCGCACGCTCGCCGCGATCATCGCCGACGGGGCCGACCCCCTCGTCGACATCGTCGAGGCGCAGCGCAGTGGACAGGCCCACGGCGCCTCCTTCACCTTGCCCGAGGAGGCCGAACGATTCCGCGCGCCCGCGCGCGAGGCCGTCGCCACGTGGGGTGGCCTGCCCGCCGAGAAGCGCCGCGACTTCCTGGTGGACTCCGGCTACCTGGTGCCGCACTGGCCGAAGCCCTGGGGCCGGGACGCCGGAGTGCTGGAGCAGTTGATCATCGAAGAGGAATTCGGTCCCGGGGCGACGGGGGTAAGAGGTGGCGTCGAGCGCGCCGACATGGGCATCACGGGCTGGGTCACGCTGACGATCGCCCAGGCAGGAAACGACGAGCAGCGCGAACGCTGGGTCGAACCGGTCCTGCGCGGCGAGGTGATGTGGTGCCAACTGTTCTCCGAGCCCGGCGCCGGTTCCGATGCCGCCGCGGTGCGTACGTCGGCCAAGAAGGTCGACGGCGGCTGGCTGATCAACGGCCAGAAGGTATGGACCAGCCTGGCGCACCAATGCCAGTGGGGGTTGGCCACCGTCCGCACCGATCCCGACGCCGCCAAGCACGCAGGCGTCACGATGGTCGCAATCGACATGGCGGCCCCCGGGGTGACGATCAATCCGCTCCGGGGCCTCACCGGTCACGCCCACTTCAACGAGGTCTTCTTCGACGACGTCTTCGTGCCCGATTCCGACGTCGTCGGCGAGGTGAACCGCGGCTGGCTGGTGGCCCGCGCGACACTCGGAAACGAACGCATCTCGATCGGTGGCGGTTCGTCGGCACCCACGGGATTCACGCTCGAAGCTCTGGTCAAGCTGCTCGACGGCGGGTCGGCCGAGACCTCGGCGGCCTACGTGCGGCGGGTGGGTGAGGTGATCGCCGGGGCCCACACGCTACGGCTGCTCAACCTGAGGCGGGTCACCCGCGCCATCGCGGGCGCCGAGCCGGGACCCGAGGGGAACGTCACCAAACTGCTCCTGGCCGAGCAGTCCCAGCGACTGACCGAGCTGGGCATGGAGCTGGCCGGGTCGGCCGCCGTCGTCGGGCAGACCCCCGAGCTGACGACGACCTACCTGGGCAACCGCGCGATGACGATCGCGGGCGGCACCTCGGAGATCACTCGCAACACGATCGCCGAACGCATCCTCGGACTGCCGCGGGATCCGCTGCTGAAGTAGTCCTTCGGGGGGTGGCCTGCGGACACGGTATGACGTCGATGCCGGTTACGTTACGGCCGCAGACGTGGCGAGACGTGAGCGGCTGTGCCAAGCTCTGTGTCCGTGACGAGCAAATTCGGCCGCGTAACCGATGTGGTAATCGGGTACGCGCCGAACATGCGACGGGCTAGGTATTCGTGACTGATTCCGGTGGGTCCCCCTCCGCTGGCAAGCGTGCTCCCGACCTTGCCTCCGTTCTCGCGGCGCTCGATAAACCCTTCCAGGACGCCGACTGCAAGCGTCAACTCCGCCGGGCTCATCGGCGGGGAATCCTCACCCTGGTGATGGTCTTCCTCCTCGTCGGCGGCGTCATCCAGTTGTTCACCGCGACCCCCGAGACCCGAACCCGGGTCGACGGTGGCAGCCGCGCCAGCGTCGTGTTCAGCAATGCGGGGACCGGTACGTGCCTGAGCTGGCCCCCGGACGCACCCGAGAAGCCGTCCTTCGTCCAGTGCCGCTCAGACCACATGTTCGAGGTCGCCAAGCCCGTCGACATGAACAGCTTCGGGGAACCCTGCCAGCTCGCGGTGCGGGAGTATCTCGGCACCCGCTACGACCCGAACAGCCGGTTCACGATCAGCGTGCTGTGGGCCGGCGATGCAGACCCCGCCGTCACCGGTGACCGGAACCTGTTGTGCGGACTCCAGCTCCTCGGCCCCGAGGGCAAGCCCATCCCCTTCAAGGGCCGCATCGTCGACCTCGATCAGTCGAAGGTCTGGCCGGCGGGTACCTGCCTCGGCATCGATTCGTCGAACCGCTCGACCGACATTCCCGTCGACTGCTCGGTCCCGCACGGCCTGGAGGTCACCGGTGCCGTCGGCCTTGCCGAACGATTCCCGGGAGGCGCGCCGTCCGACCAGGACCAGCGCGCGTTCATCGGCCAGGCGTGCACTCGCGCCGCCGACGCCTACCTGGCGCCGGGCAAGCTGACCACCCTGGGGCTGGCCCTCGGGTACGACACGGTGTCACCAGCCAGTTGGGCGGCGGGCAGCCGCCAGGTCTCCTGTGGCGTCGGCAAGCCCGCCGAGCAGGGGTGGACGCCCACGTCGGGCAGCGTCAGGACCCTGTCACCCGCCGATCTTCCGCCGCCGGGGACACCGTCGCCGACGACCGCCACGTCGGACACGCCCCCGCCGGCGCCACCGCCACCGCCGGTCTACGAAGAGCCGCTGATTCCGGTGGGTGCGCCGCCCACCGAGGTGCCGCCGCCGGCGACCCCCACCCCGACCGCGGAGCCTTCCCCGACCTCAGCGGAACCGCCGCCGCCGCAGGGCCCGCCGCCGGGACCCGCGACTCCACCTAGCGAGACTCCCCCGGAGCCAGACCCTGGGATTCTGCAGCTCCCCGGGCTGCCGCCGATCACGCTGCCCGGTTACGTCCCACCGGAGCCCGCCCCGCCCGCGGCGTGACCCGCTGTAGAAGGCGCACGCTCGACGGCTAGCGCACCGCCGCCCGACCGCGGATGCGGCCCAGGCCCATCAGTGCGACGAGCGTGGCGAGGAGCAACACCGTGGTGCATGCGGCTGCCTGGAAGGCCTGACCGCGGTCGGTGAGCGCGAAGATGGTCACGGGCAACGTCTTCCACGTGGCGGGATACACCATCACCGTCGCGCCGAGTTCACCCATCGACAGTGCGACCGCGAGGCCCGCCGCGGCGCCCAGTGCCGGAAGCAGCAGTGGCAGCGTGATGCGGGTCAGCACCCGAACCGGTCCTGCCCCAAGCGATTCCGCAGCCTGGCGGTAGGCCGGGTCGAGCCGGTCGAGAGCCGCGGAGACGGCGCTGAACGAGAACGCCAGCACCAGGACGGCATGAGCCAGGATCACGATCCACCGGGTGCCGCCGAGGAGGAGCGGTTGCGTGTTGAAGGCGATCAGCAGGCCCAGACCGATGGCCACCGACGGCACCGCGATAGGCAGATGGAACATCGCGTCGGTGATGCGGCTCAGCCAGGACGGTGACTCACGCGCCGCGAGTGCGGCCCACGCCCCGAGCACCAGGGCGAGTCCACCGGCGACGAACGCGGTCTGCAGGCTCACCGACACACTGGCCAGGTTCTCCCCCGACATTGCATCGCCGAGGTGACCCAGGCCAAGGTTCGACGGCAGGGCGCCCGTCCACGAGCCTGCCAGCCCGGCCAGCGCGACCGTGGCGAGTGGCGCGACGAAGACGCCGAACACGACGACGGTGAAGATGCCGACGAGGATTGCCCTACTTTTCTTGGTCCACAACAACATCGGTATCGCCTCCTCGACGGTTCATCGCGCGGGCGAAGACCACGCGGTACAGGGTGTACAGGGCCAGCGACAGGGCGATCTGCACGGTGGCGATCACCGCTGCTCCGGGCAGGTCGAAGGTCACGATGCCGCGGGTGTAGATCAGCACCGGCAGCGTGGTCACACCCTTCGCGCCGGTGAACAGGACGATGCCGAACTCGTTCAACGTCAACAGCAACACCAGGCTGCCGCCCGCCATCAGCGCGGGCCACGCCTCGGGCATCACCACCGCGCGCAGCACCCGCAGAGGTGAGGCGCCCAGGCTCGCCGCGACGTCGAGCTGAGCCCTCGGCAACGTCGAGAACGATGCCAATAGCGGCCGGATGACGAACGGCGTGAAGAAGGTGATCTCCGCGGCCACGACGCCGGCTGGGGTGTAGAGGAAGTTGAGCGCGGGCGTCGGATCACCCGTGACACCGGCGATCGCCGCGTTGACCGCGCCCGCTGTGCCGTACAGGAACGTGAACGCCAACGTGATGAGGAACGACGGCAGCGCGAGCACGGTGTCGATCAGGCGCCCGACGAGGGAGCTGCCTGGAAACGGCACGAACGCCAACACGACGGCGAGGAACGTCCCGAGCACCAGACATCCGATGGTCGACGTCGCGGCGATCGCGACGGTCCGCCACAGCGCACTCAGAAACGCCTCCGACGAGAGCACTGAACCCCATGTGCCCCAACCATGTTCGGTATCGCTGATCTTCGTCGACTCCAGACACACCCGGATCAACGGATACACCGCCACCAGCACGACGATCGCCAGCGGCGGGACCGCCCACCACGCGGCCCACGACCGCGGCGGCGCCGGTCGATCCGGGGCGTCTGCCGTCGGCTCCAGTAGCGCGGTCACGGGGCGTGAACCAGCACACCGGCGGGTTCGGGGAACCGCAGCCCGATCTCCGTACCGATGTCGAACGTCGTCGCGCCCGGCACGTCGACGTCGATCAGCTGATCTGATAGCCCGTGCACCGACAGGACCAGCCGGGTGTTGGCTCCCCGCCAGACGGCGGCCCTGACCGTGGCACGCAGCGCATCGCGATCACCGAGGCCGACGACCTTCACCGCATGCGGCCGAATGCACAACAGCGCCTTGGACTCCGGCGCCCAGTCGATCCGGCCGACGGCGGGTTGCGGCGCCTCCGCGCTGACCGTCTTGTGCGCGACGCTGACGAGCGCCGACGTTCCGATGACGCGTCCGATGGTGCAGGGAATCAGATTGGCACCCCCGAGGAACGCGGCGGTGAAACTCGTCGGCGGCCGCTTCCAGAGGCTCTCGGCGGTGCCGACGTCCATCAGCCGCGCATCGTTCATGACGACGATCCGGTCTGCGAGCGCCAGCGCCTCGCTCTGGTCATGCGTGACGTACAGCATCGCCGTGTCGGGCAATGCCTCCTTGAGCCGTTGCAACTCCGCGAGCATGGACTGCCGAAGCTGGGCGTCCAGCGCCGCCAGCGGTTCGTCGAGCAGCAACACCCTCGGCCTGATCGCCAGCGCCCGCGCGATGGCGATGCGCTGCTGCTGTCCGCCGGACAGCTCACGGGGCAAGCGCTTTCCGAACGCGGCCATCCCGACCATGTCCAACGCCTCGGCGACCCGGCCGTCGATCTCCCCGCGCGGCACGCGGTGCGACTTCAATCCGAAGGCGACGTTGTCGGCGACCCGCATGTGTGGGAACAGTGCGTAGGACTGCAGCACCACGCCGATCCCCCGCCTGGCTGGAGGCAGGTCGGTGACGTCACGGTCCGCGAGCCGAACCGCCCCCGTCGTGGGGCGGACGAACCCGGCAAGCGCGTTCAGCGCGGTGGACTTGCCGGAACCGCTCGGGCCGAGCAAGGCGACCGTCTCGCCCGTCGCGACGCGCAGGTTGAAGTCGATGAGCGCGCGCGTCGTCCTCTTACCGCGGCCGTACGAGACACCGACGCGGTCGAACGTGATTGCGGCCGTGACGGCTTCGGTCTCTTCGCGTTCGCGGGAACCGACCGCCTCGCTCGTCTGCCCTGCGCGAGTATCGACCATGGTCAGCTACCGGTGACCTTCTGGTAGGCGGCGAGATCGGCGTCGAGATCCTTCAGCACGGCGTTCCAGTCCGGCACCCACACGTCTACACCGGTCAGTACGCCGGCCGGCGTGTTGGGTCCCGCCGCCTCCCCTGACGAGCCGGCGAGTGACTCGAGCACCGGAATGCCGAGAGCCTCGGGGGCAACGGTCTTCTGGACGTCCTCCGACACCAGGAACGCCAGCAGCTTCTTGGCGCCGTCGGCGTGCGGGGCGCCCTTCGTGACACCACCGACGTACGGCAGCGACACGGTGGTCTTCGTGCCGTCGGCGGTCGCGGGGATGAAGACGCTGAACTTGGAGCCGTCATCCTTGATCGAGCCGAGGTTCATCTGCACGTCGCCGTTGGCCACTAGCAGCTCGCCGTTGCTGACCTTCGGCTGCAACTTGCCGGTCGACGACGAGGGACCGACGTTGTTGGCTTGCAGCTTGCCGAGGTAGTCCAGCGCCGCCGGCTTGCCCATCAGATGCTGAAGCAGCACCAACACGGCGGTACCGTCACCGGCCTGTCCCGGCGTCGAATACTGAAGCTTGCCCTTGTATTCGGGGGCGAGCAGGTCATCCCACGTGGTGGGCTGCGGGTTGGCGCCGGGGTTGGCGATGAAGCTGAGTGCGTTGTCGACGATGGGCACGTAGTTGCCGCCGGGGCCGACCTGTTGGGCCGCGATGCCGCTGGTGTCCACGCCACCGGACTGCAGCAGACCCGACTGATCGGCCTTCTGGATGAATGGCGGCAGGGTGACCAATAGGTCCGCCTGCGGGTTGGACTGCTCCTTCTCCACGCGCGAAACCACCTCGCCCGAGCCGGCTTCCACCAGGTTGACGTTGATGCCGGTGCTCTTGGTGAAGGCGTCGAACTGGGTCTTGTACCAGGTGGCCAGACCGTCGGCGCTGTACACCGTGACGGTTTCGCCGCTCCCCGATCCCGAGGATCCGGTGCCACCGCACGCGGTCAACGCGAGGGCCAGCACGGCGGTGGACAGCGCGGCCAGGGTCTTGCTGCGTTTCATGTCTTCAGTCCTTGGGTTGGTGGTCGAGGATCAGGTCGGCGAACTGCGTGACGGTCGGCACCACGTGGGTGGCCCCCGCGGCACGCAGCCGTTCATCGTCGTGGGCACCGGTGAGAGTTCCTGCGGCGATGGCACATCCAGCCCGCAGGGCACTCTGCACGTCGTTGCCGGTATCACCAAGGGCGGCGACGTTGCCGACCCCGTCGACGCCGAGACGCATCAGCGCGGTGAGGATGAGGTCCGGATACGGACGCCCACGCACTCCGTCACCGGGGGCGAGCACCAGGTCGGCGATGGACTGCCAGCCGAGCGCGGCGAGCAACTTCTCCTGCGTGGTGCCGCTGAAACCCGTGGTGAGAGCGACCTTCACGCCCGCATCGCGAAGGCGGGTGATCGCCTCGGCCGCGCCGTCGATCGGCGTGGCATGGCCGTCGTCGATCGCTGCGGCGTAGGCATCCTCGAACGCGGCGTTGGCGCGCTGCGCGAGTTCCTCGGTGCCGAACAGCGCCCGGAATACGACGATCTTGGACTGGCCCATCGTGTCGAGCACGTACTGGCGGGCCCGCTCGCGCTCGTCACCGTCGGCGGGTGGTAGGCCGGCCGCCGTCGCGGCGGCCTCGAACGAGGCGACCACCAGTCCGTCGTCAGCCACGGTGGTGCCTGCCATGTCGATGACGGCGAGTTGAATGCTGTTGTCAGTCAACGTGTTCCTCCTCATAGGTCGAGCACATCGGCGGTCTGCTCGGCGATCGCGGGGCCGAGGGTCATGCCGCGTCCACCCGGTCCGGTGATCACCCAGACGCCCGTGGCCGCTTCCGTTCTGGACACCAACTGCCCAGGGTCGAGGCATTGGCTGTACACGCCCGCCCAGCGGCGCCGGACGGCCGGCAACGGGCGACCGAGGAACTCTTCGACGAGGGCGACCAGGTAGTCGTACGGCGCATCGTCGACGTCGAAGGCGAAGGGCTCGTCGTACTCGTGGGTGTCGCCGATGGTCAAGCCACCGTGCAGGCGCTGCACGCAGAGCAGTTGCATGCGGCCCTCGGCGGCGACCGGATCCTGAGGTTCGTCGTGCCGTAGGTCGTCCAGCGCGCTGCCCGCGAAGCCCGGGTAGTAGCGGAAGCTGTCACCGTCGGCAATGGCCGTGGTCAGTGGTTCGTCCAGGGGGTCGGTCTGCATCATCTGCAGCCGAACGCGCCGCACCGGGAGTTCGCCGGCGATCTCGCGGATCAGGCCGCCGTGCGTGGCACCCGGGCACATCAGCACCACGTCACCCTCGTGGCGTCCACCGCGGTCGTCGCGGACCACGGTGCCGTCGACCGCGCGTGCCTCGGTACCCGGCACGAACTCATATCGGCCGGTGGCGGCGAGGTACCCCCGGATGGCGGGCAGGGCCTGTCGGGACTCGACGGCACCGTCCCGCGAACAGTGCAGGGCTGCAACGAACTTCCCCCTCAGAGCGGGGTTGATCTCCCGCGCTCGGTCGGGTTCGAGGAGGGTGAATCCCCTGGCTTCGGCGTCGGCACGCGCGACGACCTGCTCGGCCACCGCGATCTCGCGGCGCGTGCGCAGCAGGGTGAGCGAGCCGGCGGGCCGGAAGCCGACGCCCGGAATCCGGTCGCCGATCTGCTCCCACAACTCACGCGCGCGGAGGGACGCCGCGAGCTCGTGTTCGGCGCGGCCGGAGACCCAGACCAGGCCGAAGTTGCGAACGGTCGCCCCGCGCGCTTCCTCTTCGCGTTCGAGCTGGATGACGTGGTGGCCGCGTTCGACCGCCTCCAGTGCGTGGGCGGTTCCGAGGATTCCGCCGCCGACGATCGTGACGCGCATGTGCAGTGACCTTTCAGACTCGGGAAGACCGGCTGCGGAAGCGCCCGTGATGCCAGCCCGAACAGCAGGTTAACAATTGGTATAGACCAATTCGGGTTAAGCTCTCGGGGATGAACGTGCTTGCCGAGACGGCCCTGTTGCTGTCGTCCCTGCGTGGCGTCTGGGACGAGGACGCCGTCGACGAACTCGACCACGCGCTGCAGTCGGCCGCCCGCGCCATCGACGACGGGGCCGACGACGAGCTGGTGCTCGCCGCTGCCCTGCACGACCTGGCGCACAGCCCGCTGTTCGACGAGACCGCCGCCCTGCGGCACGACGAGGCGGCCCGGCGGTGGCTGACACCGCGCTTCGGCGCACGGGTGGGGTGGCTGGCCGGGCAACACGTCGCCGCCAAGCGGTATCTCGTCACCACGGAGCCCGGCTACCTCGACGGCCTGACCCCGACGTCGGCGGAATCGCTGCACCTCCAGGGCGGCGCGGGCGTGGACGCCGCCCTCCTCGCACATCCCTGGTGGCCCGATGCCGTGCGGCTCCGGCGGTACGATGACGCCGCCAAGGATCCCGAGGCGCACGCCCACGGCCGGGCTGCGACAATCGACGACGTGCTGGCCATCGCGGATCGGTCACTGCGGCAGCGGATGTCGATGTGAGCAAGCCGTATGCCATCCGCACCGCGCTCGAGGAGATTCTCGACGATCTCGTCGAGGGTGACGCCTTCCCACCCGAGCGCGAGCTGGCGCTGCGTTTCGGCGTCGCGCGCGAAACCGTCCGCCAGGCTCTGCACGAACTGTTGGTGGAGGGTCGCATCGAACGTCGCGGCCGCGGCACGGTGGTGTCGAAACCGAAGCTCGTTCAACCGCTTTCACTAAGGTCCTACACCGAGGGTGCGCTGCGAATGGGCCGCAAGCCCGGCAGGCTCCTGGTCACCTGGGAGGACGTCGAGGCGGCGCCGGAGCTGGCTGCCGCGCTGGAGGTCGCCGACGGCGCCACCGTCATGCACCTCGAGCGGGTGCTGCTCGCCGACGGGCAGCGCATCGGGCTGGAGAGCACCTATCTGCCCGGGCATCGCTTCGGAGCGTTCACCGAGACGTTCGACCCGACGACGTCGCTGTATGCGGCCATCCGCGCAACGGGCGTGCACTTCGGCTCTGCGGTCGAACGCGTCGAGACGGTTCTGGCCACACCTCGTGAGGCCGCGCTGCTGGAGTCCACGACCGCCATGCCGATGCTGCGGCTGCACCGTCGATCGTTGGATACCGACGGCCACCCGATCGAAGTCGTCCGCTCGTTGTACCGGGGTGACCGGGTCGCGTTCGAAGCGCTGCTCCAAGACCGTGATTGACAGTAGGGTCGTGGACATGGCCGACTTTCATCCCGACCTCGCGCGCGCCGCGCGGCTGGCTCCCCGCAGCATGATCACCCCGCGCTCGTTGCCGGTGTTCCGCGTGGCGGCACGCCTGATGGACCGGCGCACGCCGGCCGATGTCGACGAGCTGACGCTGGCCTCGGGGGTTCGGGTGCGCCTGCATCGACCGGCCACCTCGGTGCCGGGCCCGGCCCTGCTGTGGATCCACGGCGGCGGCTACATCATCGGCAGCGCTGCGCAGGACGACGTCGTCTGCCGCCGGTTCGCCAGCGCGTTGGGCGCCACGGTCGCCGCCGTCGACTACCGGCTGGCGCCAGAACATCCCTATCCCGTCCCGCTCGAGGACTGCTACCGCGCGCTCTCCTGGCTGGCCGGGCTGCCCTCGGTCGATCCGGCCAGGGTGGCGATCGGTGGCGCGAGCGCCGGCGGTGGCCTCGCCGCCGCCCTGGCCCTGCTGGCGCGCGACCGAGCCGAAATCGGCGTCGCTGCACAGCTGCTCGTCTATCCGATGCTCGACGACCGGTCGGCCACCCAAGACGGGCTCGACGACCACCGGCACCGTCTGTGGACCCAGAAGTCCAATGTCTACGGCTGGGCCAGCTACCTCGGGGACGCCGACCCCAACGTCGCCGTACCGGCGCGCAACCCCGATCTGAGCGGGCTGCCGGCCGCCTGGATCGGCGTCGGCTCCAATGACCTGTTCCACGACGAGGACCTCGCCTACGCCGAACGCCTGCAGGCAGCCGGCGTGCAGTGCGCTGTCGAGGTGGTGCCCGGCGCCTTCCACGGCTTCGACGGGGTCGTTCCGAAAGCGCCTGTCTCGAAGGCGTTCTCGGCCAGTCAGATCGCGTGGCTGCGTGGGGTTCTCACGCCCTCGGGAACTCCAGCAGATCGGATCGGATGACTCGTGGCATAGGGGTCAGTCGAGCGGGTTGGAGCGCGTGACGATCAGCGGATCCGCGGGGGTGAACGGGAACTGCGGCAGGTCGTCGAGGTGGGTGCCGAATGCGGCGGCCAATACTTCTCTCGAGTAGGCGCTCGCCGAGGCGCGGTAGCCGATGTCGGCCGGGAACGGCTGATCGAAGAAGATCAGGAAGTGCCAGTCGTCGGGGCTGATGTTCTCGATGTGATGCGGGTAGGCGCGGGGGATGAAGTACACGTCGCCGGTCGTCATGGTCCACGTGTCAAGGGTGCCATCGGGATTCATCACGGTCATGCGTGCGTCACCGTGCTGCACGTAGCCCATCTCCGCGGTGACGGGATGCCAGTGCGGTTCCCGCATGCCGTCCTCGGTGATGCGTAGCGAGTACATCGAGATGTCCTTCAGCGCCGGCCAATACTGATCGCGGGCGAACCGGGCATTCCCGCTGACGTAGTTCAGTCCCGGCTGCTGGGCCTCGATATCGAACTTGTGCGGATCACGAAAGTAGGCGCCGTCCGGAATCATTGGAGGGCCGACGCGGGCTGCGAGCCTGTGGTCGGTGGTGGTCCGGCGGATCTTGGACAGGTCGGCGGCCGGCAGGTCATAGGTGTTGCCGAGCACCGCATCGCTGAAGGCGCCGAACGTGGCGCCGAAGCCGAAGTCCTCGGGGCGTTCGTGGCGGAAGGCGATGATGAATTCGGCGATGTCTTCGCCGACGTTCTCGATGTGGTGCAGCGAGCCGGACGCGGCGTGGAACATCTGCCCGGCGGTGATGACGAAGCTGGAGAACTTGCTGCCGTCGTCCAGGATGGACACCAGAGCGGTGCCCGACACGCAGTAGGTGAGCTCGTTGGCGTTCGCGTGCCAGTGCGGTGTGCGCATCGCGCCGGGGTTCAGCAGCACCCGTTTGATGGACAACCCCTTGAGGATCGGCAGATCGTCGACGGTGACTCGTCGCATCGAGCCCAGGTCGGACTCCTCGACGATCTCCCCGTCGAGGAGCGAGACGGTGTGGCTGCTACGGGTGTCTGACGTGCTCACGTATGCATCTCCTCGGTGTGTTCTCCTCGCCCCGACGGGCCTGTCACGTACTTTCCCTCGAGCGCGCTCCAGTGTCGCCGATGCCGGCCATCGTCCGCACCAGGTCGCGCCATCACGGTCGCTCGTACACGACACGGCCCTCGACGACCGTGGCGGCCACCAGCTCTGCATCGAGTTCGCGCAGCACCTCGGCGGGCGGTGCAGCGAGGAGGCAGAGGTCGGCGGGCTCGCCGGGGCGGACGGCCCGCGGAATCGCCAGATGTTCTGGTGCGCCGAGGAAGGCGGTCAGCGCGGTGCGCGCCGGGATGCGCTCCCGATCACCGAGGACGACGCCCGACGACGTCGTCCGCCGCACCGCGGCCCGCATCGCCGCCCAGGGATCGGATTCGCCGAACGGGAAGTCCGTCGACAGTGCCAACGGGATCCCCGCGGCGAGGAGCGACGCCACGCGCCACAGCTGGTGGTGTTCGTCGGGCGGCACGTCGCCGAGGTATTGGTCACCCCGTTCTGCGACGAAGTTCGGTTGCGTGACGACGCCGACGCCGAGTTCGACGAGATCCCCGACGCAGTCGTCCGGCACGACCGCGGCGTGCTCGATGCGGTCCCCGCGGCGAGTTCCGGCCGCGCGCAGCGCTGCGATGGTGACGACGAGTTGTGCGGCAGTCACGCAGTGCAGGGCGGCGATGGCACCCGCTGCGTGGCGGTCGGCGATCCACGAGGTCAGCTCGTCGAGGTCGAGGTCATCGTCGTGCAGGATGCGCTTACCGGGGGCCAGGCAGTGCACGCGCTGCAGAAGCTCGCCGTGGCGGCGCGCCTCGGCGAACCTCACGACGTCTTCGACACCGAGATCCGGTGTGGCGTCGGTTAATCCGGTGACACCGTAGGAGGCGAGTCGGCGGCTGACATCGGCCAGGCCGGTCTCTCGACGGGCCAGCGCCCCAGACCAGCTCGGGTCGGCGCTACGCAGCCGGCCGTCCGGGTGGTCGGGTAGGCCGACGCGCGCCAGGCCCGCGGAGTTCAGGGTCCACATGATCCCGCTGCGGTGCTGCACCCGCACCGGCACCGGCGGCGACAGTGCGTCGAGCGCCGTCCGGTCCAGCTCTCCGGCGACCGCTTCGTGGTAGCCGACCGCGCGGACCCAGCCGTCGTCGCCGATGGACGCGGTCGCCAACGCGGCCCGAAAGTCGTTGTGATCGTGCACTTGGCGGGGACCCACATTCACCGATGTGGTGGCGGCCGCAGCGGAGTGCACGTGCACGTGATGGTCGTGCAGCCCAGGGATCACGGTGCAGCCGGAGGCGTCGAACACCGATTCGCCAGGGGCGGGCACCAGATCGAGGGCAACCTCGACGACGTGGTGCGCGGTCCTGATGTCGGCGACGGTGCCGTCGAGGAGGTGAGCTCGCTGAATCAGCACGAGGTCGCGCTCCGTTCCTCGATCAGGCGATCCACGGAATCGTCGTCGGCCCCGACGTCCGACGCCCGGGGCTGCGGAGCGGGCGGACGCGGAAACAATGCGTCCCAGCGTGCGTCACCGGGCAGTTGGGGCAGTGCGGCGTAGGTCGCGGCCACCGCCGCCATGGCCACCTCGACGACCTCGCCGCCGCCGCGCGCCAGTGACTCGGCGACGGCCAGTGTCGCGTGCAGGCCCGTGAGCGGATCGGCGATCGCATCCCCGCAGAACACCGGACCGTCGGAACTGCGGCCGACCAGCCCGCCCGCGACTGCGGCGTCGTCGCCGAACGCGGGATGCTCGCGACCGGTGCTGTATCCGCTGATGCGCACCCATACGCGGCCGGGCCTGGCGGTGACGTCGTCGGGGCCCAGACCGCGGCGACCAAGCGCCGACGGTCGAGAGGACTCGATGACGACGTCGGCCGCCTCGAGAAGGGCGCGTAGTCGAGACAGGTCATCGAAGTCGATTGTGCCACAGATCTTTCCGGCGTTCACCCAGTCGAAGAAGGCCGGCGAGCCAGCCCGGGTCCCATCGGGTCTGGCCGCGGACTCGAGCTTCACGACGGTGGCACCCGCGCGACGAAGCAACTGTCCACACAGGGGGCCGGCCCACATCGAGGATAGGTCCACGACCACCAGATGCGACAGCTCACGCGGCGGTGCGGTCGGACCGACGCGACGCACGGCGGGGGCGCAGGGGGCGGTCTCCCCCAGCACCGCCGCGGGCAGGTCGAGCAGCCTGGCTCGGTCGACGACCGTGGCGCTGGACCGTTCCCCGGCCCACGCGCGAACGACTTGCCACGGATCGTCCTGCCGCGCAGCCGATTCGATCAGCGCGGGCACTGCCTCGACGTCGTCGGGCCTGGACAGCGTCAGCGCACACCACCCGTCGCGCGTGGCGAGGAGCCGGGTGGCGCCACCCGGGGAGATCCGGCCCCGCCGGGTCAGTCCGAGCAGGGCCGCGCGACCGGTGAGCAGTTCGCCGGCGTCCACGGCCACCCCGAGGTGGCGGTGCAGGTTGGCCGCCGTGGACCGAGCCGCGGCGAGCACGCCGGCGCGCGAGAAGTCGGGTGGACCCGACGGCAGCCCGGTGAGGTGGGCCAGCCCGCTGGCTCCCCACTCCCGCTGCACCGCGTCCATGGGGTCCATCATCGTCGCCAATGGGCTCGGCTAGTACAGAAGCGCCGTGAATCTCCAGTCCAGCACCGGCCGATCCGGCTCGCCGACGGCGTAGACCAGCGAGCGGAGCACGAGGACGCCGCCCCGACCGTCGGGTAGGGGCGTTGCGTCGTCGACGTGGATGTCGCTGTAGAGCGTGTCGCCCTCGTGCACGGGGCCGATGTGGTCGCAGTAGTGCCAGCCGAGCACCGTGACGAGGTTCGGCAGGGCGCGGGTCACCTGGGCGAGGGCCAACCCGATGGTGTGCCCGCCGTAGACCAGTCGTCGGCCGGCGACCCGGACGTCGTGATGGGTGGCGGCGATGTTCAGCGACAGTCTGGCCAGTTCCGGTGCGCTGCTGACCACGTCGGCGGTGCTGCGAAAGTCCGAGCCGGTGATCGTCGCGTCGAAGTGCGGGCCGGGGACCCGGGCGCGAAACGCGTCGGCGTCCCAGTCGGCGGTCGGATCCGGGGGCGCGGCCGCGTCGGTGCCGATGGCCGCGAGGTCGTCGGCGTGGCCGGTGTCGCCGACGCCCTCGCGCAACGGGAGCATCGCGCAGCGGTAGAAGTCGAGCACCAGCCGGTCGGCCTGGTCGATGGTGGTCATCCGGAGCGCGGCGAGACCGGTCGGGGGTCGCCCCGGTTTCAGCGAATTCTGCTTCAGCCCAACGACTTCGGTGCGGGTGTACAGCGTATCGCCGATCGATGGGAAGCGGTGGAACCACAGGCCGCGGTAGAAGAGATTGGCCTTCACCCGCTGGGTGGCCACCGTGCTCTGCCCGATGGCCAGGTCGCAGACCAGACCGGGATGCGCCAGCGTCCCAGGGGCCCCGGTGACGGCGTGGGTGAGCGTCTGGTCGAGCGGCAGTCGCAGCAGGTCGCCGAGGATCGACTGATGCACGGCGGCGGCACCGGCGGTCAGTGTCATCGACGGCGCCCAGTCGAAGACCTGGCCGACGTGCAGATCGTCGAAGTGCGGACCGCCTTGGATATGGCCTGACAAAGTCACAGCGTCACATGCTGGCGTCTCATGGTAGATGTGTCAATATGGCCGTACATATGAACCTGAATGACGAAGAACTCATGCTGGTCGAGACGGTGCGCGCGTTCGTCGACCGGGACGTCAAGCCCACCGTGCGCGAGGTCGAGCACGCGAACTCCTACCCCGAGGCGTGGATCGAGCAGATGAAGCGCATCGGGGTCTTCGGGTTGGCCGTGCCCGAGGAGTTTGGCGGCACGCCGGTGTCGACGCGGTGCTACGTGCTGGTCACCCAGGAGTTGGCGCGCGGCTGGATGAGCCTGGCGGGGGCGATGGGCGGCCACACCGTCGTCGCCAAGCTGTTGGACCTGTTCGGCACCCCAGAGCAGAAGCAACGCTACCTGCCTTCCATGGCGACCGGCGAGATCCGCGCGACGATGGCGCTCACCGAGCCTGGCGGCGGTTCGGACCTGCAGGCCATGACCACCATCGCCCGACCCGACGGTGACGACCTGGTGATCAACGGCACCAAGACGTGGATCAGCAACGCGCGCCGTTCAAGCCTGATCGCCCTGCTATGCAAGACCGATCCGGCGGCGGCGCCCAAGCACCGGGGCATCTCGATCGTCCTGGTGGAGCACGGTGACGGCCTCACCGTGTCGAGGGATCTGCCAAAGCTCGGCTACAAGGGCGTGGAATCGTGCGAACTCTCGTTCGCGGACTACCGCGTGCCGGCCACGGCCGTCCTCGGCGGAGCGCCCGGCAAGGGCTTCGCCCAGATGATGAAGGGTCTGGAGACCGGTCGCATCCAGGTGGCGTCGCGGGCCCTCGGCGTCGCCACCGCGGCGCTGGAGGACGCACTGGCGTATGCGCAGGAGCGCGAGAGCTTCGGTGTGCCCATTTGGAAGCATCAGGCGATCGGTCACTACCTGGCCAACATGGCGACCAAACTGACTGCTGCGCGCCAACTCACGTTCCATGCGGCCGACCGCTACGACAGCGGTGAGCGCGCCGACATGGAGGCGGGGATGGCCAAGCTGTTCGCCTCCGAGACCGCCATGGAGATCGCCCTCGATGCCGTGCGGATCCACGGTGGCTACGGGTACTCCACCGAATACGACGTCGAGCGATACTTCCGTGATGCCCCGCTGATGATCGTCGGTGAGGGCACCAACGAGATCCAGCGCAATGTGATCGCGGCGCAGCTGGTGACACGCGGCGGCATCTGATCATGCGGCCCGCACCGGCGTATCAAGCTCTGCGCCAGACACTTCGAGACGACATCGCCGCCGGCGCATATCGGGATGGTGTGCGGCTGCCCACCGAATCCGAGCTCGTCACGCGGCATCGACTGTCGCGACAGACGGTGCGGCGGGCGTTCCAGGACCTGGTGGCCGAGGGTCTGGTGTACCGGGTCCCCGGCCGAGGGACGTACGCCCGCGATGATGCCTTCGCGGCGGGCCCTCGGTATCTGCGTCAGCTCGGCTCGATCGAGGACCTGATGAGCCTGTCCGACGACACGACCATGGAGGTGCTCAGCGGTCTCCGGCGCAGGGTCGACGTCGATGCGGCGAGCCGGCTGCGGCTCTCCGACGACGTCGTCTACACCGTGGTCTTCCGCCGCCTGCACGGATCCGACCCGGGCGTGCCGTTCGTGCTGACACGGGTGCACCTGCCGGAATGCATCGCCAGGCCCGTGCTCGACTCGGCCGACCTATCCGACGGCGCGGTCAGCACCAACACCGTCATCGGGCTGACTGAGCCGCATCTCGGCGGGCAGATAGCTCAAGCGGCGCAGTCGATTACGGTCTCTGTCGCCGATGACGACGTGGCTGCCGCGGTCGGGTGCGATCCGGGACATCCCATGCTGCGGGTGGACAGGCTGTACTCCGATGCCGACGGCGTCCCCGTCGAACTGGCCGTCAGCCACTTCCTGCCCGAGCAGTACACCTACCGCGTGACCCTGCGCCGCACCACCTAGCGCCCTCGCGATTTCGGCGCGGAAACGCTCGCCCAGCGAACGTTCTCGCGCCGAAATCACTAGGGGGTGAGGGAGTCGACGAGTCCCCAGTCGAACGCGGTCGCGGCGTCGATCGTCTGACCCGACAGCACCAGGTATGCCGTCCGCCAGCGTCCGATCCGCCGCGTGATGCCGACGGTGCCGCCGGCGCCGGGGAGCAGTCCGAGCGACAGCTCCGGCAGGCCGAACACCGCGTCGGGGGTAGTCGCGACGTGTCCGCAGAACGCCGCCATCTCGAGCCCGCTGCCCAGTACCCGGCCGTGCACCTCGGCCCGGCAGGAGGCACCGAGTCGCGCCGTGATCTCGTCGAGGACCAGCGCCGGACTGTGCCGCGTGCGCGCGAGATGCGCTGCCGCAGGGTCGGCGAACGTCCCGAACTCGGCGAGATCGCCTCCACTACAGAAGGATCGACCATTGCCCGACAGCACCACTTCGGCGACCGTCGGGTCCAGGCGGGCTACCTCGAGCGCCTCGAGCAGGGCGGCGCGAGCGTCGGTGGAGAAGGCGTTGTGGCGCTGCGGCCGGTTGAATCGCACGTACAGCGTGTCACCGTCACGCTCGGCGAGGACCGGGTCGGCCAGTTGCGGCACCGCGGCAGGCCCGCGCTCGGCGAGCCAACGGGCGAACTCCGGTCCGGCCTGCAGGGTCGAATAGGCCAACGACTCGGTGATCACGCCCGCGAACGTCGACGCCGCGGGGTCGAGGGCCCGCAGCACGTCATCGCACACCGCCGCGGCGATCGGCCAGTGGGAGACCCGTTCCGCGATGGTGTCGAAGGCCGCCGATACCGACGGCACGGTGATCGCGCGCCGATCGTCACCTTCGGCCTCCGTCAGCGACAAGCAGGCGCTCTCCAGCGAATCCGTCTCGATCAGCGTGCCGTCGGCGACACCGACGTGTTTCACGAGTACTTCTTGATCAGCTCCTGCTTGTACAGCTTGCCCGTATCGGTGCGCGGCAACTGCGCCTCGAACGATATCGACCGCGGGCACTTGTAGTGCGACAGCCGATCCCGCAGCCAGGTCAGCAGCTCGCCGGCGAAGGCGTCGGTGGCGTCGGCCTGGTCCACCGTCTGCACGACCCCCTTGACGCGCTGGCCCATCTCCTCGTCCGGGATGCCGAACACGGCGGCGTCCATCACCAACGGATGCGTCACCAACACGTTCTCCGCCTCCTGCGGGTAGATGTTCACGCCACCGGAGATGATCATGTGATGCCGTCGATCGGTCAGGAAGAGGTAACCGTCGTCGTCGAGATAGCCGATGTCCCCCACCGTCTTCCACCCGCGGGCGTCGCGCGAGGACGCCGTCTTGCCGGGGTCGTTGAGATACTCGAAGTCGAACCCGCCCTCGAAGTAGATCTCCCCGGCCTGACCGGCGGGCAGCTCGTTGCCCTCCTCGTCGAGAATGTGCAGCACGCCCGTCATCGGCTTGCCGACCGATCCCGGGTGGGTCAGCCAGTCCTCGGCGGTGATGAGCGTGGAGCCGATGGCCTCCGAGGAGGCGTAGTACTCGTCGATGATGGGGCCCCACCAGTCGATCATCTGCTTCTTGATCTCCACCGGGCACGGCGCCGCGGCATGCATGACTCGCTCCAGACTGCTGACGTCGTACGAATCACGAACGGCCTGAGGCAGTTTCAGCATCCGTGTGAACATCACCGGGACGAACTGGCCGTGCGTGATCCGGTACTTCTGGATGACCTCCAGTGTCGCCACGGGATCGAACTTCTCCAGGATCACGGTGGTGATGCCGCCGGCCTGCGTCTGCATCGACCACACCGACGGAGCGGTGTGGTACAGCGGCGCCGGACTCAGATAGACGGCGTCGGGGTGCATCCAGAACGCGACGAGCGCCGCCATCAAACCCGGCACCTCGGCGGGCGGTAGGTGCGGCAGTTCGCGCTTGATGCCCTTCGGCCGACCGGTGGTTCCCGAGGAGTACTGCAGCAGATCGCCCTCGATCTCGTCGTCGAGCGGGGTAACGGGTTGGTCGGCAACGCATTCCGGATACCGCTGCCACCCGTCCAGTTCCCCGTCGACGATGAGTCGAATGGCGGGAAGCCCGTTGGGCAGCTCCGCACCCAGACCGGCGAGGGTGTCCAGCAGGCCGCCGGAGCCGACGATTGCCTTCGCGTTGCTGTTGTCGACGATGTAGGCGACCTCGGCCGCCGTCAGGTGGGTGTTGATCGGCACGTAGTACAGCCCCGCCCGGCGCGCCGCCCACATCACGGCGTGCATGTGCTCGCTGTTCTCCATGAGGATCGCCACCGCGTCGCCCTCGACGAGGCCGGCCGAGCGGAACAGATGCGCCAGTTGATTCGCCCTGGCCTCCAACTCACCGAACGTGACCACCACACCGGACGGATGCATGATGATGGCCGGCTTGTCGGGGGTCGCTGCGGCGGTCTCGCGAATCTGCATGAGGTGACTCTACGACGACCGAAGTTGACGGGTGTCAACCAGGTCACCACACCCGGCCGAGCAGACGTAAAAGGCCCTGGATCACGTGGATCGAGGGCCTTTTACGTCTGCTCGCGCACGCTCGCGGGGGCTAGGGGGTTAGTCGGCGTCGGCCAGTCGCTGCTTCAGCGCGTCGAACTCGTCCTTGATGCCGGTCGGCAGCTTCTCGCCGACGAACTCGAACCACTCCTCGATCAGCGGGATTTCCTTGCGCCATTCCTCGGCGTTGACGGCTAGCGCCTCGTCGACGTCGGAGGCGTCCACGTTCAGGCCCTCGAGGTCCAGATCGGCTGCGGTCGGCACGATTCCGATCGGCGTCGACTTCCCGTCCGCGCGGTGCTCGATGCGATCGATCGCCCACTTCAGCACGCGGCTGTTCTCGCCGAAGCCCGGCCAGAGGAACCGGCCGTTGTCGCCGCGGCGGAACCAGTTCACGAAGAACACGGCGGGCATCTTCGACTCGTCGGCGCTCTTGCCGACGTCGATCCAGTGCTGCATGTAGTCGCCCACGTTGTAACCGATGAACGGCAGCATGGCCATCGGGTCGCGGCGGACGGTGCCGACCTTGCCCTCGGCGGCGGCAGTGGTCTCGGAGCCAAGGGTGGCGCCGATGAACACACCGTGCTGCCAGTCGCGGGCCTGGGTGATCAGCGGAACGGTCGTCTTGCGGCGGCCACCGAACAGGATCGCCGAGATCGGCACGCCCTGCGGGTCATCCCACTCGGGGGCCAGTGTCGGGCACTGCGAGATCGGGGTGCAGTAGCGCGAATTCGGGTGCGCAGCCTTGCTTTCCGTCTCCCGTAAATTCCAGTCCTGGCCCTTCCAGTCGATCAGGTGGTCGGGCTCGCCCTCGAGACCCTCCCACCACACGTCACCGTCATCGGTCCTGGCGACGTTGGTGAAGACGGTGTTACCCGCGGCGATCGTCTTCATCGCATTCGGGTTGGAGTCCCAATTGGTGCCCGGCGCGACGCCGAAGAAGCCGAACTCCGGGTTGACGGCGTAGAGCCTGCCGTCCTTGCCGAAGCGCATCCACGCAATGTCGTCACCGACGGTCTCGGCACGCCAGCCGGGGATCGTCGGCTGCAGCATCGCCAGGTTGGTCTTACCGCACGCCGACGGGAACGCCGCGGCGATGAAGTAGGCCTTGTTCTCCGGCGAGATCAGCTTGAGGATCAGCATGTGCTCGGCGAGCCAGCCCTCGTCGTGGGCCATCGCCGACGCGATCCGCAGCGAGTAGCACTTCTTGCCCAGCAGCGCGTTGCCGCCGTATCCGGATCCGTAGCTCCAGATCTCGCGGGTCTCGGGAAAGTGGGTGATGTACTTGGTGTCGTTGCAGGGCCACGGCACGTCGGCCTGGCCCTCCTCCAGCGGAGCGCCGATCGAGTGCAGCGCCTTGACGAAGAACCCGTCATCGCCGATCTTGTCGAGCGCGGCCTTGCCCATCCGCGTCATGGTCCGCATCGAGACGACGACGTATTCGGAGTCGGTGATCTCGACGCCGAGCTTGGGATCATCGGCACCGAGGGGACCCATGCAGAACGGCACCACCCACAGCGTCCGGCCGCGCATCGAACCGCGGTACAGACCGCTCATCAGCGCCCGCATCTCGGCGGGATCCATCCAGTTGTTGGTCGGGCCCGCATCGATCTCGCGGGCCGAACAGATGAAGGTCCTGGACTCGACGCGCGCCACGTCGGACGGATCGGACAGCGCCAAGTAGGAGTTCGGCTGCTTCTTGTCGTTGAGCTTCTGGAAGGTGCCCGCCTCGACGAGCTGGGCGCAGAGGCGCTCGTACTCCTCGTCGGAACCATCGGCGAACATCACGCGGTCGGGCTGAGTCAGCTCGGCAACCTCGCGAACCCAGGCGAGCAGCCCCTCGTGTTTGGTCGGCGCATTGTCCAGACCGGGAATGGTCGCTGAGGTCATCAAAATCTCCTGCTGGCGGTCTCGGTTATACCTGGCTTGAGGTTAACGTGGGTGACATACCCGCGGTAAATCGGGAGTATGTCCGTTGTCTCACAGGAACGATTCAGATTGGCGATTCCGGCAGAATCGACGGCGAAATTCCGGCGAGCTCCCCATTCGTACTGGTCAGTAACATTTCCGACCGGGTTTCCGCCCCCGCGAAATCCAGGGCCAGCAGCCGCTCCGCGACCACCGCTTCGGCGTGCCACCGCACCGCCCCCACCACCTCGGTGACCCATCGGTCGAGCAACGCGCGCTCGTGCAGCAGACCCCGGGTACGCACCACCCACGCCATCAGAGCCAGCCCCATGGCCGCGCCCGCCGCCCATCCCGCGGCCGCCAGTCCCGGCGCGATACCCGCGAGGAGCCGGCTCGACGCCAGGGCGATCCCCAGTCCGAAGCCGACGCCGAGCACCGCCATCAGCCGGCCCTCCAATCCCCGCGCCGACGCCGGCGACCGGCTCACCCCGGGCGGGGGACGATGGATTGGCGCGGGCGGGTCGACCCCGAGTGCGGTGGCGGCGGCGTCGATGGCGCGGGTGATCTCCACGTCCAGCCCGGCGAGGAACTGGTCGACCCTCCCCCGCGCAAGTGTCTCGAATGCCACCGATCCGCCGACGGGAACTGCCGACGCGGCGTCGCGAAGTTCGGCCCGCAGCTCGGCGCACCCGTCCCTGACGAAGCGCAACAGGCCTAGGCGGGCGCGCTGGAGCACTCCTCTGGCCGCCGACGCCCGTCGCGCGGCGGCAACACGGCCCCGCGATGCCCGAAAAGCGCTCCGCTGCAACTGATTCCGGCGGGGCAGGTCTGGGTCGGCGAGGCGCACGTCCAGCTCGGCGAGCAGCTCGCCGAGCCACGGCTCACCGAGATCGGGTGCGGCGGCGACCCCCACCCACGGCATCGCCGCTGCGCGGGCGTCCCACGCCGAGACGAGCTTCCGGTCGGCATCCGCGACGTCCCGCCATTCCCGATGGGCATCGACCTTGGCCACCACGCCGACCACCAGGTCGGCACGTGCCGCGGCGGGCGCGACCAGCACCCAGTCCGACCGGGTCACCGGTGCCACCGCCGACACGACGACGAGCACGGCGTCGGGCGGACGTTGCCGCGCGACCCCGTCGATCCCGACGATCGTCAGGTCGGGTCGTTGACGACGCAGGCCGTCGACGACACCGCCGATGCCGGACAGAGGCGGCCCGACGACGAGGATCACCTTGCCGGTGGCCGTCATTGCATCCGGGCGAGGAGGCGCAGCGAGCCCCGCGCGATGTCGGCGCCGCATCGGCGATGCAGGTCGTTGACCGGCCCACGGCAGTAGCGACGCCAGCGGATGGCCCGGTCGAGGTGGGCGGCCGCCGTGTCACCTCGGTCGACCGGGAGGCCGGCGGCCTCGATCACCTCGACGGCGGCGCCCATCGTGGCCAGCACCGTGACGTCGTCGGCCAGTAGGTCCGAGACGGCGACGGCATCGGATCGTGCTGCGAGCGCACGCAATTCAACGACCGCCGCATGCAACCGCAGGTACCTGACCCTGGCCGAGGCCGTCTCGAGCGCAGCGGTCACCTCGTCGAGGTTGCCAAGCGCTGACAGGTACCCGCCCAGCCGCTGCGGTTCGGTCCCGCCGGCGAGCGCGAGAACGGCGTGCGCGATGCCGAACCTGTCGAGGCGCGCCAGGAGCCGGGCCCGTACGTCGCGTTCGACCGAATGGGGTTGCTCGACGAAGACCTCTACACCGGTGAGGTCCGGCGGCTCGGTGACGAACACGCGCAGCGCTGCCAGCAGTTCGGGGTCGAGCCCGTCGCACTCCAGTGCCGCCAGCAGCCCCACCACCGCGATCACCGGGACTCCGGTCAGCCGCTCCACCGCGATTGCTCGCCGACGCGCCACGGCGATCGGTCCCCCCGGGCCCTTCCCGGCGAGGTCGGCCTTCGTCAGCAGGATGAGGAGCGGCCGTCGAGCCGACCGCACCACCGCGAGCTCCTCGGGCTTGGCGGTCTCGGCGATCACCAGCACGTCGACGTCGGCATCGGCACCGGACGGCGCGACGGGCACGCTACGGTGTCGCAGCGCCGCCTCCACGCGACCCCGGCCGACACCCGGCCGGCCGAGCACCGCAACGCGCACCGGCCGCCGGAGACGCGCGATGATCGGCGTGAACGGTGCGACGCCAAGCGTCTCGGCGACGCGGGTCAGCTCGCCGGTGAACGGATCTGTCACGTCTTCCACCCCCGACATTCATCGTCGCACCCCCGCAGGCCCTCCCCTGGCGGACATTCTGGCCCGCAGTGGTAGCCGAAGAAGGCAACTGTTGGGTATCGAAATGCACCACGATGCGGGTACACAGTGCGCGATGAGCGACCATGGACGGATGCACGTGCAGCGCGAGGAGGCCTGGGAGGCGGCTACCGAGTCGTCGACCGAGCCGTCGACCGGCGCGGCCCCGTTCCTCGCGCACCCGCATCCGCGGATCGCAAGCTTCCGGTCCCGCCGATCGGCGCTGTCCGGTCTGCAGCGCGAAACCTGGGATCGACGCTGGCCGGAGCTGGGCATGCAGGCCAGGGATTCCGACGGGAACCTCGCCGGAACGCTGGACGCAGAGGCCTGGTTCGAGCGTTCGGCGCCCCTGGTGCTGGAGATCGGCTGTGGCACCGGCGTCTCGACCGTGGCGATGGCCGAAGCGGAGCCTCATCTGGACGTGCTCGCGGTCGAGGTCTACAAGCGTGGCCTCGCACAGCTGCTCAGCGGCATCGACCGCCAGCGCCTCACCAACGTGCGCCTGATCCGCGGTGACGGTGTCGACGTGCTCGAACACCTCCTCACCCCGGCGTCGTTGACCGGCGTACGGGTGTTCTTCCCGGACCCCTGGCCCAAGGTGCGGCACCACAAGCGCCGGCTGATCCAGCCCGCGACGGTCGCGTTGATCGCCGACCGGTTGCGGCCTGGCGGAATTCTGCACGCCGCCACGGATCACCCCGGATACGCCGAACAGATCGGCGAGGTCGGCGACGCCGAACCCAGACTGCGCAGGGTGAGTGCAGACGCGATCACGGGAGCAGCGGCCGAGTTGCCGATCTCGGTACGACGCCCCGTCACCAAGTACGAGGACAAGGCGCAGCGCGCGGGCAGCCCCGTCGCCGAATTCCTGTGGGAGAAGTGGTGACCGCCGCATGAGCGTCTCGGAGGACTTCGACATCGTCGGAGGCGTCGACGGCGACCGCGACGGCGAAGATCGCGCCGAGCACCCGTTCCAGGGTCTTCAGCGGGTGTTGCTGGTCTGGGATGCACCAAATCTCGACATGGGCCTCGGCTCGATTCTGGGTGGTCGCCCGACCGCCGCTCACCGCCCGCGGTTCGACGCGCTCGGTCGTTGGCTGCTGGCCCGCACCGCCGATCTGTCCAGCGCGCGGTCCCCCGACGAACCAACCGTCACGTTCGAGCCCGAGGCCACGGTCTTCACCAACATCGCGCCCGGTAGCGCCGACGTCGTCCGACCGTGGGTGGAGGCGTTGCGGAACGTGGGTTTCGCAGTCTTCGCCAAACCCAAGATCGACGACGACAGCGATGTCGACAGCGACATGCTCGACCACATCGAATTGCGTCGCAGCGAAGGCCTGGCCAGCGTGTTCGTCGCCTCGGCCGACGGCCAGGCGTTCCGCCTGCCACTGGAGCAAATCGCCCACGACGGCATCCCGGTCAGCGTTCTAGGATTTCGCGAACATGCCAGTTGGGCGCTAGCGTCGGATACCTTGGAGTTCGTCGACCTCGAGGACATCCCCGGTGTCTTCCGAGAGTCGCTACCGCGAATCGGCCTTGATTCGCTGCCCCAGGAAGGGGCGTGGCTACAACCGTTCCGGCCACTGTCGTCGCTGCTTACCTCGCGCGCGTGACATATGAACAAGCCGAGGCAGAGAACTTGATGAAGATCAGTTAGGAGCTCACGTGTTCGCCTGGTGGGGTCGGATGGTGTACCAGTTCCGATACGCAGTGATCGGAATCATGGTCGCACTGTGCGTTGGTGGCGGCATCTACGGCGCCAGCCTCGGACAGCACGTGACCCAGAGCGGTTTCTACGACGACACCAGCCAGTCGGTGGCCGCCTCGGTGTTGGCCGATGACGTCTACGGTCGCGACCGCCTGAGCCACATCGTGGCCGTGCTGGACGCGCCCGAGGGCAAGAAGGCCAACGACCCGCAATGGTCCAAGCAGGTGAAGAGCGAGCTCGACGCGATCGTCGCCGACCACCCCGACCAGATCCTGTACTGGCGGGGCTACTTGGAGAATCCCTCCGGAGACCCGACCACCAACGCCGCCCTCGCCAACGACGGCACGCGCACCTTCGTCGTCATGCCGCTCAAGGGCGACGACGACGACACCATCCTCAAGAACTACAAGATCATCGAGCCCGATCTGCAGACCGTCGACGACGGGAAGATCAAGCTGGCCGGCCTGCAGCCGATCGCCAGTGAGCTGACGGGCACGATCGGTGACGACCAGAAACGCGCCGAGGTGGCGGCCATCCCGCTGGTCGCGGTGGTGCTGTTCTTCGTCTTCGGCACCGTGATCGCCGCCAGCCTGCCCGCCATCATCGGTGGGCTGACGATCATGGGTGCGCTCGGCATCATGCGGCTGGCCGCCGAGTTCACCCCGGTGCACTTCTTCGCCCAGCCCGTGGTGACCCTGATCGGGTTGGGCATCGCCATCGACTACGGCCTGTTCATCGTCAGCCGGTTCCGAGAGGAGCTGGCCGAGGGGTACGACACCGAGGCGGCCGTCCGCCGCACGATGATGACGTCCGGCCGTACCGTCATGTTCTCCGCGGTGATCATCGTGGCGTCCTCGGTGCCACTGCTGCTCTTCCCGCAGGGGTTCCTCAAGTCGATCACCTACGCGATCATCGCGTCGGTGATGCTCGCGGCGGTCATGTCGAACACCGTGCTCATCGCCGCATTGGCCGTCCTCGGCCCCCGCGTCGACTCGCTCGGGGTCAAGTCGCTGATCAGCTTCGCCGTGCCCGACACGATCAAGTCCGATCCCGCCAACCCGAAGAAGAACACCCTTGCCCTCGCCGCGATCCCGGCGGGCATCCTGCTTCCACCGATCGGCATCGCGGTCGGCCACGTCGCCCGATCCCAGATCAAGAAGACCGGCGAGCAGGGGGCGGGCCTGGCCTACATCGGCCTGGTGTTCGCCTACCTCGGCACCTACGGCGGGCTCGCCTACGGCTGTTACGCGCTGCGGGATGCCGACGTCATCGAGGGTGCGCTGTTCTACATCCTGCTGGGCATCGTCATCTTCTGCGCGTCCGTCACCGCGATCCTCGCCCTGGCGCGGTACATCCCGTTCATTCGCCGGATCACGGTCTGGTGGTTGCACTTCCTCGCCGACAAGACCCAGAAGACGAAGACCCGCGAAGAGGTCGAGAAGGGCTTCTGGGGCACGCTGGTCAACAAGGTGATGAAGCGGCCGGGCCTGTTCGCCCTGCCGATCGTGATCGTGATGATCCTTCTCGTCATCCCGCTGGGTCAGCTGGCACTCGGCGGCATCAGCGAGAAGTACCTGCCCCCGGACAACGCGGTGCGCCAAGCGCAGAACGCATTCGACTCCAGCTTCCCCGGCTACCGCACCGAGAAGTTGACGCTGGTAGTCCAGGGCGCGAGCCCCGAGCAGCTCGCGCAGGTCAAGAGTGAGGCGGCGCAGGTGACCGGCTTCACCGGCACCTGGGACGAGCGCCCCGTCGCGCCGGACGTCAAGGATGCGGCGATCCCGATGGGCGCCAACGGTCAACCGTCGCCGTGCTTGAACGAGGATCTGCCGTGCGTGCTGCAGAACGGCTTGGAGGTGCGCAATGACGCCTCCAAGAAGATCGACGAGCTCCGCAGCATCTCGGCGCCCAAGGGCGTGACCATCTGGGTCGGCGGCACACCGGCCCTCGAGCAGGACAGCATCCACAGCCTCTTCTCGAAGCTGCCGCTGATGGTCGTGGTGCTGATCCTCACGACCACGGTGCTGATGTTCCTGGCGTTCGGTTCGCTCGTGCTCCCGATTAAGGCCGCGTTGATGAGTGCCCTGACGCTCGGTTCGACGATGGGCATCCTGACGTGGATGTTCGTCGACGGGCACGGCTCGGGCCTGATGAACTACACACCGCAGCCGCTGATGGCGCCGATGATCGGGTTGATCATCGCCGTCATCTGGGGTCTGTCGACCGACTACGAGGTGTTCCTGGTCTCCCGCATGGTGGAGGCCAGAGCGCGTGGGCTGTCCACGGCGGAGGCGATTCGCATCGGTACGGCCACGACCGGCCGGTTGATCACGGGCGCCGCGCTCATCTTGGCGGTGGTCGCGGGCGCGTTCGTGTTCTCCGACCTGGTCATGATGAAGTACCTGGCCTTCGGCTTGCTGCTGGCACTTCTGCTCGACGCGACCATCATCCGGATGTTCCTGGTCCCCGCGATCATGAAGATGCTGGGCGACGACTGCTGGTGGGCACCTCAGTGGATGAAGCGCATCCAGGAGCGGCTGGGACTCGGCGAGGTGGAACTGCCCGACGAGCGCAGACGGCCCACGGCCCGCGAGCCCGAGGTGGACGCCGAAGCACTCGTTGGCGCCGGGGCACCGATCCGTGCCCTGCCGCCCCACGATCCCACGCATCCGCAGGGCGGACGATCGCTGACGACGGGCAAGGTCGCGCCGCAGCGGGTCAGCCCGCCGTCGGCGGCCGGGACGACCCGCATCCCGACCGCGTCGGCGCCCGTCGCCGAACCGCCGACCACCCGGATGCCCGCCGCGCCCGCCGATCAGACGACCCGGCTGTCCACCCCCGACGTGGCCACGACACGCACCCCGCGGGTCGACCCGAACCGCCCCGCCACCCCGCCGAGGAGCCCGGCCCCCGCCAGGGGATCCAGCTCGCGCGGTGCCAGTGCCACCGGTAGCCGTGAGATCGAGTCGTGGCTGGGCGATCTGAGGGGTGGCGCCACGGGATCTGGCTCACCGCCAGAAGATCAGCGGCCCACCACGACCGGCCGACATCAGCCGCCCGCCCCGGCGGCCGAGCCGCCCACCACGGCAATTCCCGCCCAGCGGGAGCCGGAGGCCGAACCGTCGACCGAGAAGATCGACATGCGCGAGACCGAGGAGAATCCCAAGCGCCGCGGCGGTGGGATGAGCGCGGCAGATCTGCTTCGCCGGGAAGGCCGGCTCTAGTCGTCCTCGAGGTCGTCGGCCCTGCCCTCGATGGGCGGTCCGACGTTGGCGGCGAGAGCGGCTTCCTCCACGGCCGGATCGTCGGCGAGAAGCACGCGTGCCGCGCTGTTGAGGACCGCCACGATCGGCACTGCGAGAAGGGCGCCGACGATCCCGGCCGTGACCCCGCCCGCCGTGATCGCGAGCACCACCGCGAGCGGATGCAGTGACACCGCCCGGCCCATCACGAGCGGCTGCAGCACGTGCGCCTCGAGTTGCTGCACGGCGATGATCAAGCCGAACGTGATCGCGGCGTAGATCCACCCCTTGGCGATGAGCGCGACGATCACGGCCAGGACGCCGGTGAGGACCGCACCGACCAGGGGGATGAAGGCGCCCAGGAAGACCAACGACGCCAGGGGCAGCGCGAGGGGAATCCCCATGATCGCCAAGCCGGTGCCGATGCCGATCGCGTCGACCAGTGCCACCAGGAACGTCGCGCGGACGTAGCCGATCAGCGAGTGAAACCCGGCGCGGCTGGCATCACGCACCCGGTCCCGCACGGTGAGAGGGAAGACCTTCGTGACGAAGGCGAAGATGTTGCGCCCGCCCTGCAGCAGGAAGATCAGCGTGAACAGCATCAGCAGCGCGCCGGTGACGATCTCGGTGATGGTGCCCGCGGTGGACAGCGCCCCGCTGGTCAGCTTCGACTGATTGTTCTTCAGCGCCTCGATCGCGGTGTCCGTGGCGCTCTTGATCTGGTCGTTGCTGAAGTGCGACAGCAGCCCGGTGTTCAGCGAATTCCTGGCGTTGGTGATGCTGAGAGTCACCTGGTCGATCAGCGCGGGCGCCCCCTGAATGAACTGGCTGACGACGAACGTCAGGATGCCACCCACCACGATGATGCTGCTCAGGATGACCGCGGCGACGGCCGCGCCACGGGGCAGCCCGCGACGGTCGAGGTGGTCGACGAGCGGCAACAGCATCGCCGTCACCATCGTCGCGAGCAGGACCGGCACGATGATGACCTCGAGGTGTATCACCACCCAGAACAGGGCCGCCAGCGCGCCCATGATGATCAGCAGTCGCCACGCCCACGCGGCGGTCTTGCGGACCAGGGGGTGCACCGCTGCGTCGGCCTGCGGGTCTAGCGACAAGGGGAAGCCCTCTGGCATTCCGGTAGCGTAACGACTCGCCGAGCGCGATCCCGGCAAGCTGGTCCGGCGGTCGCGCGCCGTTACCCTGTAGCCGTGTCGCAGGACGCCCCGCACGAGAGGAGCGAAGCGACCCGCGAGCGCGGCAAGTACTGGTGGGTGCGCTGGGCGCTCATCGGTGTCGCGGTCACCGTGCTCAGCGTCGAAGTGGCGCTGGTGTGGGACCAGCTCGCCAAGGCCTGGCGAAGCCTCCTCTCGGCCAACTGGTGGTGGGTGCTCGCGGCCGTGCTGGCGGCGCTGGCCTCGATGCACAGCTTCGCCCATATCCAGCGGACCCTGCTCAAGTCGGCGGGCGTGATCGTCAAGCAGTGGCGGTCGGAGGCCGCGTTCTACGCGGGTAACGCCCTGTCGACGACGATGCCGGGTGGCCCGGTGCTCTCGGCGACGTTCGTCTACCGCCAGCAACGCCTGTGGGGCGCGTCGCCCATGGTCGCGTCGTGGCAGCTGGTCATGTCCGGGGTGTTGCAGGTGGTCGGCCTGGCACTGCTCGGTCTCGCGGGCGCCTTCCTACTCGGCGCCAGCAAGAACCCCCTGTCGCTGATCTTCACCCTCGGCGGTTTCGTCGCGCTGCTGCTGTTGGCGCAGACCGTGGCGTCGAACCCCCAGCAGATCGACGGCATCGGCGTGCGGCTGCTGTCCTGGGTGAACTCCGTGCGCGGCAAGCCGGCCGACACCGGACTGCACAAGTGGCGCGAGATGCTCGTCCAACTCGAGTCGGTCAGCCTGACCCGCCGCGCCCTGGGGACGGCGTTCGGCTGGTCGCTGTTCAACTGGGTGGCCGACGTCGCGTGTCTGGCCTTCGCCGCCTACGCCGCAGGCGGCAAGCCGTCGCTGGCGGGTCTGACGGTGGCCTACGCGGCGGCGCGGGCGGTCGGATCCATCCCGCTCATGCCCGGCGGCCTCCTGGTGGTCGAAGCCGTCCTCGTCCCCGGCCTGGTGTCCAGCGGCATGACGCTGGCGTCGGCGATCTCGACGATGCTCATCTACCGGTTGGTCAGCTGGATCTTCATCTCGTCGATCGGCTGGGTGGTGTTCTTCTTCATGTTTCGCACCGAGAAGGACGTCGATCCCGATGCGGTCCTCGAACCCGAGACCGGGCCATAGGATCACGGCATGCGTCCCACACTCCGGAACACCTGCGCGTTCCTGGGTGCGGCCACCCTCGTCACCGCCTGCGGAACCTCGAGCCAGCCGCCGTCCGAGACGGCCGCCCCGCCGCCTGCCGCCACGGCGGCGAGGGTGCAGGCCACGCCCCTCGTCGCGAGCGTCATCGCAGCACCCATTCCGGTGCCGACCACCGACGGCAAGAAACACCTCGCCTACGAGCTGCAGCTGATCAACGCCCTCGGCAGTGACGTCACGTTGAAGTCGTTGTCCGTCAACGCCGGTGGCGACGAATTACTGACGCTCACCGGTCCGGGACTGGCCTACTGGACACGTGCCCTCGGCGCCGGCCAGACGCCCACCGCGACCCTCGGCCCCGGTCAGGCCGGCATCGTCTGGCTCGACGTCGTGCTCGACGGCTCGGCGCCGGTGCCCACCGACCTGTCGCACACCATCGTCGTCGATCTCGCCAAGCCGATGCCACCCCTGCTGCCCGCCACGATGACCGAGGACGACGTCGCGCCCCTGACGGTGTCCACACGCGAGCCGGTCACCATCTCACCGCCGCTCACCGGCCCGCGCTGGCTGGACGCCAACAGCTGCTGCGATATGACGGCACACCGGATGGCCATGAATCCCCTCGACGGAAGCCTCTGGGCCGCTGAGCGTTTCGCGATCGACTACCTCCAGCTGAGCGCCGACGACACCCTCTATCGAGGTGACCGGTCCGCACCGGAGAGCTACCCGTACTTCGGCGCCGACATCCATGCGGTCGCCGACGGACCGGTCGTCTCCGTGCTCGACGGGTTGCCGGAGCAGGTCGCCGGTAGGAGTCCCACCGGTCTGCCGCTCGAACAGTACGGCGGCAATCACGTCGTGCAGGACATCGGCGGCGGCAACTACGCGTTCTACGCGCACCTCCAGACCGGTTCGGTGCAGGTGAAGCCGGGCGACCGACTCGCGACCGGTCAGGTGCTCGGCAAGCTCGGCAACAGTGGCAACACCGACGCCCCGCATCTGCACTTTCACATAATGAGTACGCCGGATCCGTTGCGCTCCAACGGTTTACCATTCGTATTCAAGGACTTCACCCTGGACGGAAGGATGGCGTCGATGGAAGCGCTGGATCCCCTGCTGACGGGGCAACCCGTGGCCCTGCCCCCTGGCGAAACGGCCCGCGACGAGAAGGACCTCAGCCCGCTGGTTCTCGACGTGATGTCCTATGCCGGAGGCTAACCGGGCGACGGCGCGCACCGCGGCGCTCGCCCTCCTCGCCGACGCGGTGTGCGTGCTGGCGTTCTGCACGGTCGGCAGACGGAGCCACGCCGAGGGCCTCACGGTCGCCGGCATCCTCGAAACGGCCTGGCCGTTCCTGGCGGGGACGGCCGTCGGTTGGCTGGGCGCCAGGGGCTGGCAACGGCCGACGTCGTTGGCCCCGACGGGCCTGGTCGTCTGGTTGAGCACCGTCGTGATCGGAATGCTGTTGCGCAAGGCTACTTCTGCGGGGACGGCGGTCAGCTTCGTGGTGGTCGCTTCGCTTTCGACCGCCATTCTGCTACTCGGTTGGCGCCTCGGCGCAAGGGTCCTGGCTCGCCGTTGAAAGAGCCGTAGTGCGTCGAATCTGGTGTGGGCTCAGGCGAAGTCGATACGGTCAGGGTGGCCCGCAGACCACCGAGCGGGCTGGTCGACAGCTCGATGCCACCCCCGTGCAGCGCCGCCTGCTGGGCCACCAGCGCGAGGCCCAGACCCGATCCACCCGGGGCTGCCGTACTGCCCCGGGCAAACCTCCCCATGACGAACTGGTGCTCGTCGGCGGGTAGTCCGCAGCCGTCGTCGTCGACCACGATGGTGAGCACCTCGGCCTGCCCGTCGACCGCGGCGGGCCGGTGGGCGGTCAACGTGATGGTCGTGGCCCCACCGTGCGCGATCGCATTGCGCACCAGGTTGTCCACTGCGAGCCGAAGTCCGGCCGGCCAGCCCCAGATGGTCCCAATCGCGTCATCGCTCTGCACGACGATCTGCACCGCCCCGGTTCGGCCGTTCTCGCGGGCGACCCGGTCGAGCATGTCCGTGACGTCGATGATCTCGCGGTCCTCGGCCTGTGCCAACTGACCCGACGCGAGCTGCCCGAGAGCGGTGATGATGGCTTCGACCCGGCGTTGCGCCCTGGCGAGGTCGGCGACGACCTCCTCGCGTTCGTCTGCGGGCAGGTCGTGGATGCGCAGGGTGTCGAGGTCGGCTCGCATCGCGGTCAGCGGGGTACGCAGTTCGTGAGCGGCGTTGGCGGCGAAGTCCTGGGCCGCCTGCAGCGAATTGGTCGTGGCCAGCTGCGCGGCGGCGAGGCGTTCGAGCATGCCGGCCATCGCATCGGACAGCTCCTCGGCCTCGCGAGCGCCCTTCACGGCCGTCATCCGGTCGCTGCCCTTCCCCAGCCGCATGGTCTGCTCGGTGAGCTTGCGCAACGGCCGAACCGCGGGGCCGGCCAGCAGCCAGCCGAGACCGCCGGCGAGGAGCACGGTCACGACGCCGACGCTGGTGTAGAGCGGGATGCGCGCCCGGTTCAGCAGGATGCTGTCGGCGCGGATGCCGACCGACATGAGGACCTGACCGCCCTGCTGATCCAGCGGGATGGTGCGGACCCGGTATTCGATGCCATTGACCTCGACGGTTTCGCTGCCCGGCGGTAACTCCGGAAGCTGGAAACCCCGCTGGAACATCACCTGGCCCGACGACTCGGACCGCCCGGTCTGGAGTACGCCGTTCGTCTGGTCGTACACGCTGGCGTCGACGATCGCGTCCAGTCGACGGTCGAGCTGCGCGGCGTCGTTGTTGGCCAGCACCAACGACGTGAGCACCGTGAAGACCGCGACGACGGCGGCCGCGGCCGCGGCCGCCGCGATCGCGACACGCGTACGCAGCGAGGCCGACCGGCCGAGCGGCAGTCGCACCTCAGGGCTCGTCGCGCAGAACGTATCCGATCCCGCGCACGGTGTGGATCACCCTGGGGTGGCCCTCGCGTTCGAGCTTGCGTCGCAGATAGCTGATGAAGACGTCGGCGACGTTGGTGTCCACTTCGAAGTCGTAACCCCACACCAACTCGAGCAACCGCTGCCGGGACAACACGACGCCGGCGTTCTCGGCCAGGACGGCGAGCAGGTCGAACTCCCGCTTGGTCAGGTCGGCCCGCTCGCCGTCGACGAACACCAGCCTCCTGGCGGTGTCGATCGTCAACGGTCCGATCGACATGCTGTCCGGCGAACGGTCCGACAGACTCGAGCGCCGCAACAGCGCGTGCAACCTGGCCACGAGCTCACCGAGGTCGAACGGCTTGGTCAGGTAGTCGTCGGCGCCCGCCTCGAGCCCGGCGATCCGGTCGTTGACCGTGTCCCGCGCCGAGAGCACGCAGATCGGGATGTCGTTGCCGAGGGCCCGCAACGCGGTCACCACGGCCACGCCGTCCAACTCCGGCATCTGCACGTCGAGCACCAAGGCGTCGTGCGATTCAGTCGACAGCAAGCGCAAGGCTTCCTTGCCGGTCGCCGCGACGCGTACGTCGAAACCGGAGTGCCGCAATCCACGGGCCACGGATGTCCTGACGTCCGGATCGTCGTCGACCATCAACACCGTGCGACCCGCGCCGTCAAGCGCGGATGGTTCAGCCACCCGCACCCGGTCTACGGAATGGCTGGGGCAGGTGCCGCGCCGCAGCGATTCTTCAGGTCGACGAGGGGCTGACGGATGCCGGTCAGGTCGGCCTTGACGCCCGGGTTCTGCTCCATGTAGTTCGAGACCTCGGTGCGCACCTCATCGCGCGGCAGGCCTTCGAGGCTGGTGAAGAAGTAGTTCACGTCGGGGTGGGTGAACAGGTACGCCGAGGTCGACGCCGAGACACCCGACGCCACACCCGCGAGGTCCGCGGCACTGCAGTTCGGGGGGTTGAGAGCGGGATCGTCTGCCATGGCAGACGGAAGCGCACCGAACAGCATTGCGCCTGCGATAGCGCCGGCGCCCAGTGCGCCAGCTACCGCACGTCGCCCAGCACGGGCCGAGACTGACATGATCAAGCTCCTTCTTCCAGGGTGCACGGTCGATCAGGTTCCTTCGGCGCCCACCAAACCCGTGAAGTCGCCGATAACCGAAAGCTAAGCAGAATTGGTGACGACTTTCTTGCCTTGCGACCAAACCGGCGCCAAAGAGACGGAACGCGCAGTTCACGGCGCATCTCGTGAACACGCGGGCGAGTCGCTGTGCGCTACCTGGGATTCGTCGTCGAGGGGCCCGGCAACGGGCCGGTACCCGGTGTGACCGCTGCGGCAGGGGACGGCTGCGCTGGCAGGGACGTTCCCGGCACCCCCACAGGCTGTGCCGTGGGCTGCGCACCTGGCAAACCCCCCGGCAGCGATCCGGCCGACGACTGCGCCCCCTGCAGCAGCCCCAGCAGCTGCGGCAGCGTGAGGGGCAGCTGGCAGCGGGCCGCCAGCCCGGCGAGCGGACTCTGCAGCGCCTGCATGTCCTTGGCGGCTTGCGGGTTGGCGTCGAAGTAGGTCTTCAGCGCGGCGAGCGACTGCGGACCCGACTGCTGCTGCGAGATGGTCGTCAGCGCGGTGTTGGTCTCCGGGTGCGTGTCGAGATAGTTGCCGGTCGACGTGGCCACCGAACCGATCGTGCGGGCGACCTGACTGGCCGCGCACGGGTCGGTCGCGGCCGTCGCCGACGGTGCGCCCGGCGCTGCCATCGTCGTCGCGATCACACCGCCGACTGCGCATGCAGCGAACACGCCTCCGAGGCCGCGCCGCAGCGCACCGGTGGTGGTCTTCACGGGTCACTCCTCACCTGGTGCGGTGGCGCATTGCCTGGCCACCGCGCCAATCACTGGTTTCGCTGCCGGCAAAGGCCGTCCACCCCTTGGCGGTCACGCGCCATCCTGCCATCCGGCGAGCCTGCCGACCAACCGCACAGCAAAGTCCCAGGTCAGCTGGCGGGATAGCTGACGGCGCCCGATGCGGCTGCGGGGGGCGGTTACCCTACCCCACGCTGAGGTAGGCTCTCGCTACGAAACGCGGGGAGTAAGACAGGGGTCTGCCATCCAGCAGTTCATGTTGCGGCTGAGCAGCAAGCTGCGAAGACACCGCTGGGCGGTCTTCATAGCGTGGCTGCTGCTCCTGGTCCCCGCTCTATACCTCGCGCTGAACCAGTCGGGCAACCTCACCGGCGGCGGCTTCGAGGTCGCCGGGTCTCAATCGCTGGCCGTCGAGCACGCCATTCAGGATCACTTCCCCGACCAGGGTGCCTCTCCGCTGGCACTGGTCGCCGCGCCGCGGGCCGATGCCTCGTTCGACGACATGACGCAGGCCGTGGCGCAGCTCGAACGCATCGCCGCAGAAGTCCCCAGCGTCAAGGTCGTCGCCAACCCGCAGCAGCCGCCCCCGCAGCCGGACCGGCCCTACGTGCTGACCCTGCAGACGGACTTCAACAGCGGCAGTTCTGATCTGGCCAAGCAGTTGCGCAAGAAGGTGGGCATCGACGGCGACCAGCCCGGTCAGGCCCAGGACGGCAGGGTCAAGCTCTACGTCATCGGCCAAGGCGCCCTCGGTGCCGCGGCGAGCGAGGCCACCAAGCACGACATCGCCCAGGCCGAGAAGTGGAACCTGCCGATCGTCATGATCGTCCTGCTGGCGGTCTTCGGGTCGCTCGCCGCGGCCGCGATGCCGCTGGTGCTCGGCATCTGCACTGTGGTCGTGACCATGGGGCTGGTCTACCTCCTGTCGATGGTCACCCAGATGTCGGTCTTCGTCACCTCGACGGTGTCGATGTTCGGTATCGCCCTGGCCGTGGACTATTCGTTGTTCATCCTCATGCGGTTCCGGGAGGAGCTGCGGTCCGGTCGCGACCCCGCTCAGGCGGCCGACGCCGCGATGGCGACCTCGGGTCTCGCGGTGCTGTTGTCGGGTCTCACGGTGATCGCCTCGGTGACCGGCATCTACCTCATCCACACGCCGGTCCTGGCCTCCATGGCCACGGGCGCCATCCTCGCGGTCGCCGTTGCGGTGCTGACCTCCACGACGCTGATCCCCGCGGTCCTCGCCACGGTCGGCAAGGCGGCGTCCAAGCGATCGTCGTGGCTGCACGTGTCCCGTCGACCGGAAACCACGCAGTCACGGTTCTGGACCCGCTGGGTCGGCTGGGTGATGCGCAGACAGTGGATCTCGGCGCTCGGCGCGACCCTCGTGCTGGTCGTACTCGCCACGCCGGCGTTCGCGATGACGCTGGGCAACAGCCTGCAGCGCCAGTTCGAGCCCACCCACGAGATTCGGGGCGGTATCAGCGCGGCGTCTCAGGCGCTGGGTCCCGGCGCACTGGGGCCCGTCCGCGTCCTGGTCACCTTCCCCGACGGGAACGCCAACGGGTCGGCGAACACCGGGGCACTGGATGCGATCCAGCAGAAGGTGAGCCAGGGTCCCGACGTGGCGACGGTATCGCCGCCGGTGTTCGCCAACGACAACCGCAGCGCCCTGCTGTCGGCGGTGCTGTCGATCGACCCGGAGGACCCGGCGGCCCGCGACACCGTGGACTGGTTGCGCGCCGAGTTGCCCCGCGCCGCACCGGGTTCGCCCGCCGTCGTCGACGTCGGCGGCCCGACGGCGCTGCTCAAGGACTTCGACCAACGCGTGGCCGTGACGCAACCGCTGGTGTTCGTATTCGTCGCGCTCATCGCGTTCGTGATGCTGCTGATCTCGATCCGTTCGGTCTTCCTAGCGCTCAAGGGCGTCCTGATGACGTGCCTCTCCGTGGCGGCCGCCTACGGCAGCCTCGTCGTCGTCTTCAAGTGGGGCTGGTTCGAGGCGTTGGGGTTGGAGCCGCTCGGATCGCTCGACAGCACCATCCCGCCCCTGGTCCTCGCAATGACCTTCGGGTTGTCGATGGACTACGAGATCTTCCTGCTGACCCGGATCCGCGAGCGCTTCCTGCAGACCAACAACACCCGCGACGCCGTCGCCTACGGCGTCAGCACCAGCGCGCGCACGATCACCAGTGCCGCGCTGATCATGATCGCCGTGTTCGTCGGGTTCGCGTTCGCCGGCATGCCGCTGGTGGCCCAGCTCGGGGTGGCGTGCGCGGTCGCGATCGCCGTGGACGCGACGATCGTCCGCCTGGTGCTGGTGCCCGCGCTGATGGCCATGTTCGCGGAGTGGAACTGGTGGCTGCCCGGTTGGCTCGATCGGATCCTGCCGTCGGTCGACTTCGAGAAGCCACTGCCCAAGGCCGACATCGGCGATCTCGTCGTCATTCCGGAGGACATCTCGACGATCGGGCCGTCGGGTGCCGACATCCGCAACGTGGTGAAGTCGGCTGCGAAGCTCAAGACGCTCGCGCCGCAGACGATCACGGTCGCCGACCCGCTGGCCTTCAGCGGCTGCCTGCCGCCGGGCGGTTCACTCGCCCAACACGTCAAGGGTGGTGACGAGCCCCTGCGTGTGTTGCGGCCGGTCGGCGGGCCGGAGCGCATCGAGCCGGGGCGGCCCGGGGACACCCTCCGGCTGAACGTCAACCACCACGGTAGGACCGGAAGAAACGGCAAGACGGGCGGCGCCCGGTTCCTCCCCCGCCAGCCCATCCATCCGGTGACCATGTGGCGCGGCAGGCTCGCGGTGGCACTCGATGCGCTCGCTGCGGCCGCCGAGGCGGACCAGCCGGCGGTGCGCCGACTCGGCCCCATGGAGACCACCAACGTCCTCCTGCCGACCGGCGACCGGTTGGAGATCCCCACCGGCGCCGAGACCCTGCGCCTCAAGTGCTACCTGATCATGTGCCGCAACAGCGCCAGGGACTACGCCGAGTTTGCCGATCTCGTCGAGTCGATGGAGACTCACACTGCAGCGGTGGTACTGGCCGGAATGGACCGGTATTACTGTGGACAACGGTTGAAGACCCAGTGGGTGGCGACGCAGCTCGTGCGGCGGTTGGCCGATCCACATCCGTCCGATGACGACGAAGAGTGGATGAGTCCCGAGGCGGAGTCCGATTGGGCACACGTCAGGCAGCGATGCCTGTCCGTGGCGGTGGCGATGTTGGAGGAGGCGAGGTGACGTTGACGACGGACGCGCGTGGTGACGCCTCCGACCGCCCAAACGCCGCCGCGACCGCGGCGCGTAGACGCCCCGCCGTCGACCAGCGGCCGGTGGAATTCTGGCCCACGTCGGCGATTCGCGCGGCACTGGAGACCGATGACCTGACCGTGTGGCAGCGGATCGTCGTGGCGATCAAGCGCGACCCGTACGGCAGGACCGCGCGTCAGGTCGAGGAAGTCCTGGACACCGCACCGCCGTACGGGGTGTCCAAGGCCCTGGACGAAGTGCTCGCCCGCACCCGGGCGGATCTCGAGGCCAACGAGTGTGCCGAGGTGGCCCGCCACGTGCTCGGGCTTCTGCAGCGGTCCGGTCTCGGACAGGACGAATTCGCTTCCCGCATCGGCATTCCGGGGGATCAGTTCGCGGCCTACCTCAGGGGTGTCACCAGCCCGCCTGCCTCGCTGATGATCAGGATGCGACGGTTGTCCGACCGCTTCGCCAAGATGCGCCGCCCCGACTGATCACCGGGAGTTGATGGGCGACAGATCGTCGACCAGCCAGCGCCCGTCCTGCTTGACCAGCGAAACCCGCAGTGGCAGAGGCACGGTCGCCGGTTGCCTGCCCGGGCCGTTCTGCGTGCCGCGCATGACCACCGCGACGACGGCATTCTCGGGACCGATCGCCTCGACACCCGCCGAGACGGTAGTCGCCTGCACGGTCAGCCCCTTGCCCGTCAGATCCTTCGCCATCGCATCGAACTCGCCCCGGAAGCCGTCGGCTCCCCGAGACGTCATCATCGCCGTCAACCGGTCCACGTTGGCGGAGGGACTCTGCGGAGTGAAGGTCGCCGATGCCTCCGCCGCACTGCTGGCGATGTCGACCACCTCGCCCATGTCGCGATGCAGGGTGGCCTCCGGCGCCGTCCACCGCGTGTAGCCGACGACGACGGCAGCGGCCAACACGACGGTGGCCAAGCCGACGACGGCCAACCGTAGACCGGGGCCGTCGTCGTCGGTGCCGACCGTGACGCCGTCGCGGCGGTACAGCACGGCGTTGACCGCCACGCCCTGCACGATCAACAGGCACAGCACCGAGCACACCGACACCCACCACAGCGGCCAGGCGAGTGCGAATCCGGTGTAGACCAGCGCCAGAACCGCTCCAAGGGGTGCGAGGACGTCGAACGCCAGCACCCGGAACCCGTTCCTCATCGGATGGTCTCCAACCGCGACACCAAGAGCTTGCCCTCGACGTCGGACACCGACAGCCGCAGCGTCCAGTGCACGGTCAACGGCTTGGCACCCACGTTCTGGCTGACCGACGTGGCGACCACGATGACGTTGTCGGTCCGCGACGACACGGTCGCCAGCTCCGGCTGCGGCACGGTCGGCAGGCCGGCGTCACCGGGAGCGGCGTGATAGAGCGACTCGATCGCGACGGACTCGACCTGGCCGACAGTCTGGGACTGCAACTTCTGCACCACCTGGCTGAACGGTTCGACCGCGGTCTCGAAGTTCGCGTTGAGCTGGCCGACGGTGCCGTCGTGCAGGGTCTGCATGCTCTGCGTGACGGTGCCCGAGTTCATGTTGATCAGGACACCGGTCCAATCGGCGGCGGCCTGCAATACGCGGGTCTGGTAGGCGCGATCGTCGACCTCGTGCCGATGGCCGATCCACATCAGCGTGCCCAGGACGACGGCCGCCACCGCGATGACGCCGAGCACCGCGGATCCGATGCCGAACCCGGTCATCCGTCCGCTACCCGCCGGCGTGGGCTCGTCGTCGAGCTGGTCTGGCATGGCCGTGAGGGTACCCGGCGTGACGCGGTGGCCTTGTTTGCCGTCGGCCGCACGGTCTCCCCCGCACGCTCCTCGCGTCCGATGGCAGGATGGGTGAGGTGACGTTAGAAGCCACCCAGAACGGTGCGGCCCCGGCCGCGACATCCAAGTCGGGTATCGACCTGTCCTTCGTCGACGACGACGCCCGCCCCCAGGACGACCTCTTCGGTCACGTCAACGGGCGCTGGCTCGCCGACTACGACATTCCGGCGGATCGCGCCACCGACGGCGCCTTCCGGCTCCTCGCCGACCGCGCCGAGGAGCAGGTGCGCGACATCATCATCGAGGCGGCCGCGGCAGACGCAGATCCCGACACCGACGAGCAGCGGGTCGGCGATCTGTACGGCAGCTTCATGGACGTCGACACGGTCGCGCGGGTCGGCGTCGCGCCGCTGCTCGACGAGATCGCGACGATCGACGCCGCGGCCGACCGGAACGCGTTGGCGGCCGTCCTCGGCGGGTTGCAGCGCACCGGCGTCGGCGGGGGTACAGGCCTCTACGTCGACACCGATTCCAAGGACTCGACGCGCTATCTGCTGCACCTCTCGCAATCCGGACTCGGCCTGCCCGACGAGTCCTACTACCGCGACGCCCAGCACGCGGACATCCTGGCCGCCTACCCGGGGCACATCACGCGCATGTTCGCGCTGACCTTCGGCGACGAGCCGCAGCCGAACGAGTGGGAGGCCACGGCCGAGCGAATCATCGGGCTGGAGAGCAAGATTGCGGCTGCGCACTGGGACGTGGTGAAGCGCCGCGACGCCGACCTGACCTACAACCTGCGCGCCTTCACCGACCTGACCGCCGAGGCCCCCGGGTTCGACTGGGCGGGCTGGATCGCCGCGATCGGCACCACGTCGAAAGCCGCCGCCGAAGTCGTGGTGCGCCAGCCCGACTTCCTGACCGCCTTCGCCGCACTCTGGGCCGACGAGGACCTCGAGGACTGGAAGCGCTGGCTCCGTTGGCGTTTGATCAGCTCGCGTGCGTCGATGCTGACCGATCCGCTGGTGGCCGAGAACTTCGACTTCTACGGCCGCACCCTGAGCGGTACCGAGGAGATCCGCGATCGGTGGAAGCGCGGCGTGGCGCTCGTGGAGAACCTGATGGGCGACGCGGTCGGAAAGCTCTACGTCGAGCGCCACTTCCCGCCTGACGCCAAGGGCCGGATGGACGAGTTGGTGGTCAACGTCAGCGAGGCCTACCGCGTCAGCATCGGCAACCTGAAGTGGATGACGCCAGAGACGCGGGATCGCGCACTGGCCAAGCTGGACAAGTTCACCCCCAAGATCGGCTACCCCGCGCGGTGGCGGGACTATCCGGGTCTGGTGATCGACCGTAGCGACCTGTATGGAAACTACAAGCGCGGCAACGCAGTTGGCTACGACCGCGAGCTGGCAAAGCTGGGCGGTCCCGTCGACCGCGACGAATGGTTCATGACGCCGCAGACCGTCAATGCCTACTACAACCCCGGCATGAACGAAATCGTCTTCCCCGCGGCGATCCTGCAACCGCCGTTCTTCGACGCCGAGGCCGATGACGCGGCCAACTACGGCGGTATCGGCGCGGTGATCGCGCACGAGATCGGCCACGGCTTCGACGACCAGGGCGCCAAGTACGACGGTGACGGCAACCTGGTCGACTGGTGGACCGACGACGACCGCACCGAATTCGGCTCACGGACCAAGGCGTTGATCGCCCAGTACGAGGACTTCGTCCCGCGGCAGCTCAGCGGGGGCCAGCATGTCAACGGCGCGTTCACCGTCGGTGAGAACATTGGCGATCTCGGTGGGCTCTCCATTGCGCTACTGGCCTACGAGCTGAGCCTGAACGGCAAGCCCGCGCCGGTGATCGACGGGCTGACGGGCGTGCAGCGAGTGTTCTTCGGCTGGGCGCAGGTGTGGCGCACCAAGTCCCGTGACGCGGAGGCCATCCGGCGACTCGCGATCGACCCGCACTCGCCGCCGGAGTTCCGGTGCAACGGCATCGTGCGCAACCTCGACGCCTTCTACGACGCGTTCGACGTGACGGAGTCCGACGAGCTGTTCCTGGAACCCGAACAGCGCGTCAGCATCTGGAACTAGGCCTCCCCCTCCCGCGAGCAGACGTAAAGGGCCCTGAATCCAATCGATTCAGGGCCCTTTACGTCTGCTCGCGCAGGAAGAACTACATCTGCCAGTCCTGCGCGCCGTCGTTCTGGCTGTAGGTGCCAACCGAATTCTTCACGACGATCGGGTCGCCGCTGCCGAAGTTGTCCAAGAACCACTGCGCGTTGGCCGCACTGAGGTTGATGCAACCGTGGCTGACGTTGCGCTTGCCCTGATCGGCCACCGACCACGGCGCGCCGTGTACGAAGTTGCCGCTGTTATCGATGCGGACCGCGTTCTTCACGGTCAACTTGTAGCCCTGCGCAGAGTTGTTGTCCACGCCGTAGGTCGCGGAGTCCATCACGATGCTCGGGAACTTCTCGAGCACGTAGTAGGTGCCGTTCGGGGTGTCATAGCCCGTCTTGCCCATCGACACCGGGAACGTCTTCTCCAGCGTTCCGTTGCGGACGATCTGCATCTGATGCGTCGAGTTGTCGACGGTCGCCACCAGAGATTCGCCGGTCCGGAAGCTGGACTTGGTACCACCCGCGTCGATGTTCACGATCGTGTTCGCCGGCCAGAAGTCGATCGGACGCCAGCGCAGCTGCGTGTCGCTCAACCAGTAGAACTTGCCGGGCACCGCAGGTACCGACGAGACATGGACCGCCGACTGCGCCATCGCGCGATCGGCGATGGGCCGGGCGAAGTTGATGGCGATCGGCTTGGCCACCCCCACCATCGACCCGTTGCTCGGGTTGAAACTCGGCGGCGCGAAGACCGGCTTTCCGGTGTAGGGCGTCGGGTCCTGACCCGCGGGGGTGCCCTCCGGAATCACCGTCGGAGCGGCTACGGGCGCAGCCAACGGATCGACGGGAGCAGGTGCCATCGGATCGGCGGGCGGAGCGAACCCGAACGGAGCGGGCGGCACGTCCCCGACCGGCGGTGCGGGTTGCTCGATGGGTGCCGAACCAATGGCTGCGGGATCCGGGTTGACCTCGGGATCTGCCCAGGCAGACGGGCTGCCGACCAATCCGGCGCCGACCAATCCGGCGGCGAAGATCGCCGCGGCGAGCCTGGTCGTGGTTCGCGTGAACGTTCTCCGTGGCATGGGCCACCTCCAATACACAAGTGATTCCAGTGTCGCACAGCGCGGAAAGCCGTAATCGCCGGTGGAACGCGCCAACTCCGGATGCCGACCAGCCGAAACGGCACTGAGCTGCCCGTTTGATCGCCCCTCGGCGTTCGTTCGTTACCTCCACCGCACTTTGACGATCAGCAGGCGATCAGGACTTGACCAATCGGGCGATGGCCGCCGACGCCTCGGCGAGCTTCTTGTCGGCCTCGGCGCCGCCCTCGGCCACCGCGTGCGACACGCAGTGGCCCAGATGTTCCTCGAGCAAGCCGAGCGCGACGGACTGCAGCGCGCTGTTGACCGCACTGATCTGCGTCAAGATGTCGATGCAGTACTTGTCGTCCTCGATCATCTTGGCGACGCCGCGCACCTGACCCTCGATGCGCCGCAGCCTCTTGGCGTAGTTCTCCTTGTGCGGCGAGTAACCATGTTCGATCGCCTCGACCACGTCGGACGGCTCGGACATCGTCACCCTCCCAACATCTGCTTCATCTGGGTGATCTCGGCCTGCTGCGCGGTGACGATCTGCTGCGCGAGCGTCTTGGCGTCCGCGTTGGCGCCGTCCGCGATCTCGGTGTTGGCCATCGCGATGGCTCCCTCGTGGTGGCCGATCATCGACTGCAGCCAGAGCTGATCGAATGCGGGCCCCTTCAGCGTCTCCAACCTACTCATCGTCGCATCGTCGACCATGCCGTTCATGGCGCCCATGTCGTGCCCCTCGTGACCGGTGTCGGTACCGGCGTTCCACTGGACCAGGAACGCCTTCATGGTCTCGATCTCGGGGCCCTGGGCCGCGGCGATCTCGGAGGCCAGCTTGAGCACCGCGGGATCGGTGGAACGGTCGGGCGCCAGCTGCGACATCTCGACAGCCTGTTCGTGGTGCGGGATCATGCCAGTGACGAACGTGACGTCGGCGGCGTTGTTCGGGGCTGCCGCAGAGCTGGACTCGCTCGTGCTCGCAGGATCGGTTTGGCCGTCCCCGGCCGTCGGGGCCGGCTTCGAGCACGCGGACAGGAACAGGGCGGTGGCCAAGGCAGCCACCAGAGCGATTACGGACTTCATGCCTCCACAGTACCGGATACCCCACCGGGGTATCTGAAATGGTTTGGTCGGCGAACGACCCGAAGGCATACTTGACCGATGCCCTCAGACGCGTCATCTGGCTCCCCCGACGTCAAGCCCCGCAGCCGCGACGTTACCGACGGCCTCGAGAAGACTGCCGCCCGCGGAATGCTGCGGGCCGTCGGCATGGGTGACGACGACTGGGTCAAATCCCAGATCGGCGTCGCGTCGTCGTGGAACGAGATCACCCCGTGCAACCTGTCGCTGGACCGGCTGGCCAAGGCCGTCAAGGAGGGGGTGCACGCGGCTGGCGGATTCCCGATGGAGTTCGGCACCATCTCGGTCTCCGACGGCATCTCGATGGGCCACGAGGGCATGCACTTCTCGCTGGTGTCGCGTGAGGTGATCGCCGACAGCGTCGAAACCGTGATGATGGCCGAGCGCCTCGACGGCTCCGTGCTCCTGGCTGGCTGCGACAAGTCGCTGCCCGGCATGTTGATGGCCGCGGCCCGGCTCGATCTGGCCAGTGTCTTCCTCTACGCCGGCTCGATCATGCCCGGCAAGGCCGTGCTGTCCGACGGCAGCGAGCGCGACGTCACGATCATCGACGCGTTCGAGGCCGTCGGCGCCTGCTCCCGCGGCCTGATGTCCCGCGAGGACGTCGACACCATCGAGCGCGCGATCTGCCCCGGTGAGGGGGCGTGCGGCGGCATGTACACCGCCAACACCATGGCCAGCGCGGCCGAGGCGATCGGGATGTCGCTTCCCGGCAGCGCCGCACCGCCGGCCAGCGACCGTCGCCGCGACGGCTTCGCCAAGGCCAGCGGTGAGGCCGTCGTCGAACTGCTCAAGCGGGGCATCACGGCCCGCGACATCATGACCAAGGAGGCGTTCGAGAACGCGATCGCCGTAGTGATGGCGTTCGGCGGATCGACCAACGCCGTGTTGCACCTGCTGGCGATCGCGCACGAAGCCGAGGTCGAGTTGACCCTCGACGACTTCATCCGCGTCGGCGCCAAGGTGCCCCACCTCGCCGACGTCAAGCCGTTCGGCAAGCACGTGATGTACGACGTCGACCAGATCGGCGGCGTGCCGGTCATCATGAAGGCCCTGCTGGATGCTGGTCTGCTGCACGGGGACTGCCTGACGGTCACCGGCGAGACGATGGCCGAGAACCTCGCGCACATCGCACCGCCCGACCCCGACGGCAAGGTGCTGCGCGCGCTCGCCAACCCGATTCACCCGACCGGTGGCATCACCATCCTGCACGGATCGCTGGCGCCGGAGGGCGCCGTGGTCAAGTCGGCGGGCTTCGATTCCGACGTATTCGAGGGCACCGCAAGGGTTTTCGACGGCGAACGGGCGGCGATGGACGCGCTCGAGGACGGCACCATCGTCGCGGGTGACGTCGTCGTCATCCGGTACGAGGGACCCAAGGGCGGACCCGGCATGCGCGAAATGCTGGCGATCACCGGTGCCATCAAGGGCGCGGGCCTGGGTAAGGACGTTCTGCTGATGACCGACGGTCGGTTCTCGGGCGGGACCACCGGCCTCTGCGTCGGTCACGTCGCGCCGGAAGCGGTCGACGCCGGACCGATCGCCTTTGTCCGCGATGGTGACCGCATCCGCCTCGACGTGGGCAAGGGCACCCTGGACCTCATCGTCGACGCCGACGAATTCGATTCCCGCAGAGCGGGTTTCACGCCACCGGCACCCAAGTACCCCACCGGGGTGCTGGCGAAGTACCGCAAGCTGGTGGGCTCAGCCGCCCAGGGTGCGGTCTGCGGCTAGTTGCTCGACGGCGGTGGTTGGGGTTGGAAGGGTTGGTACCACCACCAGTCGGCGCGTTCGCCGGTCGGTCCGCGGCAGGGTGCGACCCGTGGTGGGGGTCGGGTTGGTGGGCGGGCCAGCGATCCCGCGGTGAGCGTTCGGCCCTGGGCGTCGGTGACGACGAGGTGGTGGGCGGGTCCGGTGAGGGTGATGATCTCCCGGTGATGGAGGCGGTGGTGGTGGGGGCACACCAGGACCAGGTTCGCCAGCTCGGTGAGCCCGCCGTCTTCCCAGTGCCGAAGGTGGTGGGCGTGCAGACCGCGGGTGGCCCCGCAGCCGGGGACCATGCAGCAGCGGTCACGGTGCTCCAACGCCCGGCGCAGCCGGCGGCTGATCAGCCGGGTCTCCCGGCCCGCCCCGATCGGCTGGCCGTGGCGCTCGAACCACACCTCGCAGGTGGCGTCACAGGTCAGGTAGCGGCGGTCGGCGTCAGACAGCAGCGGACCCAGATGCAGCGCGGCGATGCGCTGCTCGACGTCGACATGGACCACCACGGTGGTGCGCTGTCCGTGCGGGCGCCGCGCCACGTCGGCGTCCCACCCCGCCTCGACCAGACTGAGGAACCCGTCGATGGTGCTCGGCAACGGCGGGCACTGCCCCCCGCCACCGTCGGGGTGGTCGCGTTTCCACTGGGCGATCAGGGCGTCGGTGTGGGACTGCACCGCCGCGTCGAACGTCGCCGCCTCCGCGTGGGGCAAGGTGATCCGCCAGGTGGTGGATTCCTCGTCCTCGGTCTTGCTGAACGACCGCGGCGGTTCGGGGCGAGGCTCGGGCTCGGCATCCGGGTCGGGGTCGGCATCGGGGTCGGGTTCGGGGTCGGGGTCGGGGCGGGGTTCCCACTTGACCGCGTTGCGGAGCTGGCTGACCGTGGCACTGGCCGCCAACTCGGCGTAGTGCTCATCAGAACCTGCGCCGGCACGCCCGGCGATGACACCGACCTGATCCAGCGACAGCCGTCCTTCTCTCATGTCGGCCGCGCAGCGAGGGAACTCCTCGAGCCGGTGCGCAACCGTGGCGATGGTCTCCGCGTTGGCCGGGGACACACCGGTCTTCCACGCCACCAACGCCGGAACCGAGCGGCACCCCGTGGCACCCCACAACTCGTCGCGGTCGATTTCGGCCACGATCTCCACCAGTCGGCCATCGATCGCATTGCGCTGACCGGCCAACTCCGCCAACTCCTCGAACAACACCTCCAACCGCTCACAGGGAGCGAGAACGGGTGCGGTCGACGACATGACGTCATCATCACAGAGGGGTACGACATCGATGATGGAAGACCGGGCGCGGTCTGCAGCGACCATCCGCGATGTGAGTAGGGTTTTCTCCCATGACGCTCGCGTTCCTCCTCACCTCGCTGATCGTGGTGGCGACACCGGGAACCGGTGCGCTGTACACCGTCGCCACCGGGCTCTCGCACGGAACGCGGAGCAGCCTGGTGGCCGCCGTCGGATGCACCCTCGGGATCGTGCCGCACATGCTGGCCGCAGTGACCGGACTGGCCGCGATCCTGCACAGCAGCGCCGTCGCGTTCCAGACCATCAAGTGGGCCGGCGTGGCCTACCTGCTGTACCTGGCGTGGATCACCTGGCGCGACGACTCCGAACTCGTCGCCACCACCGGTGACACCGCGGCGCCGGGGCCGTTGCGCATCATCTGGACGGCCGTCGCGGTGAACGTGCTCAATCCCAAGCTGACGCTGTTCTTCTTCGCGTTCCTGCCGCAGTTCGTCGATTCTGGCAGGCCCGCCTTCGCCCAAATGCTCACGCTCAGTGCGGTCTTCATGGGGCTGACGCTCGTGGTGTTCGCGCTGTACGGCGCGTTCGCCGCTGTGGTGCGTACGCACGTCATCAGTCGGCCGCGGGTGGTGGCGTGGATGCGTCGGACCTTCGCGGCGACGTACGTCGCGCTGGCGGCCAGGATGGCGGTCACGGCCCGCTCGTGAGCGACCATCCTCCAGACCTCCATCCCGGGTTGGCGACGCTTGCCCCTCTGCTGGGCACCTGGGCGGGCTCCGGCGCGGGCGAGTACCCGACGATCACCTCGTTCGGCTACCTCGAAGAGGTCACCTTCGGTCACGTCGGCAAGCCCTTCCTGAGCTACGGGCAGAAGACGAAGGCCGACGACGACGGGCGTCCACTGCATGCCGAGACCGGGTACCTCCGGGTGCCGTCGGAGGGTCGCGTCGAGCTGGTGCTGGCGCACCCGACGGGTGTCACCGAGATCCAGGAGGGTTCGTTCACGATCACCGATGGCGTACTGGAGTTGGAGCTGACCGCGACCTCGATCGGACTGACCTCTAGCGCGAAAGAGGTCACCGCACTGAGTCGTTCATTCCACATCGACGGTGACGAGCTGACCTACACCCTGCGACTCGGTGCGGTTGGCCAGCCGCTGCAGCATCACCTGGCCGCGACGTTGCACAGGAAGCAGGCATGACCTCCGAGGGACGAATTCAGGTGCCTGCCGATCTCGACGCGGTCACCGACGTCGCCGACGAGGACCACTCCGGCGTGGATTCTTCTGCGGTAGAACAGATTTGGCGCGCCACCCGGTACTGGTATTCGGCAGGCATGCATCCGGCCATCCAGGTGTGCATCCGTCACCGCGGGAAGGTCGTGCTGAACCGGGCGATCGGGCACGGCTGGGGCAACGGGCCCAACGATCCGGCCGACGCCGACAGGGTGCCCGTGACGACCGAGACGCCGTTCTGCGTGTACTCGGCGGCCAAGGCCATGACCACGACGGTCATCCACCTGCTGGCCGAACGCGGCATCTTCTCACTGGACGACCGGGTGTGCGAATACCTGCCGACGTACACCAGCCACGGCAAGGACCGCACCACGATCCGGCACGTCTTGACCCACAGCGCAGGCGTTCCCTTCGCGACGGGGCCCAAGCCCGACCTCAAGCGGATGAACGACAGCGAGTACGCCCGCGAGATGCTCGGCAATCTGCGCACCATCTATCCGCCGGGGCGGGTGCACGTCTACCACGCATTGACCTGGGGTCCGCTGACCCGGGAGATCGTCTCGGCTGCCACCGGCAAGGACATCCGCGACGTGCTCGCCGACGAGATCCTGAATCCGCTTGGCTTCCGCTGGACCAATTACGGGGTTGCGCCCGAGGATGTTTCGCTGGTGGCGCCCAGCCACGCCACCGGCAAGCCGCTGCCGGCGCCCATCGCCGCGGCGTTCAAGCTGGCCATCGGTGGCACCACGCACCAGATCATCCCGTTCACCAACACGCCGCAGTTCCTCACCAGCGTGGTGCCCTCGTCGAGCACCGTCTCGACCGCGAATGAACTGTCCCGCTTCGCCGAGATGCTTCGGCGCGGCGGTGAGCTCGACGGGGTACGGGTCATGCAGCCGGAGACGCTGCGCGCCGCAACCACTGAGGCCCGACGACTGCGACCCGACATCGCCATGGGTCTGATGCCGATGCGCTGGGGTACGGGATACATGTTGGGCTCCAAGCGATTCGGGCCGTTCGGTCGCAATGCCCCAGCCGCGTTCGGCCACACCGGTCTGGTCGACATCGCGATCTGGGCGGACCCCGAACGCGATTTGGCCGTGGGCATCGTCAGCAGCGGCAAACCCGGCGGCCACCCCGAGGCCAAGCGCTACCCCGCGATGCTGGATGCCATCGCCGCCGCCTTCGAGCGCGCCAGCACCCGCTAACCTGTGCGGGTGGCCAAGGTCGAGCTGTCCCGCAAACTATCCATCAGCCCGGAAGAGGCGTGGTCGCACGTCTCGGACCTGTCGTCCCTGGGTGACTGGCTGACGATGCATCAGGGCTGGCGCAGTGACCTTCCCGACGAGCTCACCGTCGGCACCAGGATCGTCGGAGTGGCGGGCGCCAAGGGCATGCGCAACCGCGTCACGTGGACGATCGAGGACCACGACCCGCCGCATCTCATCGGCATCACCGGTGACGGTGTCGGCGGCACCAGGTACGCGTTGCGAATGACGGTGAAGCCGCTGCCGAAGGGTTGCGAGTTCCGGCTCAAGATCGACCTCGGCGGCGCACCGCTGTTCGGTCCCATCGGCATGGCGGCCTCCCGCGCCGTCAAGGGCGATATCGAGCGGTCGATCAAGAAGTTCGAGGAGTTGTACGGCTAGATCTTCACGCCGTAGACCTTCTCGACCGTCAACGCCATCAGCACCCGGCGGTCGGACACCATCACCGACCGGTACTCGTCCCAGTCGGGATGCTCCCCCGCCGCACTGCGGTAGTAGTCGACCAGCGCCTCCACCTCGGGGCCGTGCGGATCGGTTCCCGGGCCGGTCAGAGTCACCGTGCCCTCAGCCGTCGCCCACGACCTGCCGTCGTCGCTGGTGACCTCGAGGGCCGCGCGGGGGTCGCGTCGTAGGTTGGCGGTCTTGGCCCGGCCATGGGTAATCGAGACGTACACGACGTCCGCGGCCTGGTCGTAGAACGGTGTCACGGGCGAGAGCTGGGGAACGCCGTTGGCCTTGATGGTCGCCAGCACGCCGAGTCGTGCGTCGGCCAGCAGCGTGCGCGGGTTGAATGTCGATGCGGTCATGTCACAGCCCAACCCGTGACCGCGCACACACTATTCCGCGAAGGAGTTCCCATGCCGGGTGACGAGACGATGCGCGATGACCTGGCCGAGCTGGTGCGCCGCCGGGCGCTGACCGAGGATGCGGCCCGGCCCGACGCGGTGCAGCGCAGACACGCCGGTGGTGGGCGCACGGCGCGGGAGAACGTCACCGACCTCGTCGACCCGGGATCGTTCATCGAATACGGCAGGTATGCGATTGCGGCACAGCGCTTCCGGCGTGACGTCGAAGATTTGATCGCACGGACGCCCGCCGACGGCATGATCGCCGGAACGGCACGGGTGGAGGGCAGCGCCTGCGCCGTGCTGGCCTACGACTACACCGTGCTGGCGGGCACGCAGGGCGCGCTCGGTCACCGCAAGAAGGACCGGCTGTTCGACGTCATCGAACGGCTGCGGCTGCCCACCGTGTTCTTTGCCGAGGGCGGCGGCGGCCGTCCCGGCGATACCGATTACCCCGTCGTGTCCTCACTCGACGTGCGCGCGTTCAAGCTGTGGGCGGCGCTGTCGGGGATCGTGCCGAGGATCGCGGTCGTCAAGGGGCGTTGCTTCGCGGGCAACGCCGTGATCGCGGGCTGCTCCGACCTGATCGTCGCCACCGAGGATGCGTCGATCGGCATGGGCGGCCCCGCGATGATCGCCGGCGGCGGGCTCGGTACCGTCGCGCCCGACGACGTGGGGCCAATCTCGGCGCAGGCGCCCAACGGCGTCGTGGACGTGGTGGTGGCCGACGAGGCGGAGGCGGTCGCCCTGGCCAGGAAGCTGCTCGGCTACTTCCGCGGCACGGCCGCCTCCGGCTCGGCGGCGGACCAAACCGCCTTGCGCTCAATGGTTCCCGAGCGCGCCCGCCGGGCCTACCACGTCGACCCGATCATCGAGACGATCGCCGACGAGGGCTCGGTCACGTTCCTCCGGGATCGGTTCGCCCCGGAGATGGTCACGGCGCTGGCGCGCATCGACGGTCGTCCGGTGGGCGTGCTCGCCAACAACACCCGCGTGATGGCCGGCGCGATCACCTCGGGCGCGGCGGACAAGGCCGCGAGGTTCCTCCAGTTGTGCGACGCCTTCGGCTTGCCGATCGTGTCCCTCGTCGACTGTCCCGGCTATATGGTGGGCCAAGCCGCCGAGGCAGAAGCCTTGGTACGACACGGTTCTCGCCTCTTGGTCGCCGGCGCGTCCGTGCGGGTGCCTCTGGTGGCGGTCGTGCTACGCCGCGGTTACGGCCTCGGCGCGCAGGCGATGTGCGGCGGCGGGCTGCACGAGCCGCTGCTGACGGTGGCGTGGCCGGGGGCGCACCTCGGCCCGATGGGCCTTGAGGGCGCGGTCCGACTCGGCCTTCGCAAGGAGCTCGAGGCCATCGCCGACGGCGACGAGCGCGAGGAGCGCGTCCGGCAGGCCACTGCCGCCGCGCAGGAGAATGCCAAGGCGCTCAATGCGGCGGCGCTCTTCGAGATCGACGACGTCATCGACCCGGCGGATACCCGCGGGATGATCGCCGCGACGCTTGCCGCGGCCGCGGAACACCCGGTGGATGCTCCGCGGCCGCGGTTCGTCGATACCTGGTAGGTCAGCCGGCCATGAACTGGTCGTAAGCCGACGACAGGTCCGGCGGGAGCACGGACACGTTGCACTGGCTCTCGGTCTCGCCGATCGGCGCGATGATGCCGCGGAGCTCGTAGTACTCCTGCGGGTTGGCCGTGAAGTAGCTCCGGATGTTGCCGGCGGCCTGATCCCGCGGCTGGTTGCGCGCTGCATTGATCACCTGGTCGGCACCCGGGTGGGCGCGCAGGTAATCCCTAGCCGAACCCGTCACAGAGCTGACGGTGTTGGCCACACCGGTTCCGCTGCAGTCCGGCGCCGCCGACGCGGCCGGTGCTGCGATGGTGGCAGCTGCCACTCCGGTGAACAACGCGCCGGCCACCATGCCGACCGCTCCGCGACGCATGGACATACCACTGAATTTCATGTTCGAATTTCCCCTCGGGAGTCTCGTTTGATTCGCCGTTTCCTCGACTCGAAATCCACGGTACGCGTCACACAAGGGGATGCCGGCAGCACGAGAAGGCCCCTCGCAAGGGCCCTGCCAGGTGTTACGCGATTACAGAGTGAAATGGACAACACTCTCGGCCCAATTCGGCCCGCGCTCGGACGATATCTTTAGGATTCGCCCCGAATCCTTAAATGATCGTGATCAGGAGTCGGTTGAGCGTGACCCAATCGTTATCCCGAAAAGCCGTCGGCTGACGTCAGTCCCGCACGCCCTTGTAGATACCGCGCCGCACGATCAGCGGTTGTAGGACGCGGTCGATCGACCAGGCCGGGAACCGGAACGCCCGGCCGTTGGGCGCGAACACCTCCAAGCCGTCGGGTTGGGGGCCCAGGACAGATCCCCAGCGGCGCACCGGCGCGCGGTACTCGCGTAGCGGCTCCCCGTCGAAGTGCGCTCGTACGTTGTGGGCGAGCAGACCGTCGGCCCGGTTGCGGGCGGAGCTGCGCAGCGGGTCGGTCGCGGCGACGTCGCCGACCGCGAACACGCCTGCATGGCCGGGCACCCTCAGGTCGGGCGTCACCCGGACGAAACCGTTGTCGTCCACCATGTCCGGCGGCAACCAGCCGGTATTCGGGGTGACCCGCCCGATCGCCCAGAGCACTGCGTCAGCGGACGTCGGCGGCTGCCCCGTGCTCCAATGCACGGGCCCCGCGCTGATCTCGTCGCAGGCGAAACCGTCGGGCACGATCGCGCGGTGACCGCCGTGCAGCCCCACCCCGAGACGCGTGAGCCGGTGCCTGATGCGGTTCCACACCCGGGGGTGATGCGCGGGTAGGGGTCGCTCGCCGGGGTAGTACAGGTCGACGCGCTTGTCCGGCCAGACGCCCGCGAGGTTGGCGGCACTGCTCACGGCCGCCGCGCCTCCGCCGATCACGACGATGGCGTCGGCGCCGGCCAGGCGATCGTGCGCCGCGCGCAGATCGGCGTCGACGTCAGCGGCGGACTGAAGCGTCGGGCGCCGCCAGAAGCCGTTCGTCACCCCGGTCGAGATGACCAACGCGTCGTAACCCTCGGTCTGGGTGTTGCCATCGGCGCGCTCGACCGAGACCTCCCGCGCCACGGGATCGACGCCAGAGAGCGTGCCGTGCACGGTGCGTACGCGGTCGAGCCCACGGAATCTGTCGAAGCCGATCCGGTAGTCCCTGGCCCAGTCGTCGGGTCGGCTGAGTCGGATGCCGAGTTCCTGACCGCTGACCAGTGCTGGCTTGGCCGAGATGCCGACGACGTCGGCGTGGCGCGCCAATCGCATCGCGGTGAGGATCCCGCTGTCACCGAGTCCGGCGATGACGACCCGGGGCATCATGACACCCGTTTCGGCGGCCGGGGAACGAAACGCGACACCCGGTCCACCACATCCTGATAGGCCGGTCGCCGTTCGAGGCTGCGGGTCTCCATGAGCGGAATGCTGGCGCCCAGGAACATCGCCAGGATGGCCACCGCACCGAGGAGCAGCCACCACGCATCGGCCGGCGCAGCCGCGATGCCGAATAGCGCGAGGGCGACCCAGAAACCGAACTCTCCGAAGTAGTTTGGATGCCGCGACCAACTCCACAGGCCACGGTCCATCACCTCACCGGGACGGCGCGCCCCTACGAAGCGGTGCATCTGGACGTCGGCCACCAGCTCCAGGGCGACCGCCGCGAGCCCGATGGCGAACGCGAGCCAGCTGAGCCAGACGAGACCAGGCCCGGGTCTGGTCACCGCGACGTAGACCGGCACCATCGCGAGGAAGACCTGACACGTCGGGATGAGATGGATGGCCACCAGATCGGCGATGAACTCCCACCGTCCCGCGCGCTGTTTGAACATCGGGTAGCGCCAGTCCTCGTGGTGCAGGCCGGGGAATGCGTAGACCCAGTTGGCGGTGAGGCGGATCGCCCACAGCACCACGACGATCGCGACCAGCGAGCAGCGCAGTCGATCGACGTCCGGTCCCGCCTGACTCCACCAGTAGAAGAGCAGCAGCGGGGGGATCACGCTCCAGTAGGCGTCGTAGAAACTCGAGTTTCGGTACGCCCGGCTGAACGCGAAGATGACGACGGTCGCCAGCACGTCGGCGATGAAGGCGTCCAGCCAGAGCCGCCCCGTGCTCGGGCCCCAACCGAGCCAGGCGGCCGCCACGCCGATGGCGACGAGGTAGGCGGCGGTGACGATGGCGAGTGAGCGGGTCTTGTTCATCGGCTCCTCGGGGTCCGCGGCGCCCGAAATGTAACACGTTCTAGTTGTGCGGCTCCCGTGTTTCCGACGCGATCGCCGCCTCGCCCGGTTGCGCCCTCCGCCACACCAGAACGTGGTGTGACGAAGCGCCCCGGCGGGACGTCACGGCCGCGCTGAGCACCAGAGTGTCCCCGTCGAGGTGACCCTGGCGGACCTGGACGCTGCCGACCCAGTTCGGAAGCAGCGAGACTTGGACGTGGTGGTGCACGACGTCGGCCTGCTCGTCGATGGTGAACGGCCCGGTGTAGCAGAGATAGCCAGCCGCCGCCGACGCCATCTGCCCTGGCGTGCCACCGCCGGTCACGGCCTTGTCGTAGGCAGGCCGATCACGGCGCATCAGCTGCGCCGACATGTAGCCGTCCGACGTGTACATGATGATGCCGACCGGGTCGGCACCCAGCGGTTCGTCCTCGCCGCCATCGGTTTTCGACGTGTAGGACTCGAGGTGCCAGGCGCCGAGGAGGTCGTCGCGGTTCATGTCCGCGATCGTATCCACGCCGGTTTTGCCGTGCGGACCGTCGGGTAGACACCTGGGAGCGCCCAGCCTCCTGCGCTAACCCACACACGTTCTACGAAGACGAGGTACTTCCATGCCCAGACGACACGAGGCAATCGCCGGCACGCAGGACGTCGTCGCCTTCCTCACCGATCAGCACGAGGAGATCAAGCGACTATTCGTCGAGACGCTCGACGCGGCCGACGCTGCGACACAAGAGAAGTCGTTCAACCGCTTGCGCACGCTGCTCGCCGTACACGAGACCGCCGAGGAGATGATGGTTCATCCGCGGGTGCGCCGCAAGATCACCGACGGGCCGGCCATCGTCGCAGCCCGTCTCGCGGAGGAACACGAATCGAAGGTGGCCCTGGAGGCGCTCGAGCAGATGGAGTTCGGCACCGCCGAGTTCAGCAAATCGCTGATCCACCTGCAGGCTGCCGTGCTGAGTCACGCCGAGAAGGAGGAGAGCGAGGAGTTCACGCGCCTCGAAGACGAGTTGGACGCCGACGAGCTCAAGAAGCTGACCGCAGCGGTCCTCGTCGCCGAACGGATCGCGCCTACCCGCCCGCACGCCGGCATCGAAACGGCCGCGGCGAACTTCCTCGTGGGTCCGTTCGCGTCCCTGCTCGACCGGGCGCGCGACGCACTCAAGCGCATCGCCGCGTAGCACCCGACAGCTAGAGGCCCCCCGGTGTGGGTTGACGGGTGTCGACTTCCTATCGTGGCTGGATGAGCAACGTTGCTGATTCCGAGCGGGTCGCCGACCTGGCGTCGGGGGTCGTCCGAGACCACGATCCGAAGTCGGTGCCCGTCCAGGATTTCCTCGGCGCCTGTTACGACGCCGGCCTTTCGTGGGTGCACTTTCCCGAAACGCTTGGCGGACTGGGCGTTTCGCGGCGGAACCAAGCCGTCGTCGACCGGATCCTGCAGGGGGCGGGCGGCCCCGTGCCCTTGGGACTGAACCCCATGGGCTACGGCATGGCGGCACCGACCATTCGCGAACACGCGCAATCCGAAGACGTCAAGAGATCGTGGTTGCGCCCATTGGCCACCACCGAGGACATCTGGTGCCAGCTGTTCTCGGAACCGGGCGCAGGGTCCGACCTCGCGGGGCTCGCCACGTCGGCCGTCCCGGATGGCGACGACTGGGTGATCAACGGCCAGAAGGTGTGGACCAGCCTGGCGCATCGCGCCCGCTGGGGTCTGTTGCTGGCCCGCACCAACCCCGACGTGCCCAAGCACAAGGGCCTGACGTACTTCGTCATCGACATGCACTCGCCCGGTGTCGAGACGCGGCCGCTGCGCCAGTTGACTGGCCAGGCCGAGTTCAACGAGGTCTACTTCACCGACGCCCGCATCCCCGACGAGCACCGCCTCGGCGACGTCGGCAACGGGTGGGCGGTGGCGATGACCACGCTGATGAACGAGCGCAGCGCACTGGGCGGCAGCGGCAGTCGACGAGGTGCGGGCACCATCGCCGAGGCGGTCGCGCTGTGGTCGGCCAGGCCGGAGCGCCAGACGCCCGTCCTGCGGGACCGGCTCACCCAACTGTGGTTGCGCTCGGAAGCCCAGCGCCTCACCTCCGAACGGTCGCGCGCGTCGGCCACCGTCGGCGGCCCGGGACCGGAGGGCTCGATCGGCAAGCTGGTCGGCGCCGAATTGAACCAGCACATCTACCAGTTCTGCATGGATCTGCTTGGGCCCGAGGGGATTCTGTACCACGGCTACGCAAGCCCAGAGTCCGACCGGGAGGATTCCGACTGGCGGGGTCCCATCCAGCAGAGGTTCCTACGAAGCAGGGCCAACACCATCGAAGGCGGTACATCCGACGTGATGCGCAACATTCTCGGCGAGCGGGTCCTCGGCCTGCCCGGTGACCTGCGGGCGGATGCAGGCATGCCGTGGAAAGAGGTTCCCCGTGGCTGAGAAGCTTGCGGATCAGCCCGGCCGGTCGGCTGATCTCGCGGATCAAGCGGATACCGCGGAGTTCATCTTCACCGACGAGCAGGCGGAGCTGCTGAGCGCAGTCCGCAGATTCTGCGCCGAGAACTTCGACGAGCCGACCGTGCGTCGGCTGATGGAGTCCGATCCGCCGTTCGACCGCGCGTCGTGGCAGCGGTTGGGCGCCGAGCTGGGCGTGCTGGGGCTGTCGGTGTCCGAGGCGGACGGCGGGGTCGGCGGCACGCTCGTCGACCAGGCCGTCGCGGTCGAGGAGCTCAGCGCGGTGCTGGCGTGCGGGCCGTTCTTCGGCACGGTGTACCTCGCGATCCCGGCACTGGTGGCCGCCTCGTCCGGACCGGTCCGCGACGAACTGCTGGCCGAACTCGTCGAGGGCCGCCGGACCGCGGCCTTCGCCGTGGCGGACCACGCGGGTGCCTTCGACGCCGCCGCGGTGGCGGTCACTGCGTCCGGCTCGGGTGAGGCGTGGACCCTGAGCGGGACCGTCGACCGCATCGTCGACGCCGGCGCGGCCGACGAGCTACTGGTGGCGGCGGTCGGCCCTGACGGAGTGGGTCTGTATGCCGTCGACGCCGCCGGAGCGGGTGTGCAGCGGACGCCGCTTCACACCGTCGACCAGACGCGGCCCCAGGCCGGGGTGACGTTGTCCGACGCACCCGCCCGCCTGGTGGCCGGACCCGACGAGGCCGAGCGCGTCATCACCCACGCATTCCAGGTGGGGTCGGCGTTGTTGGCGGCCGAGCAGGTCGGCGCGGGGCAACACTTGCTCGACGTCGCGGTGCAGTACGCGAAGGACCGCTGGCAGTTCGGTCGGCCGATCGGATCGTTCCAGGCCGTCAAGCATCGGTTGGCCGACATGATGGTCGACCTCGAGCACGCCCGGTCGACGGCGTATCACGCAGTGTGGGCGTTGACCGACGGCTCCGACGACCCGGCGCTGGCGACCAGCATCGCGCAGGCGACGTGTTCGGCGGCGTTCAGCCGGATCGCCAACGACGCCATCCAGACCCTCGGCGGCATCGGTTTCACGTGGGAACACCAGGCGCACTTGTACTTCAAGCGCGCCACCACCGACGCGGCGCTGCTCGGCAGCGCTGAGCAGCACCGGTCGCGGGTGGCCGACCTCGTCCTAGACGAGCCCTCCGAGACCAAGCCGCCGCGGGTCGCCGACGGCACCTAGCACCCCGCCCCCTCGCGATTTCGCGCGAAAACATTCGGTGAGCGAACGTATGCGCGCCGAAATCGCCGGAGGGGTGCGTTTAAATCTGTCCATTCGCGGCGGACCGTGCTGCAATTTTGCGATGAGCAGCTATCACCCCGACATGCAGAAGGCCCGTTTCGCCGACATCGACAGCGACGTGCACGGCCTGATCTCCAAGAAGACGGCCGAACTCGACGGCGTCGCGGTCACGCAGGTGACCTTCCACACCGGCGCCCGGTGGTCGAACGACCTCAAGGAGTACGCGGGTACCGACCTCTGTCAGCTGCCGCACGTGGCGGTCGTCGTCAGCGGTGCGCTCGGTGTGCAGATGACCGACGGTTCGGAGGAAGTCTTCGCCGCCGGTGACGTCATGTTGCTCCCACCGGGCCATGACGCGTGGACCGTAGGCGACGAGGACTGCACGTTCATCGAGTTCTCCCGCGGCGGCGACTACTACGCGTCCTAGCCTCGATTTCGGCGCGTAAACGTTCGGTCAGCGAACGTATGCGCGCCGAAATCGAGGGGGGCCGGGGGTGGGGTCACCACAGCACGCGGTAGTTCAGCAGCGCGTCGATGACGAGCACCGACCCGACGGCCAGGAACAGCACCCGCACGGCGATCGGACCGTAGCGGGTGGTCACCCGGACCAAGGTGCGCTGCACGCGCCTGGCGCGGATGGTCCGCTGCGTCGAGAGCGCCAGCACCATCAGCGACGGCACCACCGCCACGGCGCAGTAGACCACCACGATCAGCGGCCACAGGTCCGGCAGCGGGTCGCGCGCCGACACCATCGTCAGGGTCGTCAGGTACGGGACCGACGTCGCCGCCTGGCCCAGCCCGATCACCATCCCGACGACCGCGAACAACCATGGATTTCGCCGCGTCAGGTTCAGCGCCCAGATCGGTGGTGCGGGCCGCGCCGAGCTCAGGGAGAAGCTCGCCACGGCGATCAACACGAGCCCGAGCGTCAACTGGCCCCAGTAGCGGTAGGTCGGCGTCAGGTCGAACTCGACGCGGTCGGTCACGAAGTTGATGCCCAACACCGTGAGCACGCCGAACGCCGTGGTGGCCAGGAAGACGCCAGCGACGAAGCTCAGCCCGCCGGGGAGCGCCGACCTGCGGCTCAGCCGGCTGTCGTACACCACCGCCGACGTCACCCCCAGGTTCAGCACGTTCAGCGAGTCGAGTACGGCGAAGCCCAGGAGAGGCAGGAGGAGTCCCAGCATGACGTGACGAACCTACGGGAGCGGCCGCCACGGGGCGACGCAGGCAACGGCTGAGGGCCGGGAGTGACGCGTATCCGGGCGCGACGGGGCGTGAATCCGGCGTGGACGGGTATCCAGCACACTTCCCCCCGCTATTGAAAGGACCCATGACCGCAGCGCGATCTCAGCTCGACCAGCCCGCCCTCGCCGAGGCCCACCGCATCACGAGCGCCGTGGCCAGTGCGTTCTCCGCGAAGGTCGTCGGTCAGCACCACCTGCGGGAATCGTTGATGATCGGCTTGCTGGCCGGGGGTCACCTGCTCGTCGAGAGTGTCCCCGGATTGGCGAAGACGACGGCCGCCCGGGTGGTTGCCGAGTCGGTGGGCGGCGCCTTCAAACGCATCCAGTGCACGCCGGACCTCCTTCCCAGCGACATCATCGGCACGCAGATCTACGAGGCGGCGACCAACTCCTTCGTCACCCGCCTCGGGCCCGTGCACGCCAACATCGTCCTGCTCGACGAGGTCAACCGCTCCAGCGCCAAGACGCAGAGCGCGATGCTGGAGGCGATGGAGGAACGCCAGACCACCATCGCAGGCGTCGAATATCCGATTCCGGAACCGTTCCTCGTGATCGCCACCCAGAACCCGGTGGACCAGGAGGGCACCTATCCCCTTTCGGAGGCCCAGACCGACCGCTTCATGCTCAAGGAGGTCGTGCACTACCCGTCCATCGACGACGAGGTCGAAGTCATCTCCCGGATGGACGCCGGACTCTACGAGAAGGACCACCGCACCGCGCCGGTGGTGCACATCGACGACATCCGGCGTGTGCAAGAGCTGACGGCGGCCGTGCACATGGACCGCGTCCTGGTGCAGTACGCCAGCCGTCTGGTCGGCGTCACGCGCGAACCCGAGCAGCACCTGTCGCCGGGGACCGCCCGGCTCATCGAGTACGGCGCCAGCCCGCGCGCCACCATCGCGTTCTGCCGCACCGCCCGGGCGCTCGCCGTCCTACGCGGACGCAACCACGTCGTCCCCGACGACATCGCGAACCTGGCGCACCGCGTGTTGCGGCACCGTCTGATCCTTGGTTTCGAGGCGGCCAGCGCGCGCGTCACGCCCGACGTCGTCGTCGACGCGGTGCTCGCTGCGGTACGGGTCCCGTGAGCTCCCGGCGGGTGCACTAGGTGGGGACCCATCTCGACCGCGCGAAGGCGGCCTTCGGGCGCGATACGAGCGGCCTCCTCGAAGGCGGTCGCTACGCGCTGGTCCACACCCGCAGCCTCGAGTTCGACGACCTTCGACCGTACGTCCCGGGCGAAGACGTCCGCGACATCGACTGGAAGGCGTCGGCCCGTTCCGGCCAGGTGTTGATCAAGCGCTTCGTCACCGAGAAGCACCACAAGATCATGGTGGTCGCCGACGCGGGCCGGAACATGTCGGCCTCGACCCCCTCCGGTGAGGTCAAGCGGGACGTGGCTGCCAACGTCATCGGCGCGATGGGGCTGATCACCCTGCGGCGATCCGACGAGATCGGCATGGTCTTCGGGGACGCCCGCGGCTGCGTCGACATCCGGCTACGTCGCGGCGAGACCCACGTCGAACACATGCTGCACCGCTATCACGACCACGCCAACAGCCGACCCTCGTCGAGTCGTGTGCTCGCACAACTAAACTGGGTGGCAACGCATCAGCGGCGGCCACTGCTGCTCTTCGTGGTGTCCGACGAGCCCGATCCCGACTCCGCACTGGGAGAGGTCCTCACGAAGCTCACCGCGCGGCACGAGGTCCTGTGGGCAATGGTGTCGGACATGCCTGCGGTCGGCGCGGCCGACGACGAGCGCGACGGCTTCGACGTGAGTGACGGCCGCTTCGTCCTCAGTGGTGCGGACCTCGGATCGCGGGTGGTCGACGCCTATCGCCGTGCCGAAGCGCAACGACGCGAACAGCTCTCGGAGTTCATGGTCAGCCATGGCATCCCGCACGCGATGATCCCGAGCAGCGTCACCCTCCGTGATCGGCTGATCGCGATGACCGAGGTGTATGCGCGTGCCGGATGACCTCATCGGGCACGTCATCGGTCCGATGCCCTACTCGTCGTGGTGGTTCTGGGTCGCGGTGGCGCTCACCGTGGCCCTGCCCGCCTGGTACGCCGCAGTCGTGGTCGCCACGATGCCGCGCCGACGACTGCGTGGCGTCCCCGTGCTCGGTGCCACGCGCGACCGTCTCCTGAGGCACCGCTTCGCCCGCGCGGTGCACGCCATCGGAGACCGTTACCGGGCCGGCGAACTCGGAGCCGCGCCAACGGGTGAGGCGGTCAGTCGCGAACTGCGCCGCTTCCTCCGCGAGGCGACCGGGGTGCCCGCCGAGTTCATGCAGCTCGACGACATCGCCACGAGCGAGATCGGCACGGCTGCAGACGTTCTGGCCGACCTGATCGACGTCCAGTTCAATGCGGAGTCCGAGGTGGACGCCGGCCGGGTCAGCCAGGACGCCGAGGAGCTGATCCGATCGTGGGCCTGACGTGGATTCTCGTCGTCATCGTCGGTTGCGTCGGCCTGGCCGGCTGCATCGTCGCGGTGCTGATGCGCCCGATGGCCGACGAACGCCGCCGCCTACGCCCGCTGGCCAACGCGGGGCGCCTGACCCGCTTGCCCGAGTACGTGCGCGCCGTCCGGGCGCGCACGCGGGCGGCCGTCGTGACGATCGGGCTGCTCGTCGTGATGTTCGGCGCCGCGATCGTCGTCGGGGCGCGTCCGACCGGATTGCCCACGGCGGCAGAGAAGTCCGGTGCCGGTGACCCCGAGGACATCATGCTGTGCATCGGCGGGCCGCCCAGCGACCCGGCCGCGAGCGCCGCGCTGAACTACTTCGCCGGCCAGGTCGACGGGTTCGGTACCCAGCGCATCGGGCTGACCTCACCGAACCGCCGCGTGATACCGCTGACGCGGGACTACCAGTACGCCAAGCAGACGCTCTCGGACTACGCCCGGCCGGCCGGCGATCGCGGGGACGTCGCGGCGTTCGCGCCGGGCGTGACCTACACCGATTACAGCGAGGACGCCCGGGACACGCTGGCACTGTGCCTGACGGGGTTTCCCGGCTTCGATCAGGCTGCAGCACAACGCCGGTCGGTGATCTACGTCGGACCGGACGCGCCGCGGCGCCCTGACGCCAGGGGCCCGGCGCTGTTCACCGCGGACGCGGTGAGGGACCTGGCGGTCGCGGCGGGGGTCCAGGTGAACACCGTCATCACCGGCCCCGACTCGGGTGCGCTCTCGTCGATGGCCCGTGACACCGGGGGGCGCTCGTTCCCCGCGGGGGCAAACATGTCCCTGAGCCTGAACGACATTCGCGATCATCCACCGACCGCCAGGTTCACCGAGGGGGACGGTGAGAGCGGGCGCCCACCGGAGTCCCCCGACGTACCGGCGTTGATCGCACTCGCGGCGGCCGTGGCGCTGGCCGGTTGGCCGATGGTGCAGCGCCGATGACGTTCCAACCCGCCTTGGCGCCACTCGTGCTCATCGCCGTCGTCGTAATCGTCGTGGTGGCCCGCATCGCCGCCCTGCGCAGGCTGCCCCCGGCTGGCCGGACCAGGGTCGCGCTGTGGCGGTGGGCCGGCCTGACGGGTGCGATCCTGCTACTCGTCGTGGCTGCGGCACGGCCGGTCCTCGAGCGCGGTGACGAATCCGCCACCCGCGTCGCCGATCGTGATGCGCCCAACGTGTTCCTGGTCGTGGACCGCTCACCCGACATGCGGGTCACCGACCAGGCCGACGGTGCATCGCGAATGTCACTGGCTCGCAATGACGTCGGCGCGCTGATCGACCGGTACCCGGGGGCCCGCGTCGCCGTCATCTCCTTCGCGGCGCGCCCCGCGCTCGACTGGCCGCTATCGGTGGACACCTGGAGTCTGCGACCGGTGACGTCCACCCTCGTGCCCTACGCGTCGGCACCCGACGCGGTGTCCCCGACCAATGCGGGCGCCGCCGGGAACATGTTGCGCTATCAGCTCATCGGGGCGGTGCAACAGTATCCGCGGGCCAAGAATCTGGTCTTCTATCTCGGCGCCGGCGCAGCTGAGTCGGAGGTCCCGCCCCGCGACTTCAACCTGCCGGAAGGCGCGGTCGACGGCGGCGCCGTGCTGGGCTACGGCACGGCCGCGGGCGGTCCGATCCCCGGCACGGCCGTCACCCGGTCGCCGCTCGACGAACCTGCGCTGCGCGGCGTCGCCGATCAGATCGGCGTGCCATATCTGACGCGCAATGGCGCCGAACCGCTGGCGTCGGTGCTGCCGGACGACGCCGCCGACGTCGGTGCCTCCCGCCCGCCCTCGGCCACCGACTCCGCGGGCCGGACGGAACTCTATTGGGCACCGGCACTTCTGGCGGCCGCGCTGGTGCTCGTCGAGCTCTACTTCGTGCTGCGGGAGTTCCGCCGCACCCGCCTGATCACCGCGGACGTGAACGTATGACCGGTCAGTGGTGGCGAGGCGGGTCGCGCCGGGAGCGGCTGCGGCGTCGGCTCCTGGTGTTCTCCGCACCCGTCGTGATCGTGCTCGTCGTCGTGGTGGTGAAGGCGTGGTCGGTGGTGATCGCCGGCGACTCGGCCGCGACCGCGTTCGCCGAACGCGACGCCGGGGGAATGCGCGGTGACGTCGCCGTGCTCGAGTTGCTCGACGTCGTCGAACCCGCGAAGGCGCCGTTCGCGGCGGGTGACCTGGCCGTGCTGGAGAATCGCCTCGCCGACGCCGACGCGCGGTTCGGCGAGGCGCTGGCCCTCATCGCGGCGTCGGAGTCGTGTCCCGTTCGCGTCAATCTCGAACTGGTCAGGGAGACCCTGGGCGACCGCGCTGCCGACGTGTTCGACGGCAGGACCGCCGTGCGCTGGTACCGCAGCGCGTTGGCGGTCGTCGACGACGCGCCCGACGGCTGCTTCCTCGGCAGCTCCGATCCCGACGAGGAGCGCCGGCCGCTGCTGGACACGGCGGCCGCGCGGCTCGCCGACAAGATCGCCGCCGTCTCGGTCGCACCACCGCCCCCGCCGCCGCCGCCCGGGGCGCCACCGCCGTCGGCACCCTTGTCGCCGTCGGGGTCGGCGCCGACGGACCCGGACCGTCAGCTCCAGCTCAATCCCGGGGTCGGTGACCCGCTGGAACGTCTGCAGCAGATCCTGCGGGATGCGGCGGCCGCCCAGAACGGCGGCTAGGAGCACTAGCCTCGTGGGGTGGCAACGGTATTGACGGTGAATCGAACGCAGGTCGAGGCGGACGGCGACGCCCCCAAGACGGGAATCGACAAGCGGCCGACCCGCGGTGCTCTCGCCGTCCGGGCACCGGGTTCCAAGCGCGGCGGGCTCGGCAGCGGGATCGCCGGCGACGTGATCGGCAACCGCAAGCTGCACGGCGGCGACGATCAGGCCGTCTACGCCTACGCCCGCGAGGATCTCGACGCGTGGGCGGCCCGACTGGACCGCGAGCTCACCAACGGCATGTTCGGCGAGAACTTCACCACGTCGGGCGTCGACGTGACCGGTGCGGTGATCGGTGAGCGCTGGCGCGTCGGCTCCGATGGCGTGCTGCTCGAGGTGACCAGCCCCAGGACACCATGCAAGACCTTCGCCAAGCGACTCGGAATCACCGGCTGGATCAAGACATTCGCACACGGCGATACGCCGGGTGGCTATCTGCGGGTGATCGAACCGGGATCCGTGTCCGGCGGAGACCTCGTCGAGGTGGTGGAACGTCCGGCGCACGGCATCACCGTCGGCTTCGTATACCGGGCGCTCATGGTCGAGCCGGACCTCCTGCCCGACATCCTCGCGGCGGACGCCCTCCCAGAGGCCATCAAACGAGCCGCTCGCCGCCGCGCGGCCACATAGGCTCCAGCGCAGGGTGATCCGACTCAGTCGCCACGAACTCCCAGGGCCGCCCCGCGCAGCTCCAGGTAGGACGCCTCGATGCTGTCCGCCAGTCGCGCGATGTCCGGGAAGGCGAGCGGGTCGGTGCACAGCCCGATCCCGATCTCCTCGGCGCACGAGATCGCCGAGATGCGCAGCGCGTGGTGCGGCGCGGGCTCCGACGACGAGAACAGCTGCGTCACCCGCCGGCCCGCGACGCTGACCGGCGTCGACGGCCCCGGCACGTTGGAGATGGCGACCGCGAATTCCCTTGGGCTGTTGGCCAACCGGAGTGCGGCGGGCCCGACGTACTTGACCCGGCCGAGCGCGTGGAGGAAGTCGTAGAGCTCGTCGGCGTCGTCGAGGTCCTTGCACCGACTGGTGTCGGCCCTGATCCGATCCAGCCGCCGCAGCGGGTCGCGCTCGCGATGGTGCAGGTCGACGTTCATGAACGAGTCGTGGTTGCCCGGCCCCTGCGCCTCGGCGTCGCGGTGGTGCAGGCTGACGGGAATCTGGGCGCGAACGTCTCCATGCCGACGTCGACCCGCGTCGCCGAGGCCTAGCCACTCGTGCAGCCCGCCGCCGACGATCGCGAGCAGGACGTCGTTCACGGTGGCGCGCGCGGGTCGGGACGCTCCGATGGCCTTCACCTCCGCCAGGGGGGCGACCGTGAAGGCGAGTTCGCGTGAGCCGGTGACGGGCCGGTCCAGTGGTGACGGCCCGGCGAGGTGACCCAGTTCGCGCACCACGGCCGACGGCATTCGCCTCGCCTCGCCGATCCGGCTCGACGTGGCCGGAGGCACACGCCTCGGCGGCGCGACCGCGGTGGCGGCGCGAACGTCCCAGAGCACGGCGTCGAGGAACCCGATGGCGGCGATCCCGTCGGCCATCGCGTGATGGATGCGCACGGCGATCGCCTCGCGGCCGTCGGCCAGCGGGCCGATCACGTCGAACGTCCACAGCGGTTTCGCGCGGTCGAGATGCTCGGCCATCAACCCGCTGACCGCTTGCCAGAGGCCTGCCCGCGTGAGGTCGTCCCCGCTGGGTTGCCGGCGCACGTGATCGCGGATGTCGAAGTCGAGCGCCTCCACCCAACGTGGCTCGGTCGCCGAGGTGTCCACTCGCTGGGTGGCGCGGGTCTCCGCCGAGAGGCGGGCGAGCACAGCGGCCCGCAGCGCGTCGAGGTCCAAGGGCGTCGCGGCCGGCTCGAGGACATTGAGCTTCAGCGTGTGCCCCATGATGACGGCCGATTCGAGGCTCAGGATGTGGGCGTCGTCGGGCTCCAACGGAACGGAACCAGCCTCGCCGACCACGGCGAAAGTGTATGGCCGCGTCGGTATCTCCGAGGTGTTTGTCCGCGATCACGCATGATGGGGCGGTGAGCACCCGCATCGGCGTCATCTACCGCCCGGACTTCCACCCCGACGGCCTGCGCGCGGTCGCGTCCGCAGCAGAGGCCGCGGGGGTCGACGAATTGTGGTTGTGGGAGGACTGCTTTCAACAGGGCGGCATCGCTCAGGTGGCCGTCGCGCTCGCCTCGACCGAACGACTGACCGTCGGGATCGGTCTGATTCCGGCCCCCCTGCGCAACGTCACCGCGGCCGCGATGGAGTTCGCCACGCTGGAGGCGATGTTCCCCGGCCGCAGCCGCATCGCCGTGGGCCACGGCGTCCAGAGCTGGATGCGACAGGCCGGGGCGGCGGTCGCCTCGCCGCTGACGCTGCTCCGGGAGTACACCAACGCCCTGCGGAGCCTGCTCGCCGGCGACACCGTCAGCGTCGAGGGCCGGTACGTCCAGCTGTCCGACGTCCGCCTCGAGTTCGTGCCCGAGCGTCGGCCCGCGATCCTGATCGGCGGCACCGGTCCGAAGACGCTGCGGCTGGCCGGCGAGATCGCCGACGGGGTCCTGGTGGACAGCAGCTATTCGACCCGGACGGTGCACACTGCGCTCGCGCACGTAGCCGACGGCCGGGCTGCGGGTGGCGCCGGACCCTTCAGCACGGTGATGTTCGTGGTGTGCGCCCCCGGGAACGACGCCGACGAACGCCTCGCCGCGGAAGCCGTCCGGTTGGAGGTGCCCCCCGGGGATCCGTTCGGCGTCGGCGGCGCCGCCGGGCAGATCGCCGCGGGTATGGACCCGTACGTCGCCGCCGGTGTGGACGACATCGCCTTGCAGCCGGTGGGTCGCCTGCAGGACATGGCCGAGTTCGTGGCGATCGCGGGCCAGGTGCGCTCGCTCAGAGGGTGACTGCTACCACCTGTTGCGGTGGATGATGATGATCTGGGGCGGCCGCTGCATCACCGGCACGTTGGCCGTGATCTGACTGTTGCCGGGTGAGACGCATTGCGTGGCCGAGCCGACGTCGGTGCAGGTGAGCGGGGACGCGGCAGCCGTGGGTGCTGCGGCAATCGCGATCGCGGCACCAGCGGCGACGGCCAGCGGGGTCAGGTAACGAACTGAGAAGTGCACGAGTGGATCCTTAGAGCCGCGACTGCGGCGATGTTGCTACGGGTTTACCTGTCCTTGAACGGCTCTGCGGCACAGACTATTCCGATCCCCATCTGCTGATGTGGCACCCGACACAGGCGGAATGAAAGCCCCACCCCGCCGGTTGAAGCCACCAGACCGGGACGAAGAGGCTTCCACCGGTAAGAGCGTCCGAAGCGCGGCATCAACGCCACGACTCGAACACGTTCGAGATGAAGGGATCAGCATCATGAAGAACATTCAGAAATTCGGCTTCGCCACGATCGTCGCCGGTGGACTCGCCGCCAGTGCCCTGGGTTTCTCCGGTGCCGCACAGGCCGACATCGAGCACCACGCGTTCATCGATCAGATCACGCAGACCGTCAACGTTCCTCAGGTCGACACCACGGTTCACCAGAGCCGCTGAGCGTACTCAAGGAATTGGGGGCATCCGCATTGCGGGTGCCCCTTCTTCATGGGCGCGTCAGGCGGCAGGATGGCCTCGTGACACTCACTCACCAAGACATCGAGGCCAACGGAATCTCGATCCACACCGTATCGGCGGGTGCGGGCCCGCTGGTGCTGTTCTGCCACGGCTTTCCCGAATCCTGGTACTCCTGGCGCCACCAACTCGAGGCCGTGGCCGACGCGGGTTTCCGGGCGGTGGCGATGGACATGCGCGGGTACGGCCGGACCAGCGCGCCCGACGACGTCGGCGCGTACACGATGAGCCATCTGGTGGGTGACACGGTGGGCGTGGTCGCAGCCCTCGGCGCTGACGAGGCGGTCATCGTGGGCCACGACTGGGGTGCGCCCGTCGCCTGGTACAGCGCGGTGATGCGGCCCGACGTCTTCCGCGCCGTAGCAGCCCTCAGCGTGCCCTACACCCCGCCGATCGGCGGCTTCCCGCCCGGCCTGACGATGAACGATCTGATGCGGGCGGCGGCCGGTGACGACCGCGACTACTACCGGCTGTACTTCCAAGAGCCCGGCGTCGCCGAGGCCGAGGCGGAGGCCGACCTCGAGCACTTCGTCCGCGGCTTCCTGTACACCGTCAGCGGTGACATCGTCGAAGACGGTGTGCGCGAAAGCGGTTGGGACGGATACTTCCCCATGGGCGAGCGGGTCATCGACCAGCTGGTGTCACCTCGGCAGCTTCCCGGCTGGATCACCGAGGCCGACGTCGCCACCTACGTCGAGGAGTTGTCCCGCAAGGGGATTCGCGGCGGGCTCAACTGGTACCGCAACCTCAATGCGCTACCAACCGTTCTCGCACCGTTCGTCGGGGCGGTCATCGACCAACCGTCGCTCTACCTCGCCGGTGAGCACGATCTCATCGCGGGCAACACCGACGACGCGCTCGACGGCATGCGGGCCGACCTACCGAACCTGCGCGGGCTGAAGGTGTTCCCCGGCGCCGGGCACTGGTTGCAACAGGAGCGGCATGTGGAGGTCAGCGCGGCGCTGGTGGAGTTCCTGCAGTCGCTATGACCGGGTGATGGCATCGATGGCGCGGTAGATGCGCTGCTCACTGACCGGTCTCGCGGTGCCCAGCTGTTGGGCCCACAGGCTGACCCGGAACTCCTCGATCAGACGAGCGACGTCCCGCACGTCCTCGGCCGCCGCCCGCGACTGTGAAAGCGCCTGAACCACTTCGCCATACGCCTGCTGTAGCTGGTGCACCCGCTGCATCCGGTCGCGGTCGGCGTTGATCCCGTGCGGCAGCCTGTCGAGGCGTCGGCCGACCGCCGTCACGTAACGCGCCAGATCCAGCAGATGCGTGCCACCGGTGGCGGCGACGAAGCCCACCGGAAGCAAGGCGGCCAGCTGGGCACGGATGTCGGCGATGGCCTCCGCCTGGGTCGGTGACGGTGCGGCGGGCAGGGCGAGCTCGACCTCGCGGAGTGCCGCCAGCACCCGTTCGACGCGGTTGAGGATGTCTTGCATCGTCGGGGCGATGGCCGTCGCCACCCGGCTCTGCAGGGCGGTGAACTCGGCGCGGGTCCACACCGGCTTCGGCGCGAGGACCGCCACCGCGGCGTCGGCGCAGTCGTCCAGCAGCGCGGCGAGTGAACCGTCCGGGTTGGCGCCCAACATCAGACGCGTGCGCATATCCAGTGACTTCTCAACGGATTTGGTCGGCGACGGCACCGAAAGCCGCAGGAGGCGACGGGTGCCCGGCGCCATCGCGGCCGTTTGTTCCGCCGGCGTAGCGAACACCCGCACGTCTACCGAGGTGCGTTCGTCGACCAGGGCCGGATAGCCCCGCACGGCACGTCCACCGCCGGTGGTCTCCACCACCCGCGGCAACTCGTCGAGACCGACCGGCCACGCCCGAAGACCCCGCTGCTCGAGCTCACCGGCGAAGGCGTCGGCGACGGCGTCGCGGACCGGCGCGGCGAGTCGCTCCTGCAGCGCCTCGAGATCCTTGCCGCGCGCCAGCTCGGTGCCGTCGTCGGCCTCCACGGCGAACGTCACGCGCAGGTGATCGGGGATCTTCTCGAGGTCGAATGCCGCGATCGGGACCAGTACGCCGGTGCGGCGCCGCAGCTCCCGCTGCAATTCATCCAGCAGCGGTCCGGCGGTCGGGTCGATCGAGCCGACCACGGCCCGCGCGGTGTCAGGTGCCGGTACGAAGTTCCGTCGCAGGTCCTTGGGGAGCGACTTGATGAGTGCGGTGATCAGCTCTTCACGCAATGCCGGGACGTGCCAGGCGAACTCATCACCGCCGAGACGGGCGAGCACCTGCACCGGTATGTGCACGGTGACACCGTCGTCCTCTCGGCCCGGCGCGAAGCGGTACGTCAGCGGCAGCGACAGGTCGTCGGCCTCCCAGGTGTCCGGCTGATCCGTGTCGTCGTCGTGGCGCAGGAGGTCGTCGCGGGCGAAGGTCAGCAGATCCGGCGTGCGGTGCCGTTGCTTCTTCCACCACCCGTCGAAGTGACGTGACGACACCACCTCCGGTGGCACGCGGGCGTCGTAGAGGGCGTAGATCTCGTCATCGTCGACGAGGAGGTCGCGGCGGCGGGCGCGTTCCTCCAGCTCGGCGAGTTCGGTTCGCAGCGCTGCGTTGTCGCGGAAGAAGTGGTGCCGGGTCTGCCAGTCACCCTCGACGAGGGCATGGCGGATGAAGAGGTCCCTGGCGACCGCCGGATCGACCTGCGCGTAGTTGATGCGGCGGTGCGCGACCAGCGCCAGCCCGTACAGCGTGACCCGCTCGTAGCCCATCACCGCACCGCGCCGTGCGTCCCAGTGCGGTTCGCTGTAGGTGCGCTGAACGAGGTCACCCGCGACGCGTTCGACCGTTTCCGGTTCGATGCGCGCCGCGATCCGGCCGAACAGCCGACTGGTCTCGACCAGTTCGGCGACGACGACCCACCGCGGTGGGCGTTTGGTGAGCACCGATCCCGGCGCGAGGACGAACTTCGAGTTGCGTGCCCCCTGATAGTCCCGGGAATCCTTGTTGTCCACCTCGCGAAAGCCGATGTGCGACAACAAACCCGCGAGCAGTGCGGCATGCACCCGCGCCGGGTCGGCGGGTTCGGGATCGTCGGTCTCGCGGATGCCGAGGTCGCGGGCGATGCTCCGCAGCTGACCCGCCAGGTCCTGCCACTCACGGATCCGCAGGTAGTGCAGGTATTCCGTGCGACACATGCGGCGGAACGCACTGCCCGACAGGGCCTTTCGCTGCTCGCCTAGATAACGCCAGAGATTCAGGTAGGCACTGAAGTCGGAGAAGTCGTCGGCGAACCGCGCGTGCTTCTGGCGCGCGGCCTCCTCGTGGTCGGTCGGTCGCTCGCGCGGATCGGGGATCGACAGCGCCGCGGCCAGCACGAGCACCTCGCGGACGCAGCCCTCGGCATCGGCGGCGAGGATCATCCGACCGACGCGCGGATCCAGCGGAAGCTTGGCGAGCCGGCGGCCCAGGTCGGTGATCGCGCCATCGCCGTCGAATGCGCCGAGCTCGCGGAGCAGTTGCACGCCGTCGCGGATGCTGCGTGCATCCGGTGGGTCCAAGAAGGGGAAGTCCTCGATGTCGCCGAGGCCGAGTGCAGCCATCTGCAGGATGACGGCGGCCAGGTTGGTGCGGAGGATCTCGGGATCGGTGTAGCGGGGCCGTAATTCGAAGTCGGGTTCGGAGTACAAGCGGATGCACACACCCGGCGCGGTACGTCCCGACCGGCCGGCGCGCTGGGCCGCCGACGCCTGCGAGATCGGTTCGATGGGCAGGCGCTGGACCTTGGTCCGGCGGCTGTAGCGGGAGATGCGGGCCATCCCGGGGTCGACGACGTAGCGGATTCCCGGCACCGTCAACGACGTCTCGGCGACGTTGGTGGCCAGCACCACCCGGCGGCGCGAATGTGATGGCGCGAAGACCTTCTGCTGCTCCGCGGTCGGCAAGCGCGCGTACAGCGGGAGCACCTCGGTGAAGCTGAACGCCTCGCGCAATACCTCTGCGGTATCACGGATCTCGCGCTCGCCGGACAGGAACACCAGCACGTCACCGGGCGGCTCGGCCTCCAGTTCGCGCACCGCGTCGATGATCGCCTCGGTCTGGTCGCGGACCTCCGTGCGGATCACGTCATGGTCCGGATCGTCGGGATCCTCGGAACCGTCGTCCGCACGCGTGACGACTTCCAAGGGGCGGTACCGGATTTCGACGGGGTACGTCCGTCCCGACACCTCGACGATCGGGGCATCTCCGAAGTGGGCTGCGAATCGGCCGGGTTCGATCGTCGCCGACGTCACGATCACCTTCAGGTCGGGCCGTCGTGGCAGCAGCTCGCGCAGATAGCCGAGCAGGAAGTCGATGTTCAGGCTGCGTTCGTGCGCCTCGTCGAGGATCAGGGTGTCGTAGCGCAACAGCCGACGGTCCCGCTGGATCTCGGCGAGCAGGATGCCGTCGGTCATCAGCTTGACGAGCGTGCGGTCACTCGCGTGATCGTTGAACCGGACCGTATAGCCGACGGCCTCCCCGAGCGGGACACCCAACTCGTCGGCGATGCGCTGGCCGACGGTACGGGCGGCGAGCCGTCGCGGTTGGGTGTGGCCGATGGTCCCGCGGATGCCCCGGCCCAGCTCGAGGCAGATCTTCGGCAGCTGCGTGGTCTTGCCCGATCCGGTCTCCCCGGCGATCACGACCACCTGGTGTTCGCCGATGGCCTTGGCGATGTCGTGGCGCATCTCGCTCACGGGCAAATCGGGGTAGCTGATCTCGGGCACTGCGGCACGGCGGGTGGCGACCAGCGCCTCGCCCGTCGTGACCTGTTCGGCGATCTTGGCCAAGGCGTGGGGATCGTCCCCGCGCACCCCACGAAGTCGACGCCGCAACCGGTCGGCATCGCGGATCGTGAGGCCATCGAGGCGGGCGCGGAGCTCGCTCAGATCGCCACGGGACGGTTCGGACACTGGATCAACGATAGGCGTTCGCCGCGGGCGGTCAGCGCCGCCAGAAGTCGTACTCGTCACGGCCGGGCCGGAAGCCCGCGGCCTCGACCACGTCGACCGCGATCCCGAACTTGTCTCCGACCCGCAGGGGCACGTGTGCGTCGCTGCCGAAGGACACCGCACCGCCGCCCTCCTCGTACCACCACCGCATCAACGTTGTCGACGCGAGCGGGCTGGCGGTGTTGAACTCCAGTGGCCGGTCCGACGCGGCGAGCGCACGGAACACCGTGCGGTACTCCTCCTCGAAGTCGCCTTCCCGGTAGGTCCCCTCCCGCGCGGCGGGCCAGTAGCGGCGGGGGTAGTCGCAGTGCGCCAGCACTTCGAAGACGTCGGAGCCCTCGACGAGACGTAGCAGCTCGCCGAAGTAGTCCCGCACGACGTCGTGGGCGGGCAGCGTGCCGAACAGCCGATTGGCGAAGACCAGCCGGCCGTCGTGCACGATCGAGTGCAGCGACCCGAGCACGCGGTCGAAGGTGCCCGTTCGCAGGACGGCGGTGACGCTGCCCTCGAAGTGGTGCGGCTCACCGGCTTCGATGCCCGAGAGGATGCGGAGTTCACCGAACAGGTCGCGACACCGCTCGATGCTGGCGAGGTAGCCCTCGACGTCGACCGGCTGAACGCGCGAACGGGCTGTGATCTGGGCGCCCTCCGGCGGGCGGTCGCACTCACCCCATTCGGTGAAGTCGACGTGCTCGGTGAAGGCGACGGCGGGCAGACCCACCTCGACGGCACGACGGCAGGTGTCCTCCATCGAGGCGACCGGGCCGGTGTCCCAGGAGAACTGCGTGTGCACGTGGTTGTCGGCGGGAAGGGTCACGCAGCCCACAGTGGCACGGTCGGTGGTTCTGGGTATGAAGGGGTGATGGCCACGACGCGGACGACCCGGATCCGCCGCACGGCGGTCGCCGTCCTCGCGACGGCATCGCTCGTCTCGGCCTGCGGGGATACCGCGCGGGCACCCGTCCCGCCGGGTGCCGGGGCACCGTCGGTGGTGACTGATGAGACACCGCAGGGCGGTTGGACTCCCGGCAACGGCCCCACCTACGTCGCGATGGGGGATTCGGCCGCGGCCGCGCCGCTGGTCCCGCCGCAGGCGCAGCCCGCCGGGTGCCTGCGGTCGACCAACGACTATCCGTCGGTCCTGGCCCGCCACGTCGAGGCGTCGGCCTTCACCGACGTGACGTGCAGCGGCGCGCGGACCGAGCACCTCGCGTCGCGCTCGCAGTCCACCCTCACCGGGGACGTGCCGCCGCAGCTGGACGCCGTCACCGCGGACACCCAGTTGGTGACGGTCACCGTCGGCGGCAACGACGTCGATCTGCCGACGATCGCCGCGAACTGCCGCCGGACGAGCCTGGACGTCCAGCCCTGCATGCCCGACCTGGTCACCGACGGCGTCGACACCATCTCCCAAGCCATCGACGCGGATGCCGACGACTGGTCGGACCTCGTGGCCGCCATCCGCGACAAGGCGCCGGCGGCGCGGGTGATCGTCGTCGGGTACGGCACGTACGTGCGGCCCGAGGGTTGTTTCCCCGACGAGCCGATCAATCCGACCGACGCCGCCTACTTCCAAGCGAAGATCGACGAGCTCGACGGACGGCTGCGACGGATCGCCGAGGATGCCGGCGCCGAATTCTTCGACACGCGCGCACTGTCGGTGGGCCATGACATCTGCGCCGCGCCGGAGGATCGCTACATCGAGGGCTTCGCCCCGGTTCGGCCCGCCGCGCCCCTACATCCCAATGGCGCGGGCACCCAGGCCGTCGGCTCCGCGCTCGCCGACTACGTCTTTGCGGTGCCTGCCAGGCGCTGAGCGATCAGCGGTCGGGCGACCAGTAGTCCAACATCTCCGCGAACGTGTCGAAGGCCGGCCGGGACACCCCGTAGGTGGCCTCGAAGTGGATGCTCAGCGGGAAGCCGAGGGCTCCCACACCGTCGATGACGCGCTTGTAGAGATCGAGCATCTGCTTGCGCTTGTCCGCGGGGTCTGCGGCCGCCAACTCCTTGACGAAGGCTTGCTCGGCCGCGACGGCGGCGTTGCCGGGATCTTGGATCAGCCAGTCGATCAGCCCGACGTTGGACTCCATCTTCGGCACGAACCCGAACGACAGCAGGATCTCGGGGCGGTGCTCGGTGGTCCCGGCGAAGTCGGTGAGGAAGCCGACGATCGCGTCCGAATACAGCAGCTGCGTCATCCCGTAGGTGGCGCCCTGGTCGCATTTGAAGTTGAACCGACCGTGTTCCCCGTCGCGGGTCGGAATGAGGATGGCTCCGCGGTTCGGCACGACTGCGTCGTACATCGACAGGGCGTCCGTCGGGGCGACGCCCGCGCCCTCGCCGTCGGCCATCGTGCGCGGTACGCCCACGAAGGCGATGCCGTCGAAACCGGCATCCCGCAGGTCGCCGAGACGTCGAGCCAGCGCGGGCTGGTCGAGGAACGAGGTCACCTGGGTGCAGAGTCCGTTCATCGCCGGCAGTTCCGGCTTGATGATCGACCAGTACTCGAGCACGTCGAGCTTCGGCTTCATCTCGATGGGACGGTCGTCGTCCTCCTCGATCATCCCGGGGATCATCACGTGCCGGATGCGGCCCTCGATGCCGGCGTCGGAGGCGAGCTGCAGCACCTTGTGGGCCTCGTCGACGGCGTACGCCGCGCCGCGGTCGACGTTGGGCGGGACGAGTTCCAGCGCGATGGTGTTGAGGGCCAAGAGACTGCTCCAATTTCACGTCATCGGGCGACACACGGCGTGCGTGGCGCTCCGTTGCGCATGACCCATGTTTGCGGGCCGCCGGGACGACACCCTACCGATCGGTGCCGGAGTGGGCGCTGCGGCGCCAAGTGCACTGTAGCGAACCTCGACTATGGACCGCTCCTGATGACAAGTTAGTAATGTTAGCCTAACCAAATGTGGTCATCTCGAATCTCCTCCCGGCCGCCTCGCGCGTGGGCCCTCCTGTCCGCGATCGTCCTCGGGTTCACGCTGCTGACCGGGTGCGGCAGTTCCAGTACGCCGGCGGCCGAGACGACCGCCGCGGCCGACACCGTCACCATCACCCACCGGTTCGGTGAGACGAAGATCCCCGCCAACCCGCAGCGGGTGGTCACGGCCGGGTGGATCGACCAGGACTTCGTCCTGTCGCTGGGTGTCATCCCCGTCGGCAGCCGTGGCGGGTACTTCGACAACTACGACGACTTTCCGTGGGTGCAGCGGGAGACCGCCGGCAAGGGCGTGCCGTCGATCGACGGGGACACCATCAACTTCGAGGGCATCGCGGCGGCCAAGCCCGACGTCATCTTCGCCATCAACGAGACCATCGACCAGAAGACCTATGACCGGCTCTCGCAGATCGCTCCCACCGTCGTGCAGTCCGCGGACTACCCCGACGAGGAGACGCCATGGAACGTCCAGCTCGTGACCACGGGCAAGGCGCTCGGCCGCGAGGACCGGGCTCAGCAGTTGGTGGATCGGGTCGACGCGAAGTTCGCCGAGGCGACGGCAGCGCATCCCGAGTTCGCCGGCAAGACGCTCATCTCCGACTTCACCTCGGAGGCCAACGCGCACTACGTGATCGGCAAGGGCGATCCGCGCAATGCGATCTTCGACCGGCTCGGGTTCGACACGAAGGACACGGTCGGCGACGTCTCCGAGGAGAAGCTGGATATCCTCGATGGTGACGTGCTCTTCGTCAACGGCCTGACCAAGGAGCAGATGGCGGCGGTGCCCTCCTTCCAGCGCCTGGCCGTCGTCCGCGACGACCGCACGCTCTACGCCGGCTCGGACTCCACGCTCAGCGGTGCGATCGCCTTCGGCGGACCCGACGCGATGCTCTACGCCCTCGACGTGCTCGTCCCCCAACTGAGCAATGCGCTGACCGGCAAGCCCGTCGCCGACCTGTCCGACGCCTGAACCCACCCTCCTCGCCGAGCAGTCGCAAAGGGCCCTTAAACTCCGCGATTCAGGGCCCTTTGCGTCTGCTCGCGAGGAACCGGCGCGACGCCCGCGGGATCACCAGCGGCGTCCCCGTCTCGGGGTCGTCGATGACCTGGCACGCCAGTCCGTAGACGGCCTCGACGAGGTCCGCGGTGATGACGTCGGACGGGTTGCCCTGCGCCACGACCGAACCCGCCTTCATGGCGATGATCTCGTCGGCGAAACGGCACGCGTGGTTGAGGTCGTGCAACACCGCCACGATGGTGCGGCCCTGCTCGGCGTTCAGTTCGGCGAACAGTTCGAGTAGTTCGATCTGATGGGCGATGTCCAGGAACGTGGTCGGCTCGTCGAGCAGGATCAGCGGCGTCTGCTGGGCGAGCACCATCGCGATCCACACGCGTTGGCGCTGGCCACCGGAGAGTTCGTCGACCGGTCGTCCGGAGATCGAGGTCACGCCCGTCGCGGCCATTGCGTCGGCGACCGACCGCTGATCGTCGCGGGAGTACTGGCGCAGCATGGTCTGATGCGGGAAGCGTCCGCGGGTGACCAGGTCGGCGACCGTGATGCCCTCGGGTGCGATCGACGTCTGCGGAAGCAGACCCAGCCGCCGGGCCACGTCTTTGGTGCGCAGGCGGGTGATGTCGCTGCCGTCGAGGATCACCTGTCCCCCCGAGGGACTCAGCAATCGCGCCAGACCCCGCAGAAGCGTGGACTTGCCGCAGGCGTTGGGGCCGACGATGGCGGTGACCGCACCGGGGTGGATCTCGACGGTGAGACCCTCGACGATCGGGGTGGCCCCGTAGCCGAGCGACAGGTCTCGAGCGCCGAGGCTCGCGTATTCGGACATCATCCCCTTCCGTCACCGACGCCGCGCCTGGACGACGAGCAGATAGACGAGGTAGAGCCCACCCAGCGTCACGGTCACCGCACCGACCGGCAGCTCGGCGGGTGCGAAGACCTTGACGGCGATCAGATCGCTTGCCAGCAGCAGGAACGCCCCCATCACCGCCGCCGACGTCAACCCGACGCCGGGGGCACCCGTCAACCGCCGCGCCAGTTGCGGTGCGGCCAGCGCCACGAAGGAGATCGGGCCCGCTGCCGCCGCCGCGACCGCGATCAGCAGCACTCCGATGCCGAAGTAGGCCAGTCGAATTCGCTCCGGCCGCAGGCCGACGGCGCCTGCGGCATCATCCCCCATCTGCAGGATGGGGAGCGCGGGCCCGACGACCAGCAGCATCGCGACGGCGATGACCAGGCCGCCCACGACGGGAAGGACCTGCGCCCACTCCAGTCCGCTGAGCGACCCCTGCTGCCAGATGGATGCCGTAATCGCCTGACGCAGGCGGCTCTTCAGGATGATCCACTGGCAGAGTGAACTCAGTACCGCGCTGACGGCGATCCCGACGATGATGAGGCGGAAGCCCGCGAGCCCATTGCGGTAGGACAGCACGTAGACGACCACGGCTGTGGCGAGGCCCCCGAGCACTGCGCTCACCGCAATCGTGTAGTAGCCGCCGCCGAGCAGTGCGATCGCGATCAGGGCCCCCGCGTAGGCGCCGAAGTCGAAGCCGATGACGTCCGGGCTTCCCAGCGGGTTGCGCGTCAGCGCCTGGAAGATCGCGCCGGAGATGCCGAGAGCGGCACCGATCAACAGCGCCAACAGGATTCGCGGCATCCGCCACTCGAGGACCAGGACACTCGCGAAGGAGTGGTCGCGACCCAGCAGGATCGACAGCACCTGGCCGGGCGCGACGTCGTACTGGCCGACACCCAGCGCAAGGACGGCCAGCCCCAGCGCCGCCGAGCCGAGGATCGACAGCACCGCGAGGCTGCGCCATGGCACCCGCAGCGACACCGTGGGCTCGCGGCGGAGGACCAATTGCCGGTGCCCGAAGTCAACCGTGTCGAGCGGGCTCACAGCGCGGCCGCGCCTCTGCGTCGGACCAGCCAGATCAGGACCGGGGCGCCGACGAGGGCCGTGACGATTCCGGCGGGGAGTTCCCCCGGGCGCGTGACGACGCGGCCGAGGACGTCGGCCGCCAGCAGCAGCGCCGGGGCGACGAAGACGCAGTACGCGCAGATCCACCGCCAGTCCGGGCCGGTGAACCACCGCACGGCGTGCGGGACCATCAGCCCTACGAAACCGATCGGTCCCGCCCCGGCGGTGGCCGCGCCGGCGAGCAGCGTGACAGCGAGGAGACCGATCACCCGGGTGCGAACGACGTTGCCGCCCATGGCGACCGCGAGATCATCGCCCAGCGCGACCGCGTTCAGCCCTCGGCTGACGTACAGGCACAGCGCCACACCGATCACGACGAAAGGCGCGATCACGCCGACGACCGCCAGGGAGTGGCCGTCGAGCGCACCGGCGTCCCAGTACCGCATCGAGTCGAAGGCGCGGGGATTGCGCAGCCGGATGCCGAAGGAGATACCCTCCATCACCGCACCTGCCGCGACACCGGCGAGCAACATGCGGACCGGGGTGGTGGCGGCTCGGCCCGTCATCCCGATCAGGTACACGAACACCATGGCCGCGAAGGCCCCGACGAACGCGAACCAGACGTAGGACCACATCGAGCGCAGTCCGAGGAAGGCGATCGCCGCGACGACGAAGAGCCCCGCACCCGAGTTGATACCGAGGATCTGGGCGTCGGCCAACGGGTTTCGCGTCACCCCTTGGATCAGCGCCCCGCTCAACCCGAGCGCGATGCCCACGACGATCCCGAGCAGCGTGCGGGGGATCCGCAGATCGTGCACGATCCACTGGTCCCCGATATCGCGGTAGTCGGTGACCGCCTGCCACACCGTCGACAGCCCGACGTTCTCGGTGCCGACCGCGAGGCTTAGCACGCAGGTTCCCGCGAGCACGGTCGCCGCCAGGCAGAGGCCGACGATGCGATGCCGGCTGGTGCTCGCGGAGATCGTCGCGGTGTCCAACGGTTAGAGCCCGACCCTCTCGAGCGCTTCGTCGTACTCCTCGGCGGCGACCTTGGCGCCCTTGCCCTCGGCCAGTGCCCGTTCGTAGACCGCCAGCATCTCCTCGCCGACCGCCTCGTACCTGCGGTCCCACGTCTCCGAATCGAACCGCCAGTACCCGACGACGTCGTATTGGTCGGCGTGCCAGCCGTGTTCGCGACGCAGCTGCTTGCGGACGCCGCGGGTCGCACCGGCCTCTCCGGCGAACCAGCAGTAACCGCGACCGTCGGGATGCGCGTGGCCGCGGACCAGCTCGCCGAGTTTGCTTGGGGCGTAGCCATTTCCGGTGCCCACCGTGACCACCATCGGGACGTCGGGCCTGGCGGGCAGGTAAGCGACATCCGAGTCATCGGCGACCTCGAGGATCACCGAGGCCTCGGCGCCGGCGGGAAGTTCGTCGAGGATCCGCGCCAGGGCGGGCAGGCCGGAGAGGTCGGCGACCAGCAGCTGCCAGCGGGTCGAGGGTGCGGGGCGGTACCAACTGCGGGCGTGATCAAGCCTCACCCGATCGCCGACTCGCGCCCGCCGGGCCCAGTCACTGGCGAGGCCGTGCTGATGTATCACGAAGTCACACGTGATCTGGTGCTCGCCGGGACCGCGGCGTCGCACGCTGTAGTTGCGGCCCTCGGTGCCGTCCGAGAAGTAGACGCCGAGGGCCTCGTCGCCCGCGCCGGGGAGGCGCAGTTCGGTGATCCGGGGGACGTCGAAGACGACGCGTCGCATTCGCGGCCCGACGTCCGAGACCTCGGCCACGAAGCCGTCCGCCGTCGTCATGCAGTGAAGGCTAACCTAAGCTTGCGGCGGGGAGACGGGCACCTGCGAGCGGACGATGGCGCGATAGCGTCTCCGAGAGTCCACGTTGTTCAGACCCATGACAGGAAATCCCGATGCCCAGCCTGGCCGATGCCCTCGGTGAAGAGCCTCCGGCCACGGTGAGCGCCCTGCCCGACGACGTGCTGGCCCGCCTCGCCGAACACATCGAGGATGCGCGCCGCCGCCAGGCCGCGACGATGGACTCCGCAGCGACGGCCGCACTCAAGGGCGTGCCGCTGCCGTTTCGCGGCATGGTCCGCAAGGCGCTGCTCGGATGACGGACACGCTGAGCCGGATTGCCGTACTCCTCGGAGTCGACACCAGCGATCTGGATGCTCTGGTGTCGGTGCCGGACGACGACCTGAAGACACTGCACGCACAGATCGCCAACCGGCTCGCGGCCGACAAGCGACACCGGTTCGCGCGCGTGGCGGGGTTGGCTCAGACGATTCCCGGGCCGATTGCCGGAAAGCTCGCCGAGAAGTTCCTGTCGCCGGCCGGCGCCGCCCTCGTCGCCGAAGTCCTCGAGCCAGCCAAGGCACGCGACCTCGTCGATCGGATCTCGGTCGGCTATCTGGCAAGTCTGGCGATCGCCCTCGACCCGATCCGCGCCCAGCACGTCGTGCGGGCGGTCCCGGCCGCGCGCGTGGGCGAGGTCGCTCAGGAGTTGTTCCACCGCAAGGAGTACGTGGCGATGGCGGGGTTCGTCGGCGCCGTGGAGGTGGACGGCCTGTTCGCGTCACTCGGCGTGGCGTCCCCACATGACCTCCTCGCCGTGGTGCCGCTGCTGACGTGGAATGCCGATCTCGACCGCGTCATCGCCGAACTACCCGAAGCGCAGATCGACCAGATCGTCAACGACCTCGACGTCGGCGAACTCGCCGACCTGGCGCTGGCAGTAGAACCGCACCGGTTCGGACCGATCGTGCAGGCGGTACCGGTCGACACCGTGGCAGACATCGCGGGCGTACTGCTGGAGCGCGACGAGCACACCGCCATGTTGAGATTCGCCGGGGTGATCACCCCCGAGATGGTCTCCGCCGCTCTGAAGCAGGCGTCCGAGCCGCAGCTCCGCCGCCTGATCGCCGAGGTCGGGGCAGGCCAAATGTGGGCGGAACTCGATCGGCTGGTCGACGGTCTCGATCCCGAGAGCCGGGACCGGCTGGTCATCGCCTTCCGGAATGTGCCCGCAGAATCGCTGTACCCCCTACGGGTGGCTCGCCGTGACGGCCTCCTCGGCCGCACCGCCGCCGAGCTCCTCGACGCCGCACTCGATCCGAGGCCTTGACCGGCGCCGTGACCTGCGATTGCCGAGGGACGGTTCTGGGTACGACTCGTTGATGGTCAAAGCATTCGGATACAGAAGCAACGGTGGCCCCGACGTCCAAGAATTCCTCGACCTGGACATGCCCACGCCGATGCCGGGCGAACTGTTGGTGGAGGTGCGCGCCGCGGGCGTGAATCCCGTCGACTGGAAGATCCGCTCGGGCATGCTCGGCGCGGCCAGCGAAAGCGACCTACCCGCCGTGCTCGGCAGCGAGGTCTCCGGTGTGGTGCGAGGTGTCGGCAAGGACGTCGACGGCTTCTCCGAGAACGACGAAGTATTCGGTTCCGTCGCCACTGGTTCCGGTGGGTACGCCGAATACACCCTCGTCACCGCGAATGCCGCTGCGCACAAGCCCGTTCACGTGTCCTTCACCGACGCCGCCACGCTGCCGGTGGCTGCGGCCACCGCATACGACGGCGTGACCCAATTGGGCCTCGAAGAAGGTCAGACACTTCTGATCAACGGCATCGGAGGCGGTGTCGGCGTCGCCGCCGCCCAGATCGCCAGAGACTTCGGCATCAACGTCATCGGCACCGCTAGCGAGGACAAGCGGGCGCTGGTCGAGTCGCTCGGTGCCACGTTGATCGCCTCCGGGGACGATGTCGACGACCGCGTCAGGCAGATCCTGCCCGATGGCGTCGACGCGATCCTCGACCTCGCGGGTGGCCAGGCCCTGCAGGCCGTGGCCGGCCTCATCGACGACCGGACCAAGCTGATCAGCGCCGGTGATTCCGCGGTCGCCGACCTGGGTGGCCACATGGTCGAGCGCGACCGGACCCACCGGGTCCTCGAGATCGTCGCCGCGCTGGTGGCCGACGGCAAGCTCGATCCCCACGTCGAGGACGTCCGTCCGCTTGACGAGGCTGCCGACGCGGTGGCAGCCGTCGAAATCGGCCATGCGAGAGGCAAAGTCGTCATTCAGGTCAGTTGAGTTCGATCGGGATTTCGGGTCGTAGTCCCTGAAAACTCTTCTGTCACTTCAGTTTCACTGGTCACATCGGCGGGGCGTTCTGTCGGTGGGTCGAACTAGTGTTCGAGTCATGATTTCGGATCGGGTCACCACCGCGGTCGCCGCCTACCGCGCGGCGGCCGCGGAGCTGGCCGAGCTGGACTGCGACGCGTTCACCCACACCGAACTCCTGGAGCTGCTCGGCGAGGTGGAGACCGTCCCGTGGGCGATGCCCACCCTCGAACACCGGGTCATCGCCCGCCTGCAACGCGAAGCCGCCCCGACCGCGCTGGGCGCGAAGTCCTTGAAGGACGTCCTCACCCAACGGTTGCGAATCTCGGGCCGCGACGCCGCCCGCCGCCTCGCCGAGGCCACCGAACTGGGCCCCCGCACCGCGTTCACCGGAGAACCGTTGGCGCCCATGTTCGAGCCGACCGCCGTCGCGCAGTCCGAGGGACGGATCGGGCCCGAACACGTCACCGTGATCAGCGACTTCTTCACCACACTGCCCCACTGGGTGGACCCCACCACCCGCGAACAGTGCGAGACCGACCTGCTGGGGGTGGCGACCAAGTTCGGACCCGACGACCTCCGGCGAGCCAGCGCACGGCTGGCGATCCTGATCGATCAGGACGGCCCCGAACCCGATGACCGCGACCGCGCCCGCAAACGTCAGGTGCACCTCGGTCCGCAGCAGCCCGACGGGATGAGCCGCATCACCGGCTGGCTCACTCCCGAGGCGCGCGCCACCTGGGAACCGATCCTCGCCAAACAGGGCGCCCCGGGCATGTGCAACCCCGATGACTGCACACCGTGCACCTCGGGCACCCCCAGTCAGGCCCAGATCGACGCCGACACCCGCACCCTCGGCCAGCGCCAGCACGACGCGTTCGTCGCGCTGGGACGCACCGCGTTGTCCTCGGGAGAACTCGGCCAGCACAACGGGTTACCGGTCACGGTGATCGTGTCCACCACGGTGCAAGACCTCGAGAAGGCGACCGGCAGCGGCGTGACCGCCGGTGGGTCGCTGCTGCCGATGGCGGATCTGATCCGGATGGCGTCGCACGCGATGCACTACCTGGTGGTGTTCGACCAGCACACCGCCGAGGTGCTGCACTGCGGGCGGTCCAAGCGGATCGCCCCCACAGCGCATCGCATCGTGCTGCACGCCCGCGACCGCGGCTGCACCAAACCCGGCTGCACCGTCCCCGGCTACGGCACCCAGGTCCACCACGTCAACGGCTGGGCCAAGAACCACGGACAAACCAACATCGACGAAGAAGTCCTCGCCTGCGGCGCGGACAACCGCCTCGCCGAACACGGCTGGACCGTCACCATCGGACCCAACGGCGTCGAATGGATCCCACCCCCCGAACTCGACACCGGCCAACCCCGCATCAACTACCACCACCACCCGCAGCGGTTGCTCGCACCCGACGACGACGGTGACGAAGGCGACGGGCACGCGGCGTAGCTGCGCGTCCGCGCGGGGCTACCCGCGCGGCAAGCCCAGGATCCGCTCGGCGATCACGTTCAACTGGATCTCCACCGTGCCCCCGCCGATGAGGAATGCCGGCACGAACATCTCGTTGGAGACCACGTCGGCGGGTGCGTGCCGGAGACTGGCCCCCGGACCGATGAGGTCCAGGGAGATGGCTGCGGTCGTGCGACCGAGTTCCGCCGACGCGGCCTTCACCACCGACGTTCCCGGGCTGAGGCGGTCGCCGTGGAGCTGACGTACCGATTCCCGATAGTTCAGCGCCGCAACGCCGGTCGTCTCGGCGACGATCTCCCCGAGCGCCTCGATGGCGTCGGCGCGATCTCCCCAGTACGAACCCTCGTCGATGATCCTGCGCACGCGGTCGTCGTCACCGAGTGTCATCATCGAGCTGATCGTCGTCCGCTCGCTCCCCAGCGTGGTCATGGTCAGCGCCCAGCCCTCGCCGCGCTGCCCGAGTAGTAGGTCATCGGGCACGAAGACCTCGTCGAGGAAGACCTCGTTGAAGTGCGCGTCACCGCTGGGCTGCCGCAGTGGTCGCACGGTCACGCCGGGCGCGTGCATGTCGACCAGGAAGTAGCTCAGCCCGCGGTGCTTCTTCGCGGCGTCCGGCTCGGTGCGCGCCAGACAGATCGCCCAGTGCGCGTGGTGCGCATCCGACGTCCACACCTTCTGCCCGTTCAGTGTCCAACCGCCATCGACCTTCTCGGCCTTGGTGTTCAGGCTCGCCAGGTCCGATCCCGCCTGCGGCTCGCTGAACAGCTGGCACCAGATGATGTCACCGCGCAGCGTGGGGCCGGCGAACCGTTCCTTCTGCGCCTCCGTACCGTGCGCGAGGATCGTTGGCACCGCCCAGTCGCCGACCAACACCTTCGCCGGGGCGAGGTCCCGCTTGGCGTACTCCTCGGCGATGATCACCTGCTGTGCGGCCGTCGCGCCGAGCCCCCACGGTGTGGGCCAGTGCGCCGCGACCAGCCCTGCCGCAGCGAGGAATTCGCGGCGGCGCCCCTTGGTGTAGACCTTCGTCGGATCGTCGGTACTCGGTTCGTCGGGCGGTAACGCGAGCGCCTCGTCGAGTACACCGCCCACCCATCCGCGGAACTCGGGGTCGTCGGTCTCACTGGTCGAGATCGTGAAGTCCCGCTTCGTGCCGAGCGCCACCTCGCCGAGCCGGCGGACGGCCGACCGCACCGAACCAGCCTGTGCCGCAACGCTGATCGCCCGTCGCCAGTACAGGTGGAGGTCGTGCTCCCAGGTGACGGCGATACCGCCGTGAATGGTGATCGCCTCCATCACCGCGTCGACCGCGCGGCCGAGGCCGATGACGATCGCCGTCTCCGCCGCGACCCGTTGCTGATCGGCATCCTGATCGAGGCTGCGGATGGCGTCGGCCGCGACGGCGGACGCCAACTCCTCGGCGATGAACAACCGCGCGGCCTTGTGCTTGACGGCCTGGAACATCCCGATGGGCTGCCCGAACTGTTCGCGCACCTTGGCGTAGTCGACCGACGCCGTGCGGCACCACCGCATCACGCCGGCCGCATCGGCCGCGAGCAGCCCCACCGTCATGGTCCTGGCCGCGGTCGCGTCCACACCGACGATCTCGTCGCCGGCCACCACCAGGACGTCGTCGAGTCGCAGTCCACCCACGTCGCGAGTCAGATCGGTACCCTCCAGCATTTCCCGGGTGACACCTGGCGCGGCGGGATCGAGGTGCAGCCAGACCTCACCGTCCGGGGAACCCGCGCCGACGACCAGATGTGCGGCCGACATCAGGCCGAGCACCGGCAGGCTCGCACCCGAGAGCGCCCAGCCATCACCGCGACGTATCGCCGAGATGCCGTGCGACGGTGGGACGACGGCGCCCGTCGCCCCCTCGGCGAAGGCCCGGAGCAGGACATCCCGCGCGGCTCCTTCCCCGCCGAGCGCCACCACCGAACTGGCCAGCACCGTCGGCAGCAGCGGCCCGGGAAGCATTGCGGCGCCGGCAGCTTCGATGACGACGGCCAGTTCCTCGAAGCCACCGCCCTGGCCGCCGAACTCCTCGGGAATGTGGACGGCGTGCAGCGCTTGGCGAACCAGTTCGGCCCAGAACGGCTGCTCGACTCCCGCCGCGAGGTGGTCGAGCGCGTCACGCGTCGTCGCGGTCGGGGTGTGCCGTGCCGCGAAGCCGGTCACGGACTCGGCGAGCGCCTGGTGGTCTTCGGTCAGAGCGATGGCCATCGCGCTAGCAAATCACAAGGAGAAATGATCCTCGATGATGCCCAGCCACACCTGCGCGGAGTCGATCGCGACCTTCTCGCTGATGAACGCATGCTGGGTGCCGGTGTACACGTCGCGGAACGCCCGCTCGAGCCGGCTGCCCTCGCGGATCGAGGTCGTGCCCGCAGCGAGATGGGCCCACTGTGCGCACTCGCGGGCCACGTCGGTGGCGTAGACCGCGGCCACCCGCATGTCGACCCGCAGCGTCGGGGTGAGGCCGTCCCCCGCCGCGACCTCGGCCTCGGCGGTGCCGAACGCCTCGAGCACCAGCAATCGCGCAGCCCGCCAGGCCGCGACGTGATGCGCCAGGTCCTTCTGGAAGGTGGGCCGGGTGGCCAGTGACTCCATGTCACTCATCCGGTACTTGGTGGCCGCCAGTTCCTGGACGTCGTCGAGCATGCTCTTCGCGACGCCCAGCGCCCATGCCGCGTGGCCTGCCGCGGTCACCGGCATCATGCCCATCCGCCCGGCCGGCGATCCGCCGCGCAACGGCTCGGTGGTGAACAACCGAAACGTGCGGTACGCCGGCACGAACACGTCGGCGACGTTGTAATCATAGGACCCGGTTCCCTTGAGTCCCTGCACGTTCCAGCCGTCGGTGAAGGTCACCTCTGCACGCGGCAGCAGCGCCACCATGAGTTCGGGGATGCCCTCGCTGATCCAGCGCATCTCACCGTCGTCCATCGGGATGAAGCCCGCGGCCACGTACTGCGCATGCCCGGTGCCGGATCCGAAACTCCACGACCCGGTCAGCCGGTAGCCGCCGTCGGTGACGACGCCTTGGCCGTTCGGGGCGAACTGGCCGCCCATGGTGACGTGGTTGTCGTGGGCGGTGAACACCTCGGCGAAACCCTCGTCGGGCAGATACGACGCCGCGGCGAACGACGATGGCAGATTCGCGATCCCGGTCCAGCCGAATGACCCATCCTGCCAGGCCATTTCGATCCACGTGTTGATCATCTCGGCGAAGGACGGCTCCACCCCACCCGCCTCGCCGGGATTGAACGCCGTCATAAGGCCGGTGGCCCACATCTCGTCGACGATCGCGGGCGACAGGGTCCGCAACCGCTCGGACTCCGTGGCCTCGGCGCGTACCAGGTCGCGCATCCCCGCGGCCGTCGCGATGACGTCATCGTGTTGGAGCGTTGTCAGGGTCATGGCCGAGACGCTACCGCCGTCGGCACCCTCAGTTGACAGCTTTCGGAAACTGTTCACTGACGTCACGGAACGTCCGCGACCATCCCGCGGTGCATGACGCGATCGCCGATCACTCCGTCGTGGTCGGCGCGGTGCAGCACGCACCGGTTGTCCCACATCACGACGTCGCCCGGCGACCACGCGTGTCGATGGACGTTGTCCTCGCTAGTGGAGAACTCGAACAAGAACGACACGGCAACCTTCGCCAGCCGCGGCGAGAGGCCGCTGACCGATGCGCAACGTGCAGGGGTCGACAGGTAGAGCGCCGTCCGTCCCGACCGCGGGTGGGCCTGGAAGACGGGGTGCTCAGCCGACGTCTCGTGTTCCTCGTCGAGGTCTAGTCCGGTGACGACGTGGGTGATCGTGCGGCCGTCCAGCCAGCTGCGGATCTGGGCGGGCAGCCTCTGGTACGCGGAGTACTGGTTGGTGAAGAGCGTCTGACCGCCCTGGGCCGGGACGGTTACCGCGCGTAATGCAGTGTAGGCGGGCGGCTTTCGCACGTAGCTGGTGTCGGTGTGGAAGGTCGACCGCGGTGGCGTGGTGCGCCCGACGTTGCTGATGACGTTGAGCTCGTCGTGACCGGGCACTGGGGTCTCACCGGCCGTGAACACCGTGTCGCCGAAGCTGCGCAGGAAGCGCAGGAACGCGTCGTCGTCCACGTCGTCCTGCCCGGGTAGGACGATCACCCCGTGCTCCGCGAGCACGTCACGCAGTTCGTCCGCGAGCCGCGCGCCGATCGCGTCGACCCTCAGACCGGTGACGGTGGCACCGACCGGGGTCAAGGGGTCGTAGTCAGGCACCGCGCCGCTCCCAGGTCGAGTTCGCGCACCGCGTCGGCGAACAGATCGCCCACGCTGGTGCCCGCTGCCGCGGCCATGACCGCGATGACGCTGCCCGGGGCGAACGAGCAGTACGGGCCCGCTTCGAGGAACCACGGCCTGCCGTCGGGATCGATCCGGAAGTCGAACAGACCGTAGTGCCTGCACCCCAGGGCCACGTGGCACCGGCGCGCCGCCTCCCAGACCGCCTCGGTGATCGGGTCGTCCTCCGGCACGATCCACGCCCAGCTGGGGTCCTTGGCCACCAGGTACAGGTCACCCCCGTCGGTCCGATTCAGCTTGTCGTCGCGTCCGCGAATCGGCTTGGTCACCGGGTCGACGGCATACTCCTCGAGCGGCAGGCAGACCAGCTCGCCGCCTCGAACGACGATGCCGCACCGCACTTCCCGGCCCAGCTCGACGTATGTCTCGACGAGTACCGCGGACCCGTGATCGAGCGCGTGTTCCACCGCGGCGTCGTAGTCCGCCGCATCGCGTATCAGGGTCACCCCCATCGAATTGTCGGCATCGACCGGCTTGACGACGACGGGTGGCGGGAGCTGCGATCGCTCACCGCGACGCACCACCTCACCCGCGGGCACCGCGACACCCGCCGCGGCCACGATCGCCCTGGCCTTGGCCTTGTCGGCCGCGATCGCCATCACGTCGGGCGGGTTTCCCACGTACGCGATCCCGAGGACGTCGAACAGCGCGCGATACGCCGTCATCCCGGGAAGGCAGAACATCTGCGGCACGACCACGTCGACGTTCAGGAGTTCCAGGTGCGCAACGGCTTCGGGCAGTGACATGGTCACCGCCGAGGCCAGAGACGTCGGCCGTAGGTCACCGGGAAAGCGCCAGGTGCCATCGGGGGACACGTAGGCCAGGTGCACGTCGTAGCGCTCGGAGTCCACGAGAGCGTCCAGGCACGCCCCGGCGTACAACCGGGACAGGTCGGCGTGAAACTCGTCCACCGCGGACCCGACGAGATGCAGGACCGAGAGCGCCACGTCAGTCACCCCCCGGCTCGACGAGCTTGCCGATGTTGAAGTCGATCCGCGTCCAGCCCCGACGGGCCCGCAGGTTGGCCCACAGCAGCGCCGGGATCTGCAGATGGTGAACCATCAGATAGGGCAATGGATCCCACCACGTGAAGATCGCGTCCTTACCGCGGAGGATCGTCCTGAGTCGACCCAGGCGGTCGGCCTGGGTCAGCAGACGCCACAGTTCGTGGTAGATCCAGTAGGTCGGACGGGACCCCGGGCGGGGGGTGATGACGGGGTGTCCGTCGTCGAGGTACGCCGAGGCCACCTGCGGGTGGTCGTAGAACATGGTGATCGCCGAGTGGGTGCGTGGGTTGCACTCGATGGCGTAGGCATGGCCGTCGGCCCCCTCGATGAAGTCGAAGGAGGCCTGACCGGTGAGGTCGAACGCGCCGACGAATTCTTCCACCCACGAACGAATCTCCGGCTTGTCGACGTTCTCGTAGTTGATCTGGAACGCCGACGACTCACAACACGCGTAGACCTGCAGCCAACCGTGTCGGACCGTGCCGTGGGTGCAGTACTCCTTGCCCTCGATGAACTCCTGCAGGATCCACGGATCGTCCTCGGAGATCGACAGCGAGCGCGCGAAGGCGGCGTTGCGCTCCGGCGTGTCACGGGTCAACCGGGTGAGGTCCATCCGCCCCACCGGGTTGTACGCGATTCGCTTGAGGATGTAGCTCCGCCCTTCGGGGAAGTCGAATTCCTCGACCTGACGGGCGTCGGTGATTCTGCGGAAGTCGGGTACGCGCAAGCCCAAATCCGCGGCGGCCCGGGAGAACTCGGCCTTGTCGTCGAGCATCGCAATGGCGTCCCCGCCGACGTGGATCACTTCGCAGACACCGTCGAGCAGGCGCCGTGCCGCCGCATCGTGAACGCTCGCGGCGGGGCTCGACACCGGCACGAAGAAGTCCACCCCTTCCTTCTCGACGACGTCGAGGAGCGCGTCGGCATAGTCGGGCGCGGTCGGCTCCGGCACGGAGTAGAACGCGTCGACCGCGCGGGAGAACCGGTGCCCCGTGAAGCGGTACTTGGGCGACTCGACGAGGATCACCCGATGGCCCGCCGAGTGGAACGACCGGGCCAGCTGCAGCGCCTTCGTCATCTTGCCACCGCTGATGAGGACGGTCCGTCGCGCGCCGATCGTCCGGTGGACCAGAGGATTTCGCCTCCGGACCGCCAGTGCGGCGGCCACCAGACCCAGGTCGACGGGCAACGTCAGGGCCAGCCCGGCGAGAGTGGCGACGGTGCGACCGGGGTTGAAGCCTCGGCGCTGGAGCAGGCTCGCGGTGGCCGGGGTGCCGGTTTCGAGCAGCGCTGTCACCGAGGCGTCCGCCGGATCAGCGTCAGCCCGTCGCGCAACGGGATCAGCACCTGCTCGACGCGTGGGTCGTAGGTGAGTGCCGCGTTGAAACCCGAGATCGCTGCACCGTTGCGCGAGATGTCCACGTCCGCATAGGTTTCGCCCTGCATCAGGGTGTTGTCGACGGCGATGACCGCCCGCGGTGCCAGCAGCGTGCTGCCGAGCAGGAACTCCACGTAGTCGAGATAGCCGGGCTTGTCGGCGTCGACGAAGACGAAGTCGAACTCTCGGCCCGCGGCCGCCAGCCGGCGCAGCGTATCGATGGCCGGTCCGACCTCGATCGCAATCTTGCGTCCCGCCGGTGACGTGTCGAAGCTCTCTTGGGCGAATGCTGCCACCGCCGAGTCGATCTCACAGGCGACCAGCGTCCCGTCGTCGGGCAACGCCTCGGCCATCGCCAACGCGGAGTACCCGGTGAACATGCCGATCTCCAGCACCCGGGTGGCCCCGGCGAGATGCACCAGGAACTTCAACACCTGGCCCTCGACGTGGCCGGACAGCATCTCCTGCTCAAGCCGAACCTCGCCCGGCGCCGACTCCCAGTCCGTCTCCCGCGTGCGGTGCGCCAATTCGGCCAACGCCGGCGACTCCGGGGTCGTGCACTGATCGAGGTACGGGTCCAGCCCCGCCGCCAGATCACGGGCTCGCCGGAACCGTTGTGCGAGAACCGGATCGACGCCGGGGACCGCATCGAGCTCGCGGCACAGGTCCGCGAGCTCGGCGGCCAGGATCGTCGATGGCGTCACCGGTCGAGCCTGCGCGGCCCGGCCGGTCGACAGCACCGCGACGTCGGTCACGACTCGACGTCCTGCTCGGGCACCGTGAAGACGTCGACGCCGTCACCGCCGCGGGGATGGTCCAGGCAGATCTTCTTGTGCAACGTCAGGGTGTCGGTCAACTCGCCGGTGGTGACGTCATTCAGGAAGCGGCAGTGCCCGATCGGATTGGGAATCGCCGCCCGCAGCAGACCGTCACGGGTCTTCAGGATCGACGACGTCGCGGAGTCGAGGAGCTCCGGGGTGAGGTACTCACTGTCCAGCGCAAGGCCCAGCGAACTCATCACGCCGTGTACCCGGTCCCGGTCGGCGACCGTGATGTGACCCCGCTTCTCGGCCAGCGTCGTCGACAGCGCCATGTCGATGTTGATGGCGTGCCCGTGGAAGAACGGTACGGACGGTGTGAGCTCCAATGTGGGGCTCCAGGTGTGGCCGAACGCGATCACGCGGTCCAGGTCGATCTCGTGCAGGTTGGGCGCTTCGAGTTCCAGCATCGTGGCAATGGCCTGATGCGTGACCCGCTCGCCGACGGCCCGCAACTCGGGTGTGCCGTCGAGGTGCCCGAACCGCGTCTGGAGCAACTGGGCGCCGTGCTCTTCGAGCAGTTCGAAGATGCCCGCGTTGCCGACCACGGCGATCTTGATGAGCTCCGCCATGCCGTTGCGCACCTGATCCTCGGGCAGGGTCTTGAGGAACGAGAAGTCCAGCAAAACCTTCTGTGACGCGTGGTAGGCCCCCAGCCGGTTCTTGTGCTTGCCGTAATTGACGGCGACCTTGATCGACACACTGGCGTCGATCAGGCCGATCAGCGTGGTGGGGATCCGGATGTAGGGGGTGTTGCGCCGATAGCTGGCACAGGCGAATCCGGCGACGTCGGTGGTCAGGCCTCCGCCGACCACGAGCACCGGTTCGGTCCGTACCAACCCGAAGGCGTCGAACTCACCGACGATCCGTTCGAAGGTATCCAACGACTTGGCCGTCTCCCGGATCTGCACCGGAATGACGGTCAGCGCGATGTCGTGGTAGTCGAAGTACGCACGGATCTGCTCGCCGTAGATTTCGTAGACCGTGTCGTCGACGACCATCAGGGCGCGGCCGTACGGACGGTAACTGTCCGCGAGATCGGTGTTGTCGATGGCGAATACGCCTTCGACGTACACCAGGCTGTACTCGATCTTCTCGTAACCCGTGACGTGGAACGTTCTGTCGCTCACGGTCACTCGGGCCTGAAGGTTGCTCATCGTGGTGCTCCTCGGTAAGGGTGTCGTGGCTCGGGGCTGGCGTCAGGACGTGGCGATGCCGACGACGCGACCGGCGTCGAGCGAGTCGACGGTCTCCGCGGCCGTGGAGAAGTCGCCGCCCGCGGTGTTCGCGTTCGGGAAGGCGATGCAGGTGATGCCTGCGGCCTTCGCGGCCTTGACCCCGCCGACGTTGTCCTCGATCGCCACCACGCTCGTGGTGTCCTCGCCCAGTCGTTCGAGCGCGAACTCGTACGCGGCCGGGTCGGGCTTCGGGCTGGACACCGAGTCGCTGGCCACGATCAGGTCGAACATCTCGGCGCTGATGTGCGGGCGCAGGGCCGAGAGCAGGGCGTCGATGTTGCCCTGCGACGTGGTGGTGACGAAGCCGACCTTGTGCTGGCCGCGCTTGGCCTCCTCGACCGTCTCAACCACCCCCGGCCGTGGCGAGACGTCGGCCGTGCGCAGCAGGTCCTGGAAGAGCTGCGACTTCTTGGCGTGGACGGCCGCGGCGTCGACGTCCTGTCCACGGGAAGCGGCGTACTCCTCGATCCGGTTGGCGCCACCGCTGGAGGTCAGCATCGAGCGGTAGTCCTCACGGGACCACTGCCAGTCGAGGGCGAAGGCCTCGAAGGCGTCGTTGAAGGCTTGACGTTGCAGTTCAGAGGTGTCGGCGAGGGTGCTGATCGAGCCGAAGAGAATTGCTGACATGGGGTTTCCTTCTGCCGGTTCGGTGGGTCGACGCCGCGCCGGGACTTGACACCCGCGTCGAGAAAACTGATTCCCAGTACACTATTGGTCTAAACGTCCAATAATGCAAGAGGCGACCAGTACTGGCTCAGAAGTGCATAAGTTAACTTCGCGTCCAGGTCTGCGAACACCGCGAGCAGACGAGAAGAAGGAAGTGACGACCAATGGCACCCGCCGACGCCAGCAGGGACACGGGCGAGGACGCCCGCGTGTCGCGCACGCGTGCCGACGTCGCGAGGGCCGCTCTCGAGGTGCTCACCACCGAGGGTTCCGACGCCGTGACGCATGCGCGGGTCGCGGAGATCGCCGGCTACTCCAAGACCACCCTCTACACCCACTGGCCCTCGCGGATCGACCTGATCGCGATGGCGATCGAGAGCCTCGGCGAGATGCCCCACCATCAACTCACCGGCGACCTGCGTACGGACCTCATCGAAGAGCTCAAGGTGTTCCGCAAGGGCATCGTCGACATGCGACTTGATCGCGTGTTGTCCGGAATGGCCGAGTGGGCGTCGGTCGAGCAGATGGCGCGGATCAGGCACAAGGTCAACACCGACGGACAGCATCAAATGTGGGAGATGCTCGGTCAGCGCTTCTCCAGCCCGGCGTTGGATGCCGCGGTCTCGATGCTCACCGGTGTCGTCGCCTGCCCGGCGATCATGTTCGGCACCGTGCCCGACGACGCCGTCATCGAGGCGGCCGTCGACGTCGTGCTGGCCAGCCCGCCGCGCTGACGGCCTACTCCGTGGGCGGCTCTTCGGGCGGGGCCTTGCCCAGCCACTCCTTGAGGCGGGCCAGCTGGCTGACGACGAGGCCCACGCCCACCAGTAGTGCCACGGCGATGATGATGGTGGCGGTCAACGGGCACCCCTCTCGGTCTCGTCCAGCCTAGGCATCGAGTGCGGCGATCAGAAGCCCGGCACGTCATCCCCGGCTCGAATGGGTTCGATGCCGTGGATGGCCGCCCTGATGGAACTCTCGACTGAGCTGTCGGAGACGAAGAGCATCTCGTCACCCGCCTCGAGCACCTCATCGGGCGTGGGCAGCAGGACGCGGCCGCTGCGGACCAGGGTGACCATGGCGGCGTTCGGGGGCAGGCCGAGGTCCCCGACGCGTTGACCGACGAGCGGATTGTCTTCTGGCAGAGTTAGTTTCGCCAGATCCGCCTGCCCCTGACGGAGGCCCATCAGCCGCACCAGGTGGCCCACGTCGATGGCCCCCTCAACCCCGGCGACCATCGCCCCCGGGGTCGAGACCGCCACGTCGATCCCCCACGCCTGGGTGAAGAGCCACTCGTTGCGGATCTCGTTGATCCTCGCGACGACTCGAGGCACGCCGAACTCCGACTTGGCCAGCAGGCCGACGACGAGGTTGGCCTTGTCGTCACCGGTCGCCGCGATCAGGACGTCACACGTCTCGGCGCCCGCCTCCTGCAACGTCGTCAACTCGCAGGCGTCGGCGAACAGCCAGTCCGCGTCCGGAACCGCGTCCGGTTCGAACTTGCGGCGTTCGCGTTCGATCAGCAGCACCTTGTGACCGTTGTCGAGGAGTTCCTGCGCGACGGATCTGCCGACGTTGCCTGCGCCGGCGATCCCGATCCGCGTCCGTCGCTCCGCCACTCCGCCATCTTCGTCCATCCGGGGCGGCGGTGTCGCCGCGACCCCATCCGGTTGCCCTCCTGAAATACTGACCGGACACTCCGGTTGGCGCCCCTGGCCGTTGGCCGCCACGACGATGCCCGAAACGGAACACCTTGAGCCTGCACGAGCTGTACCTGGCCTTGCTGATCGGCGGCTTCGTGCTGCTGGCCAGCATCGTCGGCACCCGCGTCGCGACCCGGGTGGGGTTCCCCAGCCTTCTGCTCTTCCTGCTCGTCGGCGTCGCCATCGGGGAGGACGGCCTCGGGCTCCAGTTCGACGACGTCGAGCTCGCCAGGAACGTCGGGACCGCCGCGCTGGCCGTCATCCTCGTCGAGGGCGGTCTGACGACGCGCTTCGCCGACATCCGCAAGGTGCTGGCGCCGGCGGGCGCGTTGGCCACCATCGGTGTGGTCATCAGCTTGCTGGTCACCGCGGCCGGTGCGCATCTGCTGCTCGGGATGGACTGGCAGCTCGCGTTGCTGCTCGGCGCCATCGTGTCGTCCACCGACGCGGCAGCGGTGTTCTCGGTGCTGCGCGTCCTGCCGCTGCCCCGGCGGGTGGCGGGGCTGCTCGAAGCCGAGTCCGGATTCAACGATGCGCCTGCCGTCATCTTCGTGCTCATGTTCAGCGCCGTCCCCTTCGTATTCGAGCCGGAGAGCGCCGTCGCGGACCTGGTGTACGAACTGCTGGCCGGCTCCGCCATCGGGCTGGCGTGCGGATTCCTCGGCGCGCTGATGCTGCGACGCGTCGCCCTGCCCGCATCCGGGCTGTATCCGATCGGAACGTTCGGGCTGGGCATCGTGGCCTTCGCGGCGGCGGGCGCCGTGCACGCCAGCGGCTTCATCGCCGCCTATCTGGCCGCGGTGGTGCTCGCGAACTCCGGGCTGCCGCACCGCTCGGCGACCAGGTCCTTCGCCGAGGGGCTGGGCTGGCTGGCGCAGATCGGCCTGTTCGTCCTGCTCGGGTTGCTGGTGGACCCCAGCGAGCTGGCTGCCGACGTGGTTCCCGCGATCGTCGTCGGGCTGGTCCTGCTCCTGGTCGCCCGACCGCTGTCGGTGGTCGGCTCACTGGCCGGTTTCAGCATTCCGCTGCGCGAGCAGATCTTCCTGTCGTGGGCGGGTCTTCGTGGTGCGGTGCCCATCGTCCTGGCGACCTTTCCGATCGTCGCGGGGGTGCCCGACAGCAACCGCCTGCTCAACGTCGTCTTCCTCCTGGTGGTGGTCTTCACCCTGGTGCAGGGGCCCAGCCTGCGGCCCATCGCACACGCCCTGCACCTGATCCCCCGCGATTCACCGCGAGAGATCCAGGTCGAGTCCGCACCGCTGGACGTGCTCGAGGCGGAGTTGCTGACGCTCACCGTGCGGCCGACGTCGCGCCTGCACGACGTGACGGTTCTGGAGCTCCGGCTCCCCGACCCCAGCGTCATCACGCTGATCATCCGCGACGGCCACACGTTCGTTCCGCTGCCGGACACCCGCATCGAGGCCGGTGACGAACTCCTGATCGTCACCACCTCCAAGACCAGGAACGCGGCCGAACGCAGACTCCGCGCGGTCAGCCGGCGGGGCAAGCTCGCGTACTGGTTCGACGAGTACGGCGAACCCGAATAGCCCGGCCGTCGACCATGCGCTCACTTGCCCGGCGCGACCGCCGCCAGCCGCGGACAGGAATCGTGATCCTGAAGTTCCTCGCCTTCGGCTAGGTCCCCGGCCGCCGGGTCGGCGCGGTCGGTGAGGATCACGAAGCCGGGTCGGCCGTCGGCAGCCACCGTCCCCACCACGACGAGCGTCCGCGCGGCCATGTCGTCACGGGCGCCCGGCACGCCGTCGGCCAGGAGGTCGAAGGGGTCGACGTCGAGATCCTCACCGCCGACCTGCACCGCGTCGTACCGGTGACCGGCGAGCGGCACCGGGAACGGCGCCCAGGCCGGACCGACCGCCGCGGCGTGGCCGGCCAGGGCGTCGTGTACGTCGGGACTCAGACAGTCGACGTGGATGTGGAGCTGATCCTGCGACCGGGCGAACGCCGAGTTGATCGCCAGGCTGACCCAGTCCCGCGGCAGCGTCACGCCGGCGCGTTCGTCGACGAACGAGCGTGCGCGCCACGCGGCCGCGAAGTAGTTCGGCGCGCCGGGTGCCAGGATGGCCGGATCCTCGATGCCCGAGCTCCGTTCGGTCGGGATGAGGAGGTACTGGGTGGCGCCGACGAGGTCCTTGAGCACCGCGCTCCCGGCGTCGAGGTCGACCTCCGCGCAGGGTGCGGGGTTGCCGTGGGCCACCTGGTTCGGCACGCATTGACCGTCGACGATTCGCCAGAGTGCGCTGGCGTCGGCAGCCGCGCGACCGATGCAGGGGCCGCCCAGCGCCACGACCACCGCCAGCCCGAGGGCTGCGACGCCACGCACCTCCGATCTACCCGGACGGCAACGCAGCTCGACGCCTGAGGTTCTCGCTGACTTCCTGCTGCCAGATCCCGTGCGCGTGCGTGGTGTCGACCTCGAGTTCGAAGCGCGCGACCATGTCATCGGTCACGTCGGCGACGTCGACGTAGAACTGTTCGTACCACCGACGATGCTGATAGACCGCACCGTCCTCCTCGGTCAGCAGCGGGTTGTCGATGCGCGTCTTGTGCTTCCACACTTCGACGTCGTCGAGGAAGCCCTCGCCGAAGCTCTTGCTGAGCGTCGCGGCCAGCCGCCCGGCCTTGTCTTCGGGCAGCCCCTCGATCTTCTGCACGGCGACACCCCACTGCAGCACGAACGAATTCTGCGAGACCGGGTAGTGGCAATTGATCAGCGCCACCTCGAGGGTGAAGTCCGGCGCGACGTCGTTGTGCAACCAGTTGATCATGTAGGCAGGTCCGAAATAGGTCGCCTCGGACCGGAGATTCGTTCCCTCCCAAAGGCTTTCGTAGTTCGGCGTGGTGTCCGGTCGCGCCTTGGACTCCATGAACTGACTGGCCGCCTGACCTTCGATGACGTTCTTGAAGTACGTCGGGTACGCGCGGTGGATGTAGAAGAAGTGGGCCATGTCGACGTTGTTGTCGACGATCTCACGGCAGTGCGAACCCTCGATCAGGATCGAGTTCCACGTCCACGGCGACCACCTGCCCTCGTTCATCCCCTCGATCGTCGGCGGAGTCAGCTCCGATGGCGGGGTCGAGCCCTCGGGGTCGTGCCACACCAGCAGTTGGCCGTTCACCTCCTGACACAGCCACTTTCGCGTACGCGCCAATCGCGGGGTGCGTCGGGCGTAGGGCACCTCGACGCAGCGACCGGTCGAGCCCTGCCATCGCCAGTCGTGAAACGGGCAGGCCAGGGTGTCGCCCTTGACCGTCCCCATCGACAGGTCACCGCCCATGTGCCTGCAGTAGCCGTCGAGGACGTGGATCTCGCCGTCGGGATCGGCGAACACCGCCAACCGGGTCCCGAAGGCATTGATTCCGTGCGGCTTTCGGTCACGGAACGATTCGGCCAGACCCAGGCAGTGCCAACCCCTCGCGAACCGGGTCATCGGGATGCCCGCGTCGATCTCGCGAACCTCTTCAGCAGCAGTCATGGCGGCATCCTTCCGGCGGGGCTGACCGATACCGAGTTAAGCACATTCGCTTAATTCGTGCCGGGAAACGCCTAACATGGGCCCGGTGGACCGTGGCTCCCGATCGAAGGACGCGCTACTCGACGCCGCCGAACGGCTCATCGCCGAACGGGGCTTCGAGGTGCCGCTGCGCGACATCGCCCAGGCGGCGGGTCAGCGGAACAACTCGGCGGTCAACTACCACTTCCACAGCAGGCAGGATCTCCTCGACGCCGTGGTGGCGCGCCGACTGCTGCCCATGGAGCGCGAGCGGGAGCGGATGCTCGGTGACCTCGACGCCGGGGAGGCCTTTGACGCCGGTGACGTCCACGCGCTGATGCGCGTCCTCGTCCTCCCGCTGCTACGCCTCGAGAGCACGCACTACGCCCGGTTCCTCCAGGTGGTCGGCCCGCGGCTGCGGACAGAACCGCACGATTCGGCGGAGACGGCCTGGCCACGGGTTCTGGAGGCCCTGTCGCACGCGGTGCCCGTCGCCGATCGCCGGGCTCGTCGGCGCCGCGTCGCCGCAGTCGCCACAGCGATGTTCGCCCTCGCCGCGGAGCACGAGCGGTCCGCCCAGGACGGGGATCCCGAGGAGATCGTGCACATGTTGGCCGCCATGTTGACCGCGACCGCGCCGCGCCTAGTGTGAACCGATGAGTCGAGAACCATTCGTGCCGGCCGACTTCGACGTCCCCCGCGCACTCGTCGGCGACCGCTTCCGGCTCGAACCGCTGGGCCCGGGGCACAACGCCGCCGATCTCGCCGCGTGGATGTCGAGCATCAGCCACATCCAATCCACTCCGGGCTTCGCGAACTACGGCTGGCCGCCGGACGAGGGCTTCACCGCCGAGGCCAACCTCGGCGACCTGGTGCGGCACGCCGACGAATTCGAGCGGCGAGTGGCCTTCGCCTACACCGTCTTGAGGCCCGACACCGATGACGTCATCGGCTGCGTCTACCTCGATCCCGGGCCGCGGCGCGGCAGCGTGGACGTCCGGTCGTGGGTCACGGCCGACGTCGCTGACCTCGATCCCGTTCTGCGTCAAGCGGTTCGGGCGTGGCTGGCCGAGGCGTGGCCATTCGACGAGGTCGTCTACGCCGGCTGAGGGTCACGACGACGGCACGTCGAGGATCACCTTGATGCATTCGGGGGTGCGGGCCGCGACCGCGGCATAGGCGTCGGCCGCCTCGGCCAGCGGGTAGCGGTGGGTGAAGATGCCGTCGGTGCGCAGCTTGCCTCCGGTCACCAGGGGAAGAAGGTCGGTCCACGTCTGCTGGATGGGCGCGGTGGTCATCCGCAGGGTGAGGTTGCGGATCAGCGCCATGAGGATCGGCAGGGGGTACGGGTCGAGGTCGTGCACTCCGAGGACGGACACCGTGCCGTCGGCGCGAACGCAGGCCAGCGCGTCGTTCAGGGTCGCGTCCAGGGCCACCGTGTCGATGACGCTGTCGGCACCCCGTCCCCCCGTGTGCTCGAGCACCGCAGCGACCGTCGGTCCCTCGAGTGCGGTCGCCCCCGAATCGACCGCGAGCGCGCGCCGGCCCGCCACGGGGTCGGCGGCCAGAACGGTGCCCGCGCCCTGCGCGAAGGCCGCCCGGACGGCACACAACCCCACCGCGCCGAGGCCGAGCACGACCACCGTGCCGCCCGGCGGGATGTCGGCCTTCTTCGCGCCGATCCAGCCGGTCGACAGGTTGTCGGTGAGCAACAGCGCGGCTTCGTCGTCCATGCCGTCGGGAATCCGCATGAGCTGAAAGTCGGCGCCAGGCACCGCGACTGCCGTCGCCTGACCCCCACCGAGTCCGCCGGAGCCGAAGATCTGCATCCCCTGCACACACGTGACCGGGTTGCCGGTGGCACAACCCGCACACCGCCCGCAGCCGGTGACCGAGGCGGCCAGGACGCGATCGCCGACCCGCACCCCTGTGACCTCGGGACCGACTTCGAGCACGGTCCCGATGAACTCGTGACCGACCGCGACACCGTCGCCCACCGGCAGATCGCCGTCGTAGAAGTGCAAGTCGGAGCCGCAGATCGCCGCGGACTCGACCCCGACCACGGCCCCGTCGGGTCCTGGCGGAACCGGATCGGGGGCGTCGCGAACCTCGACCGCGCCGGGACCGGTGATGACGACGTTGCGCATCTGGCAGACGCTACCTCCGAACCCCACGAACCCGTGGGCACTCCGTACGCTGGATGAGGTGAGTGAAGCACCGTCGACGACCGTCCTCCACCCCAGCCACTTCGCCCGCGACCTGCCGGAGATGGCCGTCTCCTGGCACGCCGCCGAGGCACCCGACCCGCGCCTGCTGGCACTCAACGAACCGCTCGCCGCGGAACTGGGGCTCGACGCGGCGTGGCTCAGGACTCCCGCCGGGCTACGCCTGCTGGTCGGCGCCGAGGTTCCCGAGGGCGTCACCCCCGTGGCGCAGGCCTACTCCGGGCACCAATTCGGTGGATACACACCACGTCTGGGTGACGGCCGCGCGCTACTCCTCGGCGAACTCGAGGACACCGACGGCCGGTCGCGCGATCTCCACCTCAAGGGTTCCGGGCGCACACCGTTCGCGCGCGGCGGTGACGGCCTCGCCGCCGTGGGCCCGATGCTGCGGGAGTACGTCGTCAGCGAGTCGATGCACGCCCTGGGCATCCCGACCACCAGGGCGCTCGCGGTCGTCGCCACGGGGCAACCCGTGCAGCGCGACACGCCGCTGCCCGGCGCCGTGCTCGCCCGCGTGGCGAGCAGTCACCTTCGGGTGGGGAGCTTCCAGTACGCGGCCGCCGCCGGTGACCTCGGCGTGTTGCGCCGGCTCGCCGACCACGCGATCACCAGGCACTATCCCGATGCCGCCTCGGCGGACAACCCGTACCTGGCGTTGTTCGACGCGGTCGTCTCGGCGCAGGCGTCGTTGGTGGCGCGGTGGATGCTCGTCGGCTTCATCCACGGCGTGATGAACACCGACAACATGACGATCTCGGGCGAGACGATCGACTACGGGCCGTGCGCGTTCCTCGACGCCTACGACCCGGCGACCGTGTACAGCTCGATCGACCACGCCGGGCGCTATGCCTACGCCAATCAGCCGGTCGTCGCGCAGTGGAACCTGGCGCGCTTCGCCGAGACCCTGCTGCCGCTGATCGCCGAGGACCAGCAGCAGGCCGTGGACCAAGCGGTGGAGTCACTCGGTCGCTTCGGCGCCTCGTACGACGCGGCCTGGTCGGCAGGCATGCGCGCGAAGCTGGGGTTGTCCGCCACGGTCGACGACGCGACCGTCGGCTCCCTTGCGGCGGATCTGCTGGCGCAGCTCGAGCAGAGCCACGTCGACTACTCATCGCTCTTCCGACTCCTCGGCCTGGCCGCCCGCGGCGACACCGAGCCGGCCCGCGGATTGTTCGTCGACCTCGCGACCTTCGACGGCTGGCTCGCGCGATGGCGGGCGCTGGACCCCGACGCCGAGGCCATGAACCGGGTGAATCCCGTCTACATCCCGAGGAACCACCTCGTGGAGGAAGCCCTCGCGGCGGCGACGTCGGGTGATCTCGACCCCGTGGCGCGGTTGCTCGACGCGGTGAGCTCCCCGTTCGACGAGCGGGCGGACCTCGAGCGGTACGCCGCGCCGGCGCCCGACGATTTCGGGCCCTACCAAACGTTCTGCGGCACGTAGGAGTTCGACCGAGGCGCGTGGTGCGCGAGGTCGCGAAGATCGTTGCGAAGATCGTTGCGAAGATCGTTGCGAAGATCGTTGCGAAGATCGTCGCGAAGATCGTCGCGAAGATCACTGAATTCGGAAGGTTTGCACCTCCGGAATCGAGGCAACCTAGCGGCATGAACTCGCGCCTGCTCACGCAAGTACTCGGTGCTGCGCTGGTGTCGACGTGGGCGACGGTGATCGCACCAGCCCCCGGCGCCATCGCCGAACCCCTCTCCGACGCCGCCGCTCCGCCGGCCTGCCCCGACGTGGATCTCGTCTTCGCCCGCGGCACGGGTGAGCCCGTTGGCCTCGGCTACATGGGTGAGGCGTTCGAGAACTCGTTGCGCTCCAAGCTCGGAACCAAGTCCCTCGGGGTGTACGCGGTGCAGTACCCCGCGACGATCGACTTCCCGCGGGCCGTGGACGGCATCAACGACGCGGCGGCGCACATCCAGGCCACCGCGGCCAACTGCCCGAAGACCAAGATCGTGCTCAGCGGCTACTCCCAGGGGGCGGCGGTGGCGGGGTTCACCACGGCCGACGTCGTGCCCCCCGGCGCGGCCGACTCCGGTGTGACGGGTCCGATGCCCGCGTCGGTGGCGGACCACGTCGCCGCGGTGGCGCTCTTCGGCAAGCCGGATGCCGCTTTCATGGACTTCATCAATCAGCCGGCGGTGACCATCGGCCCGCTGTACGCGGGCAAGACCCTGGAGTCGTGCGTGCCCGGCGACCCGATCTGCTCCGGCGGTGGCGACTACGGCCTGCACAACCAGTACGTCGCCGACGGCCGGGTGGACCAGGCGGCCGACTTCGTCGTTGGCAGGCTCGGACTGCCTGCGCCCGTGGCACCCGCACCCCCGGCACCCGGCGCGGCCTGACCTCGTCGTCAGCGGCGAAGGATCGCCAGCGCCGACAGCATTTGCCAGCCGATGATCGTGTACACGCTGGTCCGCTCCCACACCGCACCGGGTAGGAGCACCGTCGCCGACGTCGTCGCTCCGATGGCCAACGCCGTGAAACTCAGCAGCCCCAGCGCGGCGAGTGCCACCGACGCGATCCGGTAGGCCCGGTTGGCACTGACGAACCGAGTACCGGCGAGGATGGCCGCGTTGCCGCCGACGATGGCGACCACCGCGCCGGTGACGTGGACCCACGCGATGCCCGGCCCGCCGCTGGGCACCGCGGCGACCACCAGGTTGCCGACGGCGTTGGCGGCGGCGAAGCCCACGAAGAGACCGGTCCGACCATCCCGCGACCCCCGCGCCAGCAGCACCGCGCCCAGGCAGAGCAGCGTGCCCTGCACCACGAACGCCGTGTTCATCAGATGGTGCAGCGGCGAGTCCGGCCGACCGAGATCGCTGATGAAGTCGCGGTCGTACCGATACCCGGGAACGGCAGTGGCAGAAGCGAATTCGAGACTCAGATAGGCAGCACCCGCCACCAGCCAGCAGGCGGCTGCACCCTTGCGGCTCACCGCGGAACCCCCAACGCCACGGTCAGCTCCAGAATGGTCTTCGGATCATTGAGCCGGTCGCCGTACAGCTCCCGCAGCTGAGTCATGCGGTAGCGCACCGTCTGCGCGTGAACGAACAAGTCGGCGGCGACCGCGTCGCGCTGACCCTGGTGCAGTAGCCACGATCTCAGCGTCTCGGCCAGTCGTTCGGCGGTGTTGGGCCGAAGGTCCGCCAAGGGCGCGAGGGCTTGGCGGCGCAGATCGTCGGCGGCCTCGCGGTCGGCGGTCAGCACCAGCTCGACGAGGTGCTCGTCGGTGTCGACGACGTCATCGTCGATGGTCAGCTCGCGCGCCCGTAGCGCGCGTCGGTACGACGACTGCACCAGCGTCCACGGCCGGGCCGGCCCGACCAACGCCCGTCGGCCCTGCAAGGCCGACCGCAACTGGCCGCGGTGCCTGCCGTCGAGGTCGGGCACCAACAGCACCGCCAACGATTCCTTGGCGTCCACCCCGGGCAGATCCTCGCTCAATTGCAGCGTGGACTGGCCGAATCGGGCTGCCAGACCTCGGGTTTGCGCCTCGGCAAGCACGATCGCCGTCAACGTCTCCGGTGGCTGCCAGTCGGCGCGCTCCGCGCTCGCCCACAGTTCCTCCGCCGTCTCGCCGGCGAGGAGTTGCTTGGCCAACCGCTCGAGGTACCGCTGCCGGACGCGTCCGGTGGTCGCCAGTTCATCGGCATGCCCGGCGACGCTGGACGCCGAGAGTTCATCGATGAACGCGAACACCAGCTCGGCGAAGCGGGCGACCGTCTCGGCAGGCAGTCCGGCGTCCACCGCGGTCGAGGACAGCTCGCGCCACGCGACGCGGGCACCGACGCGGTAGGCCGAGAGCAGCGCGTCCATGGTGCGACCCTGGCGGGCCTCGCCGCGGCCCAGTGCATAGGCCCCGTCGAGCGCGGGTGTCAACGTCGCCGTCGGGTCCGAGTCGTGCGAGCGGACGGCCAGCCGCAGGAAGGCGCCGAGCGCCATCTGAACCGCGGTCTCGATGGTCTGGCCCATCCGGCCGGTGAACGCCCGCGTGTAACTGGGCACCTCGGCGGTCACGGCGGCCACCGTCCGCTCGGCCATCCGGGGCAGAACGGCCTGCAGTGACTCGGCGACCTCGTCGCCCAGCTCGAGGCTGGTAAAGCGGAGCTCTGGTTCGGACAAACTATTCCCTACGAACAAATTAGTGACGTTCATTCACACCTAATGGTCAAGACTTTATACCCATAGCTCGGCCACAGTGGAAGCATGACGACGACAGCCCTCCGCCCGACCGCCGCTGGCGCGTTGCGAGCGCGGGTCATCAAGTTCGCCGAGCGGGTGACGACGCCCCTGGTGCCCGCTGACTATCTCGACGTCATCGACCCGCTACGGTCCAGCGCCGACCTTCGTGGCCGCATCATCGCCATTCGCCCCGAGACCCGCGACGCCGTCTCCATCGACATCAAGCCCGGACGCGGCTGGCGCGGCCACCTGCCGGGCCAGTACGTGCGCGTCGGGGTCGACGTCGACGGCGTCCGCCAGTGGCGGTCGTACTCGCTGACCTCCACGACCTCCAGTGAGCACATCTCCATCACCGTCAAGGCGATCCCCGACGGTACGGTCAGCAACCACCTGGTGCGTCGCGCCACCGTCGGGACCGTCGTCCAACTCGACCACGCCGCAGGCGAATTCACGCTCGGCCCGCAGGCTCCGTCGAAGGTCCTCTTCGTCACCGCGGGCAGCGGTGTGACGCCCGTGATGGGCATGCTGCGCAACATGGCCGCCGGGCCCGCCGACGTGGTGGTGGTGCACTCCGCCCCCACCGCCGACGACGTCATCTTCGGCGGCGAACTACGCAGGCTGGCGCGCGAGGGCCGAATCCGCCTGCTGGAGAGGCACACCGACACCGACGGCAGGCTCGACGTGACCGCGCTCGACGGGCTGGTCGACGACATCGCCGACCGGCAGACATGGGCCTGCGGTCCCGCCGGGATGCTCGACGCACTCGAAGCGCGGTGGGCGGCCGAAGGCATTGCCGATCGCCTGAACACCGAACGCTTCCGGGCAACCATCGTCACCGAGGGTGAGGGCGGCGAGGTCACCTTCTCCAGGTCGGGCACCCTCGTCGAGGCGGGCGGTGCTGAGACCCTTCTCGACGCCGGCGAAGCCGCCGGCGTGCTGATGCCGTCGGGTTGCCGGATGGGCATCTGCTTCGGCTGCGTGGTCCCCCTGCGCCAGGGCGCCGTCCGCGACCTCCGCACCGGTGCCGTCACCTCCGCCGCACCCGGCGACAACGTCCAAATCCAAACCTGCGTCTCCGCCGCCGCAGGCACGTGCGACATCGATCTCTGATCTCGAGGAGTTCCACATGACTACCCAACTGACCGACATGACTGCACCCCCCACCAACGCCACCACGGCGCACCTCACCGCCGAGGACGTCGAGAACCTCGGTCGCGAGCTCGACGCCATCCGCGAACAGCTCATCAGCAGCCGTGGCGAACGCGACGCGGCCTACATCCGCAAGGTCATCGACGGCCAACGCAAGCTCGAACTCGGCAGTCGCGCCGTGCTGCTGTTCTCGCTGTTCCCGCCCGCCTGGGTCGTCGGCACCGTCGGATTGTCGATCAGCAAGATCGTCGAGAACATGGAGATCGGCCACAACGTCATGCACGGTCAGTGGGACTGGATGCGCGACAGCAAGATTCACTCCACCACGTGGGAGTGGGACAACGCGTCGCCTGCCGAGATGTGGAAGCACTCGCACAACGAGGTCCACCACACCTACACCAACGTCCGCGGCAAGGACCACGACCTCGGCTACGGCATCATGCGGGTCGACGAGAACCAGAAGTGGGTTCCCTTCTACCTCGCCCAGCCGCTGTGGAACTTCATCAACGCCTGCCTGTTCGAGTACGGCATCGCCGCCTACGACCTGCAGATCGGCAAGTACCTCAAGGGCCGTTCCGACAAGGCCGAGTTCCAGGCCAGGGCCAAGCGGGTGCTCGCCAAGATCCGCAAGCAGGCCACCAGGGACTACCTGCTGCATCCACTGTTGTCGGGTCCGTCGGCGCTGCCCACCTTGACCGCGAATCTCACGGCGAACCTGGTGCGCAACATCTGGACGCACTCGGTGATCATGTGCGGTCACTTCCCCGAGGGCGTGCAGACCTTCGAGAAGACGTCGATCGACGGTGAGACCCGTGGCGAGTGGTACCTGCGTCAGATGTTGGGCTCGGCCAACATCTCGGGAAGTCGCCTGCTGCACTTCATGTCCGGCAACCTGTCGTTCCAGATCGAGCACCACCTGTTCCCCGATCTGCCAAGCAACCGCTACCAGGAGATCGCCCCCAGGATCCAGGAGTTGTTCGAACGCTACGGCCTGACCTACACCACCGGCTCGCTGCCCAGGCAGGTCGCGTCGGCATGGAAGAAGGTGTTCACGCTGTCGCTGCCCAACGACTTCAGCCCGCGCGATCTGCTGCGCCGTCGTGCGGCGAAGTCCGTCGATCGCCTACCCGTCGCCGCCTGACCCCTCCCCCCTCTCGCGATTTCGGCGCGGAAACGATCGCTGAGCGAACGTTTGCGCGCCGAAATCGCAGCGGGTGGCGTGCCAGAATGGCCTCATGATCGACCTTGCCGTGATGATCGCGTCGGACGTCGCGCTGGAGGATTGGGGGCCCAAGCCGTTGGCGACGGCCGGTCAACCCTTCGAGCGCGGTGTCATGCTGCACGACGACCCGACCGCCAAGCTCGGAGTCTGGGAGTGCTCACCGGGCGCCTGGGAGTCCAGCAAGGTCGGCTGCGGTGAACTGATGCACTTCGTCAGCGGGCATGGCTGGATCATCGATGCCGACGGCCGATGGGAGATCCGACCAGGCGCCACGCGATGGTTCCCGGACGGCTGGCACGGCCGCTGGGAGGTCGACGTCACGGTGCGCAAGGTGTTCGCCATCGTTACCACCCCTACCGCCTGACCACACCGATGTCGGCGCGAATAAAGATTGTGAGCACTCGCAATCTTGGGTAGGGTGGCGTCATGCCCTATGACGTGATCGTCCGCAACGGCCTGTGGTTCGACGGCACCGGCGCCCCACCCCTGGTCCGCACGCTCGGCATCAGAGACGGCGTAGTGGCGGCGGTCTCCGCCGAACCCCTCGACGAGGCCGGGTGCCCCGACGTCATCGACGCCGACGGCAGGTGGATCGTGCCCGGCTTCATCGACGTGCACACCCACTACGACGCCGAGGTGCTGCTCGATCCCGGACTGCGCGAGTCGGTTCGCCACGGGGTGACGACGGTCCTGCTGGGCAATTGCTCGCTGTCCGCCGTGTACGCGAACAACGAGGACGCCGCCGACCTGTTCAGCCGCGTCGAGGCCGTGCCGCGGCAGTATGTCCTCGGCGCACTGAACGACAAGAAGACGTGGACGTCCGCCAGCGAGTACGTCGACGCGCTCGACGCGCTGCCCCTCGGCCCGAATGTCAGTTCGCTGCTTGGGCATTCGGATCTGCGTACTTCGGTGCTCGGCCTCGACCGGGCCACCGACGACACCGTCAGGCCGACCTCCGCCGAGCTCGAGGCCATGGTCGTCAAGCTGCGCGAGGCACTCGATGCCGGCCTGCTCGGCATGTCGGGGATGGACTCCGCGATCGACAAACTCGACGGCGATCGATACCGCTCCCGTGGTCTGCCGTCGACCTTCGCCACCTGGCGGGAACGTCGCAAACTCATTGCGGAACTTCGCAACCGGCGCCGGATGCTGCAGAGCGCCCCCGACGTTGCACGGCCGTGGACGGCACTGCTGTTCTTCCTGTCGAGTAGCCGCATGCTGGGCCGTCGCGACGGGGTGCGGATGAGCCTTCTGGTCTCGGCGGACTCCAAGGCGGCGCCCGGCGCGGTCGGTGTCCTCGGCCGCGGCACGCGACTGCTGAACCGAGTGCTCGGCGCCAGCGTCCGGTTCCAGCACCTGCCCGTGCCGTTCGAGTTGTACTCCGACGGCATCGATCTGCCGGTGTTCGAGGAGTTCGGCGCAGGCACCGCCGCCCTGCACCTGCGCGACCAGCTCGAGCGCAACGAGCTCCTCGCCGACGTCGAATACCGCCGCGAGTTCCGGCGCGAGTTCGACCGCCGCAAGCTGGGTCCAACGCTGTGGCACCGCGACCTCCACGACGCCGTGATCGTCGAGTGCCCCGACGAGACGTTGATCGGCAAGAGCTTCGGGACGATCGCCGACGAACGCGGTCTGCATCCGCTCGACGCCTTCCTCGACGTCCTCGTCGAGAACGGCGAACGCAATGTCAGATGGACGACGACCGTCGCCAACCATCGCCGCCGCCAGCTCGACGCGCTCGCCACCGAACCGACTGTCCACATGGGCTTCTCGGACGCCGGCGCCCATCTGCGCAACATGGCCTTCTACAACTACGCACTGCGGCTACTCAAGCGCGCCCACGTCGCCCAGCGAGCCGGCCGGCCCTTCATCACCATCGAACACGCCGTGCACCGGCTCACCGCCGAGGTCGCGGACTGGTTCGGCCTGGACGCGGGGACGCTCCGCAGGGGTGACCGTGCGGACTTCGTCGTCATCGACCCAGCCGGTCTCGACGACGCCGTCGACGGCTACCACGAAGCCGCGGTGCCGTTCTACGGCGGCCTTAGCCGCATGGTCAACCGCAACGACGCCACCGTAGTGGCCACCGCCGTCAACGGTCAGGTGGTCTACCGCAGCGGCGAGTTCCGCGAGGGTTACGGCCAGACCACGAAGTCCGGCAGATTCCTTCGCGCGGCGGGCTCGCGTCCGAATGCCGATGTCTCCGTGACCGTCTGACGTGGCACGGACCCAGCGGGAGCGTCGCGAGGAGACGGTCGCGCGACTACTCGACGCGTGTATCGCGACGATCGTCGACGTCGGTTACGCGCACGCGTCGGCAGCGGTCATCACCCGGCGCGCGGGGCTGTCCGGAGGCGCGCTGTTCCGACACTTCGACACCATGGGCGACTTCATGGCGGCGACGGCGTATGAAGTGATGCGCCGCCAGCTCGACGCCTTCGGCAAGCAGGTCGCCGAGATACCACCGGACCGGCCCGCGCTCGAAGGCGTCCTCCACGCGATGCGGGACATCACCGGGAACGACACCAACGTGGTGATGTACGAGCTCCTGATCGCCGCCCGTACCGACGAAAAGCTCAGGGGCACACTGCAGGACGTGCTCGGAGAGTACAGCACGCGGATCTTCGACACGGCCCGCGCCCTGCCCACCGCCGACGAGTACCCCGAGGAGACGCTGGCCGGTGTCGTGGCCCTGTTGACCAACGCGTTCGACGGCGCAGCCATCGTCCGCACCGTCCTGCCCCAACCGGAGATCGAGACCGGACGCATCCCGCTGCTTCTCGCGCTGCTCTCCCCCGAGCGATCGAGGACCGATGGCTGACCGCATTCACGGCTTCACCAATGACGGCTACACCTTCGGCGTCACCGACGCGGGACCGATCGACGGCGAGACGATCGTTCTCCTGCATGGTTTTCCGCAGACCTCGACGTCCTGGGACCAGGTTTGTGAGCTGCTGCATGCAAGCGGCTACCGGACACTGGTGTTCGACCAGCGGGGCTACGCGCCAACGGCTCGGCCCAAGGGTCGCTTCGCCTACCGGATCAGCGCACTCGTCGGTGACGTGGCCGCACTCATCGAAAGGGTCGGGACGCCCGTGCACCTCGTCGGGCACGACTGGGGTGCCGTCGTCGCATGGGCGACGGCCGCGCGCCATCCCGAACTCCTGCGCACCCTGACCGCCGTGTCGGTGCCGCACACCCGGGCGTTCCTGCGCGCGCTGGTGACCAGCAATCAGGCGTTGAAGTCCTACTACATGGCGATCTTCCAGATCCCCCGGCTGCCCGAGGCCCTGCTTACCCGGTACCCGAAGTTGGCCGATCGTGCGCTCGGCGACAGCGGGATGGACGCCGAGGCGGTGCAACGGGTGCACACCGACATCATCGACACCGGGGCGCTGGGACCGGCCATCAACTGGTACCGGGCGATCCCCTTCAGCGGCCAGGCCTACGCCCGCAGGGTGTCGGTGCCCACCACCTACCTGTGGAGCACCAACGACGTCGCCCTCGGTCGGCGTTGCGCCGTGCTGTGCGAGCAGTACGTCACGGGTCCCTACCGGTTCGAGATCACCGACGGTTCGCACTGGATCCCCGAGGAGAAGCCTCGACTGGTGCACGATCTGATCGTCGATCGCATCAAGGGCTGAGGCCGTTCACAGAATGTTCAGTATGTAAATGCCGTGTTACGTCCATGTTGCGCCTAGAGTGTCGTTATGGACGACAGGTCGGTGTTCTTCGAGGTCGAGGCCCTGCGCGCGGATGAATCCCGTCCGGTCCTGTCGCCGGCATCGCTCGAGGTGCATGTGCGCGTCGTCGACCACCTCGCCCACAGCACCCGCTCCAACTTCATCGCCGACGACGTGCTCGACACGCTCGCTCACGGGCGGGTCACCACGATGGCCGCGATCGAGTTGTCCCTGGCCGGTTGGTGGCTCCGACTGGACGGCGGTTACGTGATCGTGGATCAGGAACTGATCGACGCGCTCTCGCACAGTCCCATCCGCCGACGCCTCGGCGCAGCCTGCCGACGACTGTGGAAGATCCTCAACAGCGAGACCGTCATCCCGCTGTAGCGAGGTCCGGCAGCGGCAGCCCGCAGAGACGCCGCGCCTCGTCGGGCGCCATCCCGAGAAGCGTCAGCACGTGCTCGGTGACCGTGTCCGCCGCATCGGCGTCGTCACGGTCGGGTTCGGTGTGAAGCAGATGGCCGAGGCCCAGCAGCGCGCCGCCGACGACGGCCATGGCGAGATCCAGGTCCTTGACGTGGAAACGACCTGCCGCGATGCCCGCCTCGACGTCGCGCCGGGCCCGGGGGGCCACACCCCGATCGGAGGACAACAGCGCCAGCCCGGTGGACAGGAGGACCCCGCTCTCCTGGGGGCGCTCGCGGAACATCCGACCGGTCAGCCGGAAGCTGCAGGCGAACGCCTCCGCGGGGTCGTCGAGCGATGCCGTGAGGTCGTCGAGGAGCGCGCCGTGCACGTCGAGCACCTCGGTGACGGCGGCTTCGTACAACTCCTCCTTGCTCTGGAAGTGGTTGTAGAACGAGCCCATGCCGACGTCGGCCGCCTGGGTGATCTCGAGGACTGGGACGTTCAGCTTGCCCGCCGCGATGAAGGACTGGGCGGCGGAGATCAGCGCGGCGCGGGTGCGCTGCTTGCGCCTGGCCAGGCGATTGGGCGGCTGCGCGTCATCCTCCGCGGCCACGGTCGTCATGGCACGCCTCCTTCACGGTTCCGCCCGAGCATAGCCTCTCGTCAGACTTGAGGAAATCGTCATTGACCCTTGACTGAGCATGGCGTCGTATGTGACGATTTCGTCAGACAACGAAGGGAGCGACGATGACACGCACCGTCGACGCCCATCACGGGCTGCACAGCGAGCACGGGGCGATCGAGTCGGAGCACCCCGGCCGGTCCCGCAATCCGGTGATCAAGGTGCAGGACATCGCCTGGCTGGAGTTCGAGAAACCCGACCTCGTCCGCGCCGAGGCATTCGCCCACGCCTTCGGATTCGCCACCGCGTTGCGAACCGAGGGCGAACTCCACTTGCGGGGCACCGACCCGGCGGCGCCCTGCCTGCTCGTCCGCAAGGGTGCGCGATCGCGATTCGTCGGGCTGGCGTTCACCGCCCACGACGAGGTCGACGTGCTCAGCCTGGCCGACGCAACGGGGGCGCCCACCCGCGCCCTGCCGGAGAGCATCGGCGGGATCGCGGTCGATCTGGTCGATCCGAGCGGCATCCCGGTACACGTCGTCGCGGGCACCCACCCGACGGCACCGTTACCGCCGCAGACCCCGCACGTCCTGAACTCAGGCCACGAGGTGTTGCGCCCCAACGGAACTCAACGCCCACCCCGGATGCCGGCCAGAGTGCAGCGGCTGGGGCACGTGGTATTGCAGAGCACCCGATACCTCGAGGCGCTGAACTGGTACCTCGACCACCTCGGGCTGATCGTCAGCGACTTCCTGTACTACCCCGGGCAGCGAGACAGGGGCCCCACCATGAGCTTCATCCGCTGCGACCGCGGCGACACCCCCGCCGATCACCATTCGCTGGCGATGGCCCTCGGCCCGCGAAACCGGTACGTGCACTCGGCGTATCAGGTGGCGGACCTCGACGCGCTCGCCGCCGGCGGTGAATACCTCCGCGAGCGCGGGTACCACCGGTCATGGGGCATCGGGCGCCACATCCAGGGCAGCCAGATCTTCGACTACTGGCGCGATCCCGACGGTTTCCTCGTCGAGCACTTCACCGACGGGGACATGTTCGACGCCTTCCTCGAGCCCGGCTGGGCGCCGTTCACCGCGTCCGGGCTGTCGCAGTGGGGCCCGCCGGTGACCAAGGACTTCCTCGGCATCACACCCGGCCGGGATGCGGTCGACGAGCTGCGATCGATGGTGACCGCGGTCCGTGCCCGGGACAACGAAATCACCCTCTCCCGCCTCGGCGGCTTACTGAAGGTAGCCAGCTCGTGACCACCACCATCCTGCACACGGCCGACGACTGGTTCGTCCAGACGGACACCGGCGCCGTACGGATCGACACCACGGCGACCACCACCGGAGAACTCCTGCGCGACCGGCCGGCCATCGAGACGGCGAGCCGGGGATCGGGCGGCGTGGCCGTCGAGTCCCTGGCCCTGGTGTCGCCGGTGACCGCCCCGTGCCGCGTCGTGGCGCAGATGACGAACTTCGTCTCACACGTCGAGGACTCCGGCATGGACCCGGCCACCATCCCATTGACGTTCTTCCGGAAGGCATCCGGCTCGATCAACGGTCCCAGCGATGACATCGTCAAGCCGGCCCACGTCCGGTTCCTCGACTACGAGGTCGAGATCGGCCTCGTCTTCGGTAGGGAGTTGCCCGTCGGCACCACGCTGACCGAGGCAAACCTTGGCGACTACATCGCCGGCCTGGTCGTCACCAACGACGTGTCGGCCCGCGACGTGCAATTGCCGAAAACCCAGTTCTACGAAGCGAAGTCCTACCCCACGTTCACCCCGGTCGGCCCGTTCCTGGTCCTCCTCGAGGCCCACGAGCTGATGCGCTTCGGTGAGCTGCGGCTGCAGCTCAGCGTCAACGGCGAGGTCCGCCAGAACACGGTCGTGGCGGGTGACATGATCTACCGTCCGCTGCGCACCCTGCAGGAACTGACCCGCTTCCAGCGGATGGACGTCGGGGATCTGCTGCTCACCGGAACACCCGCCGGCACCGCGCTGAGCGCACCCCCGAAGCCAATCGAGATCATCGGCCACCTGCTGCCGCCGGCGCTGAAGTGGAAGGCGTTCTTCAAGAGCCAGTCCAAGAACGCCAAGTACCTGCACGACGGTGACGTCGTCGAGGCCGGTGTCGCCACCGACGACAAGGCGATCGATCTGGGCACCCAGCGCGCGGTGGTCCGGTACGCATGACCGCCGACGGCGCCCGTCGGGTATCCGTCGCCATCCTCGGCGCCGGGCCCACCGGCGTCACGGTCGCCACGCTGCTCGCCAAGTACGGCGTGGATTGCCTGGTGCTCGACCGCTGGTCCGGGGTGTACCCGCAGCCGCGCGCGGTGCATCTGGATGACGAGATCTTCCGCGTCCTGGCCCGGTTGGGCATCGGCGAGGAGTTCGCCGCGATCTCCCGCCCCGCCCTCGGACTTCGACTACTCGACTCCACCATGACCACGCTGACGGAGTTCACCCGCGCTACTGGCCTGAGCCGCAACGGTTTTCCCCAGGCCAACATGTTCGATCAGCCGGAACTCGAAGGGCTGTTGCGGAGCAATCTGACGCGGTACCCCCACGCCGAGTTGCGCGGTGACGCCGAGGTGACGGCGGTCGCACAGGACCGCGACGGGCAGGTCCGCGTCACCTACGTCGACCGGACCGACGGGAGCGAGCACGTCGTCGACGCGGCCTACGTGCTCGGGTGCGACGGCGCCAACAGCCTGGCGCGAGCCCGAATCGGTTCCCGCATGGACGATCTCGGCTTCGAACAGCGCTGGCTGGTGGTCGACGTCGCGACGGCGGCGGAGCTGAACCAGTGGGAGGGTGTGCATCAGGTGTGCGATCCGGTCCGTGCGGGGACCTACATGCGCATCGGCGAGACCCGCTACCGCTGGGAGTTCCGCCTCCTCGAGGGTGAGACGGCCGCCAACTTCGACACCATGTCCACGCTGCGACCGCTGATCGAGCCGTGGGTGACCGGCGTCGGCACCGACGACCTCGCCCTGGTCCGCGTCACCGAGTACACCTTCCGGGCGCAGATCGCCGACCGCTGGCGCCGCGACCGCATCTTCCTGCTCGGCGACGCCGCCCACCTCACCCCGCCCTTCATCGGTCAGGGGATGGGCGCCGGTGTGCGGGACGCGGTGAACCTGGCGTGGAAGCTGGCCGGGGTGCTCCGCGGCTGGTTGCCCACCTCGGTGCTAAACACCTACGAGCAGGAACGAAAGCCGCACGCTGCGAGCATGATTCGGCTCGCTCTCGGAGTGGGACGGGCGATGACGGCGGGTGGCGACTTCGGCAACCTGGTCCGCCGGTTCGTCCTGCCGCAGCTGCACCGGCTACCCGGCCTCAGCGCCAAGCTGCTCGACAGCGAGACCCCGCCGCTCTGCCGGACCGCCCTCGTCGACAGGTCGAGGGCCACCCCGTGGGGTCTGGCGGGCCGGCTGTGCCCCAACCCCGCGGTGTCGGTCGACACACGTCTCGACGCGGAGCTCGGCGACGGGTTCGCGATCGTCACCTCGACCGTTCCCAGCCCGGTCGAGCGTGCCCTCATCGCCCGCCGCGGTGCGGTCCTGCACGTCACGGCTCCGGAAGCCGAGCTGGCCCAATGGTTGCGACGCGGACGCGCGACGGCCGCGCTCCTCCGTCCCGACCGGACCGTCATGCTGGCGGGCCGACGCGTCGGCGCGCTGTGCGACGCCCTGCCCGAGTTTCACTCGACGGCACGGACGAACCGATGACCACCAGGCACAACGGTGTTCCGGTCTATGCCCGCGACCTCTACGCTGCCGACGCGATCTTGGACCCCCATCCTCACTACGCCCGGATGCGCGACCTCGGCCCCGTGGTCTGGCTCCCCAGGCAACGCGTCTACGCACTGCCCCGCTACACCGAGTGCAAGGCCGTGTTGCGCGATGACGAGACGTTCATCTCCGGCGAGGGGGTCGCGCTCAACAGGTTGATCAATCGCCTGTCCCGCGGCACGACGCTCAACAGCGACGGCGCCGAACACGACGCGCGGCGCAAGCTGGTCGCGCACCGCATGCTGCCCAGGGCGCTCCGTGCGATCAGCGACGAGGTCGACGCGCAGGCCGCGTCGGTCGTCGACGCCGCGCTAATAAAGGGTGCGGTCGACGGGGTCTCCGACGTGGCGATGGCCTTGCCCATGGCCGTTGTCCCCGACCTCGTCGGCTGGCCCCGCGACCAGCGGGACAACTTGTTGCCCTGGGGCGGCGCCACGTTCGACGTCCTCGGCCCACTCAACAGGCACGCTCTCAAGGCGATGCCCGGCGCACTGCAGATGTTGCGCTTCGCCCGTCAGGTCGTGCGCAAGCGCGCCATGATCGAGGGAAGCCTGGGTCATGACGTCCTGCTGGCCGCCGACGATGGCAAGCTCTCGCACGCCGACTGCTCACCCCTGATGGTCGACTACATCGCCCCGTCTCTGGACACGACCATCAGTGCCATCTCGAACGCGCTGTACCTGTTCGCCACGCATCCCGAACAGTGGCAGCTGCTGCGCGACGACCCGACCCTCATCCCCAACGCGATCAACGAGGTGATTCGTTACGAGTCGCCGCTTCGGGCGTTCGCCCGAAAGGTGCTCCACGACCACGAACTCGGGGGCGCCACCATACCCGCGGGTGCCAGGGTGCTCGTCGTCTACGCGTCGGCCAACCGCGACGAACGCGAGTGGGACGCCCCCGACACCTTCGACATCCGACGAGACGCCACCCGCCACCTCGGCTTCGGGCAGGGGACGCACGCATGCGCAGGCCAGGGCCTGGCCCGCCTCGAGACGAGCGCCATGCTGCGGGCACTCGCCGAACGGGTGCACCACCTCGAGCTGACCGGTCCGCCGACGTGGGCGATCAACAACATCATTAGGCGTCACGAGCGATTGCCCATCACACTGTTCAGCGTCTAGCTGGGCATACGTCGAGGGGGCGGCCACATCATTCATCCGGACGATCGCCGTACGGTGTCGTGGGCGATCGTCGGCGCCGGATGGGCTGCCGCGGTGACCGCGGTCATCGTCCAGCACGTCCTGGTGCCCTTCGATGCGGGCGCCCACATGGGGCTGTTCACCAATGGCGGCGACCTGGACATCTATCGCCACGGCGGGCTTCGGGTGCTGCACGGCGAACCGCTCTACGCCACGGAGGTGCCGCCGGGCGGCTGGTTCACCTACCCGCCGTTCGCGGCGCTCACCTTCGTTCCGCTGGCGCTGCTGACCTTTACGGCGGCGAAGGCGTGGTGGCTGCTGGTGTCCTTCTTGGCGCTCGTCGCGACCATCTGGCGCTGCGCGGTCACGCTCGGCTGGCAACCCGACCGCCGGCTGATGCTGCTGAGTCTGGCGCTGGGCTTCGTGGCGCTCGACCACCAGGCCGTGCGGGGCACCCTGTGGCAGGGCCAGGTCAACGTCGTGTTGATGGCGCTCATCGTCTGGGATCTGACCCGGCCGGACGGCTCCCGCCTGCGCGGCTGGTCGGTGGGGGTGGCGGCCGGCATGAAGCTGACCGCCATCGTGTTCGTCCCGTACCTGTTGCTCACGCGGCAGTGGCGGGCCGCGGCGACCGCCGTCGGGGCGGCCGCCCTGACCGTGGCGCTGAGCTGGGTGCTGATGCCCGCGGACGCAGGCGCCTACTGGGGACACGCCGTCGTCCAGACCGATCGCGTCGGCCCGCTGGCCCACGTCGGCAACTACTCCTTCGGCGGGATCCTGGCCACCCTCGCCGCACCAGGTCCGATGCCCGTCGCGTGGTGGCTGGTCCTCGTCGGCCTCGGGTGCATCCTGGGCTTCGCCGCAGCGCGACGGGCCGAGCACCACGGCCTCCGGTTGCTCGCCATCACGATCGTCGGCCTGCTGTCCTGCACCGTGCCACCGCTGGCGTGGGGGCACCACTGGGTGTGGACCGTGCCGCTGCTGGCGATCACGATCGATCGTGCCGCCAGGACCGCCGGGCGGGCTCGCCGGGGCTGGGTGGCCGCCACGGTGGCCGTCTACCTGCTGGGCTTCATGTGGTTCACCGCGTGGGTGTACCGGGTGCCCGGCGCGGTCCCCGGGATGGCGAAGGCCGCCAGGTTGCTCGTCGTCGGCTGCCACCCCGCGCTGTTCGTCGCCGTGGGCTGCGCGACCCTCGCGGTCACGCACCGATCGCGAGAAGGTAGAAAGCTGTCATGACTGTGATGGACATGTTCCGCCTCGACGGCAAGGTCGCGATCGTCACCGGCGCCTCCTCCGGTCTCGGCGTGGCGTTCGCCGAGGCGTGCGCACTCGCTGGGGCCGACGTGGTCCTCGCGGCACGGCGCATCGAAAAGCTCAGCGACACGGCGGAATTGGTGTCCGCGGCAGGCCAGCGCGCATTGACCGTGCGCACCGACGTCACCGATCCCGACCAGTGCCAGGCGATGGTCGATGCGGCCATGGCCGAATTCGGTCGCGTCGACGTGCTGGTGAACAACGCGGGCGTCGGAACGGCCGTGCCCGCGACCCGCGAGACACCAGAGGAGTTCCGTGCCGTCGTCGACATCAACCTGCACGGGTCGTACTGGACCGCGCAGGCCTGCGCCCGGGTCATGACGCCCGGCAGTTCGATCGTCAACATCTCGAGCATCCTCGGGTTGACGACCGCCGGACTCCCGCAGGCCGCCTACAGCGCGAGCAAGGCCGCGATCGTAGGTCTGACGCGAGACTTGGCTCAGCAGTGGGGATCTCGAAAGGGCATCCGGGTCAATGCGATCGCGCCGGGATTCTTCGAGTCCGAGATGACCGACCAGTACAAGCCGGGCTATCTCGAGTCGCTGAGCACGCGGTTCGTGCTACCGCGCATGGGCGATCCTGCTGAACTCGCGGCCACGCTGGTGTGGCTGGCCTCCCCCGCCGCCGGGTACGTCACCGGCCAGACGATCGCGGTCGACGGCGGCGTGACGATCACCTAGCCTCGCGAGCGCCGCGCCACTGTGCGGTTTCATCCGCGACTCGCCGCAGATTGAGTATCGATCCGCACACTCGGAGGCGTCAGGCCTCCAGCTGGTCGCGGATGCAGTCCAGGTTGGTCTGCATGTTCTGCTGCCAATCGGCCAGCCGCCGCGCGACGATCCTGCCCTCCAGCTCCGGCCTGGCGATGATCGCGGCGGTGAGCCCCGACGGGCTCAGACCCATCCGGGCCCACTGCCGGATGAGCACGCCGTCGCTGGTCGGTTCGACCTCGAACGCCCACGTCGCGATGGGGCCCTGCCCGCCGACGACGTTCCACACCCAGCGCTTCCCCTCGTCGACCTCCACGATCTCGCACTCGGTCTGCCAGGAGCCCATCGCCGGGTTCTCGTTGTAACCGCGGAAACGAGCGCCCACCGTCACGCGGTCGGCACCCCCGAGCCACTCGACGTCCTGCAACTCCGTCGAGCAGCGGGCAGGCAACCGGATGTCGGTGACCGCACGCCATGCCGACATCACGTCGGACCTGACCCGCTGCGTGACTTCGATCGTCGGCTGGTCGCGGTAGCGCATGCTGGGCAGCCTGCCATAGTGCAGGGGACGCATCGGCGAGAACCAAACCCGGGAGTGCCAGTGAAGGTCGGAGCCCTCGTCGAACCGCGCGCGCCCGGCGCCTCGGAGTTCGCGGTCGCCGCCGAACGGCTCGGTGTGGCCTCGCTATGGGTGCCCGAGGTGTGGGGGTACGACGCGTTGACGGGGCTGGCCGTCCTCACCGCCAAGACCACGACGATCGGCCTGGGAACCTTTGTCGTCCAACTCGGTTCGCGCAGCCCGGCGCTCTTGGCGACGTCGGCTCTGAGCCTGCAAAAACTGTCGGGTGGCAGGTTCCGACGACCCGTGCAAACCACCCGCGAGACCATCGAGATCATTCGCACGGTCAGCCGCGGAGAGCGCCTCGAGCACGTCGGCGAGGTCTATCCGCTGCCCCTGCCGGGGCTGGAGCGACTCATCGCCATCGTCTCGGACCAGTGACGGCCGACCGGCCAGGGCGCTCGTCGACCGGGCCCGCCCTGCTCGTCGTGGGTGCGGCGACCTCGCAGGAGGTCGGGGCCGCGTTCGCCGTCGGACTGTTCGCCGCGCTCGGCGCAGGAGGCGCGACGTTCGCCCGAATCGCCGTCGCCGGCGCGGTGCTCTGGGTGGTGGTCCGCCCGAACGTCCGTCATCTCACCCGCAGGGCCTGGGGTGCGGCCGCTGCCCTGGGGATCTCGCTGGCCACCATGAACCTCTGCTTCTACGAGGCGATCTCACGGATTCCGTTGGGGATCGCGGTGACCGTCGAAGTCCTCGGCCCGCTGGTGCTCTCCGTGGCGCTGAGCCGACGCCGGAGCGCGTGGGCATGGGCACTGCTTGCCTTCACCGGGATCGCCGTACTCGGCGTGACGCCCGGCCAGACCGGTGCCGTCGATTGGGTCGGCGTGGGCTTCGCCGCAGCGGCGGCCGTCAGTTGGGCGGGGTACATCGTCGCGACTTCGCATGCTGCGCAGCTCTTTCCAAGACTGGACGCACTGGCGATCGCCACCGCGATCGGTGCCGTCCTGGTGGCTCCCATCGCGGTCGTCACCTTCGGCGCGACGGCCGCGGTGCACTGGCACGTGGCCGCGCTGGCGATCGTCGTCGGGCTCATGAGTTCGGTACTTCCCTACTCGCTCGAACTGTGGTCACTGCGCAGGCTCGACCCGGGCACGTTCGCCATCCTCACGTGCTCGTCACCGGTGATTGCGGTGCTCGCCGGCTGGGTAATCCTCGGTCAGCGGCTCAGGCCGATCGATTGTCTTGCCATCGTGCTCGTCACAGTCGCCAGCGCGGGAGCGGTACGCACGGCCCGTTTACCCCCCTAGGGGTGTAGCCGTACACCCCTAGGGTGGAGTCAACTAGTACCAGCGTCGCGCAACCGCCCGACCTCCCGCCACCAAGCGCCCAGTGGGCGCGGATCGAAAGGCACTCACATGCTCGGACTCATCGTCAGCATCGTCGTCGTTGGACTCATCGCCGGCGCCATCGCCCGGCTGCTCATCCCCGGCAAGCAGAACATCTCCGTCGTGATGACCATCGTGCTGGGCATCGTCGGTTCATTCGTCGGTGGATTCCTCGGCTACCTGATCTTCGGTAAGGACGCCGCCAACGGCTTCCTGCAGCCGGCGGGCATCATCGGATCCATCATCGGCGCCGTGATCGTGCTGCTGGTCTGGAGCCGCGTCGGCAACCGCAGCACCACGCGCACCCGCTAACCGCTCGTCACGACGATCGGCCCCGTCCAAGGACGGGGCCGATCTTCGTTTTTCACCGGGTGACTAGGCCGCCTGACGTTCCCGCAACGCCGTGCGCAATCCGCGGCGCTTGCCCGTCGTTGGATCCACGCCGAAGGTATCGCGCATCCCGCCGCGAATCCGGAACTTCAACTCCGAGTTCGTCTCCGGGGCGTCGTCGGGGGTTCCCTTCAGGAACCTGTTTGGCAGCGCCAACTTCATGATGGTCCAGAACGACTGCCCGTACTGCTTCAGGATCGGACCCGTCGTGTACGGCAGGTCGTACTTGTCGCAGAGCGCCCGTACCCGCACCCCGATCTCGGCATACCGGTTACTCGGCAGGTCGGGGAACATGTGGTGCTCGATCTGGTAGCAGAGGTTGCCGCTCATGAACGCCATCACGCGCCCCGCGTTGAAGTTGGCCGACCCGAGCATCTGTCGCAGATACCACTCGGCCTGCGACTCCTTCTCGTACTCCTCCTGCGTGAACTTCTCTGCGCCGTCGGGGAAGTGGCCGCAGAAGATCACCATGTAGGACCAGTAGTTGCGGATCAGGTTCGCCACCGCATTGGCCCCGAGCGTGTGCTTCCACGCCGGTCCGGTGAGCGCGGGGAACACGACATAGTCCTTGCCGACCTGCTTGCCGACCTTCCGGCCGATGATCTTGAGGTCCTTGCGCACCTCGGCCATCGACTTCTCGCCCCTGCGCCACTTCGTGGTCTCCACACCGTGCAGCGCGACGCCCCACTCGAACAACGTGCCGAGCAGGATGTTGTAGATCGGGTTGCCGATCATCCACTTCTCCCACCGCTGATCGCGGGTGAGACGCATGATGCCGTAACCGATGTCGTCGTCCAGGCCAACGATGTTCGTGTACTTGTGATGGATGAAGTTGTGCGACTTCTTCCAGTGCGTCGTCGGAGAGGTGGTGTCCCACTCCCATTCGGTGGAGTGGATCTCCGGATCGTTCATCCAGTCCCACTGACCGTGGGTGATGTTGTGACCGAGCTCCATGTTCTCGATGATCTTGGCGGTGGCCAGCATTGCCGTGCCCGCCGTCCAGGCGACCTTGTTCCGACTCCCGAAGAGCGCGATCCGCCCGCCCGCAGCCAGGCCGCGCTGCAACTGGATCGTGCGCCGGATGTAACGGGCGTCGCGCTCACCGCGTGACTCCTCGATATCCGTTCTGATGGCGTCCAACTCGCGCCCCAACTCCTCGACGTCCTCCGGGGTGAGGTGGGCGTATTCCTTGATGTCACTGATGGCCATGTGGTCGTCTCCTTAGATGTTGATGGTGCAGTCGCCGGATGCCGCCGAGATGCATGTCTGAATGCGATCGCCCGCGCCGTGTTCGTCACCCGACCGGAAGTCCCTGACGTGGCCCTCTTGGAGGGGCAGCACGCAGGTTTGACAGATGCCCATCCGGCATCCGAACGGCATCTGGATGCCGACCTTCTCACCGGCCTCCAGTAGGGACGTCGCCCCGTCGACCTCGACCGTCTTGTCCGAGATCGCGAAGGTGACGGTGCCACCCTCGCCGCCCTTGTCGGTGCGGGCGATGACGAAGCGCTCCATGTGCAGCTGACCCTCGGGCACCCCCTCGTCGGTCCACACCTTCTCGAGGGTGTCGAGCATGGCGGGCGGACCGCATGCCCAGGTGGGTCGGTCCCTCCAGTCCGGGACCAGTCGGTCGAGCTCGGTGGCGAAGTCGAGGTGGCCGCTGTCCTCGGTGAGTTGCAGCCGCAGCTCGTACGCCGACGGCCCCTGGTGAAGGTCCTGCAGTTCGTCGTGAAAGATCACGTCCCGCGCCGACGGCGCCGAGTGGATGTGCACGACGTCGGAGGTGTGGCCGCGTTGAGCCATTGCCCGCAGCATCGCCATGACGGGCGTGACACCGCTGCCCGCCGTCACCAACAGAATCTTTGCCGGGGGCGGATCGGGCAGGGCGAAGTCGCCCTTCGGCGTCGCCAAGCGAACGATCGTTCCAGGCTTCACACCGTTCACCAAGTGGGTCGACAGGAAACCCTCCGGCGTGGCCTTGACGGTGATCGAGATCCGCTTCTCGTCTCGCTGCGGGACCGACGTCAGCGAATAAGACCTCCAGTGCCAGCGACCGTCGATCCGGAGCCCGATGCCCACGTACTGACCGGGCTGGTAGTCACCCTTGAACCCCCACCCCGGCTTGATGGTCACCGTGGCGGAGTCCTCGGTCTCCCGCTGCACGTCGATGATCTCGCCGCGGAGTTCGCGGGCCGACCACAGCGGGTTGATCAGCTTGAGGTAATCGTCCGGCAGCAGTGGCGTCGTGGCGCGGGCGGCGAGCCCGCGCAGCACGTTGACCTTTGGCGACGTCGCAACTTCGACGTCCTTGGCCGGAGCCTGGCTCCAGCGGGTGAGATCTCGCAGGCGGAGGGCCATCACGCACCCCGCGATGGATCGCTGTCAGGAACCTCTTCGGGTGAACACATGTACACCCAATACCCAAGGGTGGCGCAACCCACACATCATTCTTGCGCGTGTCGCTCGGCGCGCCTTAGCTCAAGGGTTCCGTGGGCACGCTCGTCGGCGGCGTGACCAGTTCGACGCCCACGTCGTCCTTGGTCGACCTCATGAAGTCGTCGATGATCTCCGCCACCTCGGTGGGCGCCTCGACGTGCGCGAAGTGCCCGACCCCCGGCAGTATCTCCAGTCGACCGCCGGGCCGAGCGGCCATGGCGGCGTGGCCGTGATCAACCGGGATGATCTGGTCGTCCTCGCCCCAAATGGCCAGCGTCGGCAGTTCGGCGCGGATGTGTAATTTGCCCAAGGCGCTGACGGCCTGACCTCGGTAATCCACCACGGACCTCAGCGTGCGCAGGAACGCGTCCCGCGTGGGACGGTCCGAGAACGACGAGTAGGCCCGCCAGATCTCGCTCGCGCGCGGATTACGCATGCCCGAGGAAGTGAACCACGAGCCGATCTTGTTGCCCACCTTGAGAACTGGTGACGGGGCGATGATCGGCAGCACGAACTCGGCGCCGGGCGCGGACAGCAGCCGCAGGATGAAGCCGACGTCCGAGCCAAGGCCGCCGCTGCTGATCAGGATGAGGCGTTCGCAGTAGTCGGGGTGTTGATACAGGAACTGCATGGCCACCCCGCCACCGAGGGAGTGGCCGACGATCGTCGCCTGAGCGATCCCCAACTCGTCGAGGAGGTCGCGTAGCGAGACTGCGAATGCGCCCAGTGAGTAGTCGCCGCGTGGCTTGGTCGACTGGCCGTGGCCCAGCAGATCGGGGGCCACGACGCGGTAGCCCTTGGCGAGCCGCGGAATCAGCTCCCGCCAGGCATCGGAACTACCCGCCATGCCGTGAATGAGCAGCAGGACCTCGCCTTGCCCCTCGTCGCGGTAGGCGACCTGGTCACCGTGCAATTCGAGGAACTTGAGTTCATTCATCGTCGATCTCTCCAGTTCGGTTCGATCTGAGCGGGCGTCCTGAGCGGGCGTTCTGAGCGGGCGTCGCATTACTCGCCGGTAACTTGGAGCCTGCCTGATCGGGGCCGGACCGTCAACGCAGCCGGGATATCACGCGGCCGGGCGCGACAGCGGACGCGGTGCCCGGTCCTGGGTGCCTGACGACTGGAGCGGCCTGCCCACCGCGACCATCTCGCGGTACTTCGCGACGTACTTCTCCATCATGACCTCCTGCGAGCAGTGCGTCTCGGCGCGGAACCGGGCGTCGGCCCGCGACAACGAGGCGGCCTCGCCGATCGCCCGACTCAGATCGCCGATGTCGTCGGCACGGGCCAGCCGTCCGCACGATTCGTCGAGGATCTCCGGTATCCCGCCGCGCGCGAACGCGGCGACGGGCGTTCCGCACGCCAGCGCCTCGGCGACGACCAGCCCGTACGGCTCCTCCCACCGCGGTGTGACGAGGGCGACGGCGGCCCCGCCCACCAGTTTGGCCAGCTCGTCTCGTCGGAGGTGACCCTCGTAGTGCACGTCCGGACCCAGCAGCGGCTGGATCTCCTGCTCGTAGTACCCGGGATCACCGATCGGGCCGGCGAAGCGCACCCGGAAGCCGGCGCCGCGGGCCGCGAAGATCGCCGCGGGCAGGCCCTTCTCGGGCACGATCCGGCCCGACCACACCGCGTAATCCCCGCCGTCGCCGGGCTGCCATGCCGCCAGGTCTATTCCGTTGGCGATGACGGGCACGACGCCGTTGACCGGCTCCCACTGCGCGGCCGTGAAGGCACTGACCGCAACGAACCTGCTTGCCACCCCGCCGGGGAGCGCGACGGCGGATTCCATCCACGGCAGGGGCGGGGTGTGCAGCGTGGTCAACATCGGGATGGGGATGGTCCTCGCCAGGGCCAGGGGTATGTAATGCAGGCTGTGGTTGTGCACGACGTCGAACGAATCCCGCAGTCGCCCAGCGAGTTCCAGCATCACCGAGACGTAGGCGTGGGCCTCGTGCACCGTCCAGGCCGGCGCCAGCGGATTGTCCCGGGACTCCGGGGTCATCTCGAAGGTGTGCACGGGAAGGACGTCGTAGGGCAGATCGGTCGCCGAATCCTCGGCCGCGAACAGCGTGACCCGGTGTCCGAGTGCGGTTAGCGCGTGGGCGAGCTGGGACACGTGCGCCTCGAGCCCGCCGGCGAAGGGTTGGCGCACGGCGAAGCGAGAGGACGCGAGCAGCGCGATGCGGAGGTGTCGATTGCTCATGCGGCGGCCACCGTGGCCACGGCCCGCTCGTACAGCTGCGTCGTGCGGTCCCCCACCCACTGCCTCTCCCGCGCCCGCTGGTGCCGCTTCGTCAGATCCTCGACACCGGGCCGCGACGTCTCCAGCCCGAGGCTGACCGCGGCCCGCAACTCGTTCGGGTCGAAAGTCGCTGTGCCGTAATCGAATACCGGACCCGGGTGTTGCTCGGCGAAGAAGCCGCACAGCGGGCTCACCACCGTCGTTCCCGCGTCGTAGCACGCCTCTGCCCAGCCGGAGTGCGTGCCGAACCGGTACGGCAGGACCGCGACGTCGAGCTCGGTCAGATAGGCGGCGAAATCTGCGTCGGTGAAGCGCGGGTGCACGCGGACGTCGACACCCGCGCGGCGGTACTCCTCCAACCGCGCCACCGAATCGGCGGCGATCGACCCGGCGCCGTCGTCGAGATCGAACCTCACGACGCACGCGGGGAGGTCACCTTCGATCAGGGCGTCGAGGATCGGCCACGGTTGCACGCTGGCGCGCAGGGCCTTGCCGTGCACGCCGACGACCGGCACGGCCCTCGACGCGCGAGGCGCCCCGACGAGCTCGAGCGGCAGGACGTGCGGGTGGGGAAGCACGATCGCCTCGCGACCCCACCGGCCGAGGATCTCCGACGCTGCGCCGGGAGTCAGCGTGATGACCACCGCGGCGGCCGGCACCAGGACGTCCAACTGCGACAGGTGCCGGACCGGGTCGGCGAAGTGGGGGTTGTGCAGATCGTGGACCGTGAGCACCAACGGCACCCGGTGGCGATCCAGGAGTTCGAGCACCTGCCGCAGCTGCTCGACGGTGTAATCCTCGAAGCCGAAGTGCACGTGCAGTACGTCGAACGTGCCCACGTGGCGGAACAGGTAGTCGAGTTGCAACAGTCGCGGCGGCCACCACTGCCCGGGCATGGTCGCGTCCTGGGGAACGGGATCGGGCAGGAGCCGCACCCGAGCGGTATCCACGACCGAGCCGACATAGGGATGGCCTGCCGGCACCGAGGCGACAGTCAGCAACAATCCTCCGATCCACGACGTCGAGCGCTGCCGATGGTCGGGCGCCATGACCTCTTTACCCAGTCTTCGGCCGTTCATTCCAGCCGCTAGCGTGATGTCATGCACGTGCCGTCGGCGAGGACCCGTCACTTCGGCGCGTTCTACGGAATCGACGACCTCGACGCGTCCCGGCCGCTGTGGGTGGTGGTCGGGAACTGCCAGGCCGAGGCGCTCCGCCTCGTCCTGGACGGCGTCGCCGACCGTCCCTATGCGACGGTGCGGATGCCGGCCGTCCACGAGCTCGAGCCGTCGGACCTCCCCGCGCTACGACGGGTGCTCGGCCGGGCCGCCGTCCTGCTGTCCCAACCCATCCGCGACGGCTACCGCGAACTGCCGCTGGGCACCGCGGAGCTCGCCGCGGAACTGCCCGGCTCGGCGCGCGTCGTCCGCTGGCCGGTGATCCGCTATGCCGGCCTGCATCCGTTCCAGGCCATCGTGCGCAATCCCGCCGACCGCAGCGTCACGCCGCCCGTCGTGCCCTACCACGACCTTCGCACCGTGGTCGCGGCCCGCGACGGACGATCCGAGGCAGACCCGTGGGACGTCTCGGTCGCACCGGAGGCCTTCGTCGCCGTGGCCGAGGCCAGCCGAGCCGAGCTGGCGCGCCGCGAGGAGCAGCAATGCGACGTCGGCATCTCGGACGTCCTCATCCCCTCCGGCGCGGACGCCGCACACACGATCAACCATCCCGGCAACCGAGTGCTGACGGAATTGGGACGCCGCGTGCTGCGCACGATGGACGTCGATCTCCCCATCGGCGAACGCGCCGGAACGTTGCTCGGCTCGGTCATCGCCCCGCTCGAACGCCGTGTCCTGACTGCGCTGAACCTCACCGCGCCCGATCGGCGAACGTGGCGCTCGGGTACCGACGAGCTGGAACCCGACGTCGTGCACCGCGCGCAGTTGCAGTGGTACCGGGACAACCCGGACTTCGTCCCCCTGGCCCTCGCGCGCCACGCCGGGACACTGGACCTGCTGGGCCTCGGTCCGCCGGCCGCCGCGTGACGGGTCCCACGCACCTCGTCGTCGGACCACGTCGGCACGGCGTCGTGACGTATGCGTTGAACGTCGCCGACGTCCTTGGCCAGCCGGTGGTGCGGATCGAGGACTGGTCGCACCTCGACTCGAACCTCGACGAGCTGCGGCGGCACACCGGTGGCGTCCACCTCAACTTCACCGACCGCCTCTTCGGCGTGAATCCCGGTGATGCGGCCGACCGGGTGGCGGACCTCGCGTCGGTCGGTGCGCGCCTCACGGTGACACTGCACGACGTGCCGCAGGCTGTCGACGGCGGCAACTACCGACAGCGCATCGAGGCCTACGGTGCGGTGTGCGACGCCGTGCACGGCGTCGCGACCAACAGCGACCACGAACGGTCCCTCCTCGGCGAGAACGGCATCACCGACCCCGCCGACGTCGTGGTGATCCCGTTACCGCTCGATCTCGGCGCCACCCCGCCGCGGCGTCCGGCCCCCGAGCGATGCAGCGTCGCGGTGCTGGGGTTCGTGTACCCCGGCAAGGGTCACGCCGAGGTCATCTCCGCGATGGCGGGCCTGGCCCCGGACGCGGAGTTCCTCGCCATCGGGGAGTGCTCACCCGGGCACGAGGACCTCGCCGGTCAGCTCGCCGCCGCCGCCGCCCACGCCGGACTGGCGTTCGCGATGACCGGGTACCTGCCCGACCGCCAGCTGTCCGCCGCCCTGCACCGGGTCGCCGTCCCCGTCGCCGCGCACCGGCACGTATCGGCGAGCGGCTCGATGAACACGTGGATCGCCGCCCACCGCAGACCACTGGTGCCGGAGAACCGCTACTCCGTCGAGCACGCCGGGCGCCATCCCGGCACCGTCCGGCTCTATCCGGACACCCACCGCGGGCTGGTGCAGGCGATCGACGCGGCGCTCACCGACCCCGGTTCGACATGGCTGGGTGCCGACGCGGCGAGTGGATCGACCATGGCCGAGGTGGCCCGGCGCTACGCCGAAGCGTTCGCCCGGTGGCATGGCTGAGTCACCGATCGCCCTGCCGGACGGGCGATTCCTGGTTCCGGCGAACCGGTGGGATCTGCTGAACGGCATGCCGGGGCAGCAGCCGCGGGTCGCCGTGGTCATCCCGTTCTACGAGCAGCCCGCCCAGATCGCCGTGCTGTTGGCGGCGCTGGAGCTGCAGACCTACCCGCGCGAGCTGATCGAGATCGTGATCGCCGACGACGGGTCCGCCGTCCCACCCGTACCCGACACCGAGTTGAACGTGTCGGTGATCCGACAGGCGCGCAACGGTTTTCGGGCCGCCGCCGCGCGCAATCTCGGAGCGCACGCCACCACGGCGCCGATCTTGTGCTTCCTCGACGCCGACACCTACCCCGAACCCGACTACCTCCGCAGCCTCACCCGACTGCCGTCACTGCTCCCCGACGCGCTGGTCGTCGGAAGGCGCCGTCACGCCGCCATCGAGGACTGGACGCCGGATGACCTGCGGGCCTGGTGGTCGGGCGGAACGGCGCCCCAGGTACTGGCCGAACCCGGCTGGCTGGTCGACGCCTACACGCGGTCGCGACATCTGCTCGACGTCGACCATCGGTCCTACCGGTACGTCATCAGCTCGGTGATGGCTTGCACCCGTGAGCTATTCGACGACATCGGCGGTTTCGACGAATCGTTCCAGCGTTACGGCGGCGAGGACTGGGAGTTGGCCCACCGCGCCGTCACCGGAGGTGCCGTGCTGCAGCAGGTACCCGAGGCGGTCGCCTGGCACGCCGGGCCGGACTGGGCCGCCCGCGACGTCACCTCCCGCATCGCGGCCAAGAATGTCGAGTCCCTCGCGGTCGCCCGGCTGGTGACCGATCCGTACGCTCGCCGGCCGGGGTTGCGCTACGCGATTCCCGAGGTCGCCGTCGAGATCGACACCGCCACCCACACCGTGGGCTCACTGGTCGAAACGCTGGCGTGCTTCCTGCATCTCGACGTCGGCGTGTGGCTGACCGGGGCGTCGGCCCACGACCTCCGTCGCCAGCTCGGCGACGACGATCCCCGGATCGGCGTCGGCACCGTCCCCGCGCGCGTCCGGCAGCGGTGCCGCCACGTCGTCACGACCGTCGGCAGACCGGTGCTCCCGCGGTCCGCGACGTCGCGGTTGCTCGCGGCCTGCGCCGAGCCGGGGGTCGGCGAGGTACGGTCCCGCGTCGGAGCCGCCGAGGTGACCTGTCGTTCGTCGTGGGCGATGAACCGTGTCCGTCGCTGGGGCGCGGTCGCCGATCCGGCGCAGTTGCACCGGCTGTCGGAGTCCCGGTCGATCACCGCCGACGAACTCGAGCTGAGCGAGGGCCCCGTCGACCCCTCCCTGGCGTGGTGAGCCCCACGGGTTGGGGTGCGCGGCGAGCGGGCACACCATCGAGGACGGAAGGCTCGCCCCTTGATTGGCTACTACGTGCACCACCATGGCAGGGGTCACCTCGCCAGGACCACCAGCATCTGCGCCCAGCTGGACCAGCCCGTGACGGTGCTCACCTCGCTCCCCCTCGGCGAGCAGACTCCCTTCGACGAGGTACTGCCCCTCCCCCGGGATGACGGCGGCGGGCCTGCCGTGGATCCCACCGCGTCGGACGTCTTTCATTGGGTTCCGTTGCACCACGACGGTTTACGCGAACGCATGCGACTCATCGCGGACTGGATCACGGTCGCCCGGCCGGCTGCGTTCGTCGTCGACGTGTCGGTGGAGGTCGCCACCCTGGTGCGGCTGCTCGGCGTGCCGGTGGTCGTCGTCGCGATGCCGGGTGAACGCACCGACCGGCCGCACGAACTGGTGTACGAGCTCGCCGACCACATCGTGGCCGCGTGGCCCCGAGCCCTGTACCAGCCCGACTGGCTGCGACGTCATGACCACAAGACCTCCTACGTCGGTGGGATCAGCCGCTTCGAGGGCCGGCCACGGCCGGTCCGCCGCGACGACGGCGCGTGCCGCGTACTGACCCTCGGTGGCGCCGGCGGGTCGACCGTCGACGCCGCGATGATCGACCGGTACGCCGCCGACCATCCCCGTTTCCGCTGGAACGCCCTCGGCGTTGCCGGCGGACGGTGGATCGACGATCCGTGGGACGACCTGTGTGACGCCGACGTCGTGGTCGCGCACGCCGGACAGAGCTCGATCGCCGACATCGCCACCGCCGCCCGGCCCGCCATCGTGGTGCCACAGCTGCGACCGTTCGCCGAGCAGGAGACGACCGCTGGGGTGCTCGGCCGGTCGGGCCTCGCCGTGAGCCTGCGACGGTGGCCGGAGTCGCCGGAGTGGGACGAGCTGATCGACCGGGCTCTTCGCCTCGACCCCGAGGCATGGCGCCGGTGGCAGACCGCAGGCGCACCCGCCCGCGCGGCGGCCCAGATCGACGAGGTGGCGGCGCGTCGGGCCCCGGTCTCCGTACCGTGAGGACGTTCGTGGTGACCGCCGTCCGGGGGCGGGCCGCCCATCTGCGCCGCCAGCTCGAGGGCCTGGCCCGAAGTCACGATCGGCCGGCGGGCCACGTCGTCGTCGCCATGGCCGACGACACCGTCGCGGCGACCGTCCGTGCCAGCGGTAGCGCGGCCTGCGTCGTCGACCACCACACCGCGGATGGCCGTTTGCAGGTAGCCGGCGCCCGCAACCTCGGCGCCCGACGAGCCATCGAGGCCGGCGCGGAGTTGCTGGTGTTCCTCGACGTCGACTGCATCCCGGCGCCCGAGCTGATCGCCCGTTACCGGCAAGCCGCCGCCGACGGCCGGTACGCGGACGCCCTGCTGTGCGGTCCCGTCACCTATCTCCCGCCGCCGGAGCCGACCGGATACGACCTGCAGACACTGACCCGACGAATCTCCCCGCACCCGGGGCGTCCGATGCCGAGCGGCGATGCCATCCTGCAGACCACCGACTATCAACTCTTCTGGTCGCTGTCCTTTGCGGTGACCGCGTCGACGTGGACCAAAATCGGCGGCTTCTGCACCGACTACGACGGATACGGTGGCGAGGACACGGATTTCGGTCAGCTGGCGATGTCGAAGGAGGTACCGATGTTCTGGGTCGGCGGCGCCCACGCCTTTCACCAGTATCACCCGGTATCGGATCCGCCCGTCGAGCACCTCGCCGACATCCTGGCGAATGCAGCTGTCTTCCAACGACGTTGGGGCTGGTGGCCGATGCATGGCTGGCTAGACCAGTTCCAGGCCGCCGGTCTGATCACCCGGGACGCCGACGGCAGCCCACACCTCGTGTGAAACCGGTTCCTAGCGAGCGCGTTTCGCGAGTCGCTCGGGGTCGAGGATCAGTACGCTCTTGCCCTCGACGCGGATCCACCCGCGCTGACTGAAGTCGGCGAGTGCCTTGTTGACCGTCTCACGGGAGGCGCCGACCAGCTGGGCGATCTCCTCCTGCGTCAGGTCGTGGGTCACCCGCAACGCGTTGCCCTCCTGCGCACCGAAGCGCTGCACCAGCTGCAGCAGCTGCTTGGCCACCCGGCCGGGCACGTCGGTGAAGATCAGGTCGCCGAGATTGTTGTTGGTCCGGCGCAGGCGACGGGCCAATACTCGCAACAGCTGTTCGGCGATCTCGGGGCGCCCGGCTATCCAGGCCCGCAGCGCCTCGCGATCCATCGAGACCGCCCGCACCTGCGTCACCGTGGTCACGCTCGACGTCCGCGGGCCGGGGTCGAAGATCGCCAACTCGCCGAACATGTCGGACGGTCCCATGATGGTCAGCAGGTTCTCGCGCCCGTCCGGGGTGCTGCGGACGATCTTCACCTTGCCCGAGACGATGATGTACAGCCGGTCGCCAGGCTCGCCCTCCACGAAGATCGTGTGCCCCCGCGGGAAGTCGACGGGCTGCAGTTTGCCGACGAGGTCAGCCACCGCGCTGGGCTCGACGCCCTGGACGATCCCGCTACGCGAGAGGGCGTCCTCCACGTCGCCTGGATCCACCGACGACCTCACACCCGCTCCATTAGTGCGCACATCCTTGTGAGCGTAGGGCCTAGCCCTGCGCCGAGTGGCCACTTATGCCACGCGATCTCGGGAAATGCGTGGCACAACTGGCCACTCGCGGGTCAGACGTCGGTGGTCGAGTACCTGGTCTTCACTGGCGGCGCCGCCAGCAGCGGCGGCAGATCGGTGATCTTGCCGTCGCCGGCGCGGAAGGCGCGGTAGGCCTCGTCGTCGGCCACGGTGTCCCAGACCTCGTAGATGATCCAGTGCGCATCGTCGTCCTCGTCGACGAGCACGTCGACGGTGAGGGCGCCTTGGAAGCCGCGCGTCTTCTGCAGTTCGCGGGCGAACACCTCGCGGGCCTGGGCGACGGATTCGGGCTTGAATCTCAGCTCGAGCAGAACGGTGACGGACATCGATGATCTCCTGACGTGTGCGGGTCCCCGTCCAACCTTGTCAGACGAGGAGTTCGACGACGACGTCGCCACCGGCGAAGTCGGCGTCGGCCACCAGGGACCACGGCGCCCGGTAGATCCGCCCCGGTGCGGCGGGCCACGGCGTCCGCTTCGCACCGATGGGGCGACCGTCCTGCACCGCGCGCAATCGCGGGAAACGGTGGAACTCGTCGACCCAGAACGACAGCTGCCCGCGGGAGGGGCCACACCGGTCGGGGGTGAGCAGTTGCGGTGACACCCAACGCAGCGGTGGCGTGGTTCGCAACCGAATGCCTGTTTCTGCAACGACTTTCCGGTCCAGCCAGTCGATCACGTTCGGTGCGACGTGCCGCCCGTCGAGGGCCGCGCAGTCCGCCGTGTCCACCGGGTGCACCAGGTTGCCGACCGCGAACACGCCCGCTCGGCTGGTCCGCAGACCCGCATCGACGAGCGGACCGCGCGTGCCCGCATCCATCGCAAGGTCGGCGGTCCTGGCCAGCTCGTGGTCGGGGATCCAATCGCCGGTCGTGATCACGGTGTCGCATTCGAGCGTCGAACGCACGCCCGTGTCGAGGTTCTCCACGACCACCGACCGCACCCGCGTCTTGCCGTCGATGCTCACCACCCGGGTCCTGGTCAACATCGGACCGCGAACGAGCGCTCGACCGGGGATCCGAAACGCGGCGTAGGCCTCGGGATGAGGATGCGCACTGACCATCGCGACTGTGGCGCAACCGGATTCACGCAACGTCAGCACCGCCGACCAGCTGACGAGCTCCGCGCCCACGATGACGGCCCGGCTGCCCACCTTCGCGTGCCGGACGTGGACGAGGTTCTGCAGTTGCCCCGTGGTGTAGACGCCGTCGGGCCGATCACCGGGGATCAACCGGGCCGGCCGCGGCCGCTCCCTGGCACCGGTCGCCAGCACGACGGCGTCGGCCGCCACCGTGCGTCGGCCGCGTGGCGAGGTGATCTCCATGGTGCGCTCGCCGGCCCATCCCGTCACCATCGCCTCGGTCTCGAGGTGGGCTCCCGCGTCGCGGGCGGTGTCGGTCAGGCGTCGTGCGTAGGCGGGGCCCGTGAGAAACCGCTTCAGGTCGCGAATCCCATAGCCCAGATGGTCACTGTGCCTGGGGATTCCGCCCGTCTCTGCTTCGCGCTCGATGACGAGCACCTCGCCGTCGACGACCGGGGCCAGGGTCGCGGCGGTGGTCAGCCCGGACGGGCCGCCCCCGATGATGGCGACGGCGACGCGTTGCGCCGTCATCGGGCCGCCTCGAGGAGTGCCGAGGTGTGCGCACCGCAGTAGAACCCCTGACAGCGGCCGTTCATCACCCTGGTGCGACGGCGGAGCCCGTCGAGGTCGCAGGGCGGAATCGTCGAGGCGAACGCGTCGCGGATCTCCCCCTCGGTGACGCGTTCGCAGAAGCACACGATGCGGCCGTACTCGGGGTCCCCGGCGATGCGCTCCACGTCCTGGTACGGCCGGATCCCCACCTCGCCGATGTTCGGCATCCGCGGTGGCGCAGGCAGGTCCGCCCGCGGCGTCACGTCGAGGCCCGTATCGGTCAGCAACTCCAGAAGGTGCTCTGCCACCGCCATTCCCGCAGTCAGACCGGTCGAGCGGATGCCGCCGACCAGGACGTAGCGCTGGGTGGTGTCGACGTCGATGAGGTAGTCATCGCGGTCGATGGCGGCGCGCAGGCCCGCATAGGCCGCGGTGACCTCTTCGTCGAACAGGGTCGGCATGAGCGCGCGACCCTTGCCGAGCAGGAACTCGAAACCCTCCTCGGAGGTGCCGGTGGCAGCGCGGTCGTCCAGGTTCTCCGAGGTGGGCCCCACCATCACGTTGCCGTAGATGGTCGGGCTGACGAGCACGCCCTTGCCTCGCGACGAGGGAACGGCCAGCACGATGCACGGCACCATCGGGCGGGTCAGCTTGTCGAACACCAGCAGCTCGCCGCGACGGGGCGTGACGGTGAATCGCCGATGACCGAACGCGGCGTCGACGTGATCGGCTCCCAGTCCCGCCGCGTTGATCACCCAGCGCGCGGTGACGTCACCAGCCGTGGTGACGACGGTGGTGTGGTCGCCGGTGACGACGACGTCGGTGACCTCGGCGCCACGACGCAGTTCCACCCCGCGCCGAACGGCCTCGGTCGCCAGCGCCAGGTTGGTGGTCCAGGTGCAGATGATCGACTCACCGGGCACGGTCAGCCCGGCCAGTGCACCGGGTCCGAGGTGCGGAACGCGTTGGTAGACCTCGTCAGCGCTGACGATCTCGCAGGCGTGGTATCCGTTGCGCTCCGCCTTGTCCTTCAGCGTCGGCAGGATGTCACGCTCCTCGTCGGTCCACGCCACCAGGAGTGCGCCCGTGCGTTCGACGGGAATTCCGACCTGCTCGGCGTACTCACCGAGCAGGTCGTAGCCGCGAGCGACCAGCCGGGACTCCAGCGTGCCGGGGGTCGCGTCGAAACCGGTGTGCAGCAACGCGGTATTGGCCTTGCTGGTGCCGTCGCCGACGTCGTCGCGGCCCTCGATCAAGGTGACGGTCAGGCCGGTGCCCCCGAGCGCACGGGCGATGGCGCTTCCGACGATGCCTGCACCGATCACGACGACGTCACGAATCTCGTTCGGAGCGTTCACGTTCGGCTCTCCTTCGAGGTGAGTACGGCTGCCGCGGCGTCGCGCCAGCGATTGAGGTGTTCGGCCGCGCGGTCGTCGGACCACAGCGGCTCGTATGTGTGCCGGGGTGTCCAGGTACCCACGACGACGGCCGGGCTGAGCGTCGGGTCCAGGGCCAGGCGTGCGCACGCCGCGGCGCCGAGAGGGGTGGCGTGAGCAGACGGGTAGACCTCGACGGGTATGCGGGCGAGGTCGGCTTGCGCCTGCATGAGGACCGCGGAGCGCGTCAGCCCGCCGTCCACCCGAAGTCGGGTCAGCGGCTGTCCCAGATCCTGGGCAACCAGGTCGGCCAGACACGCGACCTGCGCGGCGATCCCCTCCAGCAGGGCCCGCACCAAGTGGCCGCGGCCGCTGCTGAGCGTCATCCCGGTGAACGAGGCGGCGGCCTGCGCGTCCCACCACGGAGCGGCCAGACCGGCGAGCGCAGGCACGCACAGCACGCCGTCACTCGAGTCGCCCGCAGACGCCGACACGGCGTCGAGTTGGTCGGCCGCGGGCACCAGACCCAGGTCGATCGCCCACCGCACCGCCGAGGCAGCGGTGTACACCTGCCCGTCCGCGCAATACGAGGTCCGGTCCCGAAGCGTCCACGCGACCGAGGTGGTCAGGCCGGCACCCGACCGTGCGGCGTTGTCGCCGAGTTGCGCGAGCAGGAACGCGCCGGTGCCGAAAGTGCACTTCGCCGCTCCCGGGTCCAGGCAGCTCTCGGCCAGCAGTGCGGCCTGCTGATCCACGACGAGCCCACCGACGGGGATCGGCTGAGTACCGAAAGCCGTTGTCTCGCCTACGATCTGATCGCACGCAACGAGCTCCGGCATCGGCTCGTCGCCCAGGCCGAACACCTCGAGCAATTCCTCGCTCCACGTTCTCGCGTCCAGATCGAGCAGGAGTGAGCGGCTCGCGGTCGACGTGTCGGTGACGAAGGCACCGCACAGCCTGTGCACCAGCCAGGTGTCCGTCGTCGTGACGACACCGTCACGGGTCAGATTCGCTCGGAGCCAGGCCATCTTCGGAGCGGAGAAGTACGGATCGAGTACCAGGCCGGTTCGCCGGGCGACGTCGTCGGCCGATCCGGCGAGCGCCGCGCACACCGATTCCGCGCGGCGGTCCTGCCACACGATGGCCGGAGTCAGCGGCCGTCCCGTCGCGCGGTCCCACGCCAGCACGGTCTCTCCCTGATTGGCCAGCGCGACGGCGGCGACGGGGACGCCGGCCTCCTCGAGTGCCCGACGACCCGTGTCGACCACCGAGTTCCACAGCGCCTCGGGATCCTGCTCGACTCCGCCCCCGGCCAGATACTCCGGGCGCAGCGCGACCTCGGCGATCGATACCACCCGCCCGTCGCCGTCGACGACGATCGCCTTGGTGCCCGAGGTGCCCTGGTCGATGGCCAGCACGTAGGTCATGGCCGTAGTGTGCCCGCTTCGTGGTCGAGGACGGCGTCGATCGAATGCTGGTCGGGCATGGCCAATCCCTCGCGCCCGCGTCGGGCGAGCAGGAAGCCGAGGTACCCCGCGCCGATCACGACCATCACGATGACATAGAGCCAGGCGTCCTTGAAGCTGGCGTCACGGAAGAGCGCGAGCTCGAACGTCAACCAGACGACTGCGACGACCAGAATCGGCTTCTCCCACGCACCGAGGTCGAACTTGCCGTTGACGGGCAGCTTCCTTCGCTTGGCCAGATACATCACCACGGTGGCGGCGTAGATGAGCGCGGGCAGCAGCGTGGCGGCACCGAACAGCGTGAACAGGGCGTCCTCGGATTGGGAGAAGATCGCCAGGATCAGCTCGGCGAGGAGGACGAACAGCACGGTCGCCTTGAACGGCGTGTGAAACCGCGGTGAGATCTGGTTCCACTGCTGCCAACCGGGGAGGCGCTCGTCGCGAGACATGGCCCACGTCAAGCGAACTCCGGTCATCATGATGACCAGGCCACACGCGAAGATGGCGATGACCACCATGAGTAGGAGGAGCGTGCTGACCACCGAACCGAGGGTCTTCTCGATGACGTCGGCGATGGGCGTGCCCGATTCGGCGAGCGCCACCGGGTCGCCGGCGGCCAACGTCACGGCGATCAGGAAGACGAAACCCAGGACGCCGGAGGCGATGACGGCCTGACACATCGCCCGCGGGACGACGCGCTCGGGATCGTTGGTCTCCTCGGCGAGGTTGGCGGCGGACTCGAATCCGACGATGGTGAAGGCACCCAGCAGGAACCCCAGCATCCACGGACCCGCGGACGTCCAGTCACCGAAGCTCCAAAACCCCTCGGGGGCAACGGCTCCCTTGCTGAACAGGTTGCCGGGATCCATGTCGCCGCGCACTGCGGCCACGACCAGCAACAGCACCGTCAGGGTGACCATGCCGACGAGTTCGAGGGATACCGCCCCGTTGTTCACGCGCTCGCTCCACTTGGTGGACAGCGCCAGGAGAACGGCCTGCGCCACCAGCACCAGTGCGGTCACCCCCCACGTGACGGTCGAGCTGCCCTCGTAGTTCAGCAGGACGGGAAGGACGGTCGAGGCGATCGTGTAGTCCACCGCGACGACGACGATCGCGAGGAAGGTAAAGGAGATCCACCCGATGATCCAGCCGAGGATCGGGTTGGCCAGACGCGACATCCACTGGTAGGCGTACCCGGTCACCGGCATCCGCGACGCAATGGTGCCCAGGACGAACGCGACGGCGAGCTGCCCCACGACCGCGATCGGCCAGGTCCAGATGCCGACGGGACCCGACGAGTTCAACACCGCTCCGTAGGTGGTGAAGATGCCGGTGGCGATGGAGACGAAGGCGAACGCCACGGCGAATGACGCGAACTTGCCGGTGCGGCGCTCCATCGACTGCTTGTAGCCGAACTGCGCCAGCTCGGCCTCGTCACCCTTGCCTCGGACGGCGGGCTGCGGGTCGGTCATTGGTTCCTCCAGGTGGTATAGACCATGTGGCTCGACCAAAGTATGCGAGCGCTGAACCGCCCCGTCAACCCTGGAAACCGCGTGTTCACACGCGGTGGCCTAGACCAAGTGGTCACCTCGGATGACGGGTCCGGAGCTACCCTGCATGGATGACCGCTTCGAGGGGCGCAACGCGGCCGTCGACCACTCCGCGCTACATCGCCATCGCGGCGCAGGTGCGGGACCGGATCATCGTCGACCAGCTTGGACCGCACACCTTGCTGCCCTCCGAGCGTGAGCTCGCCGAACAGCATCAGGTCAGCCGAATGACGGCGCGGCAGGCGCTGTCGCTTCTGGAGAACGAGGGCGTGGTCTACCGGCGACCGCCGCGCGGGACGTTCGTCTCCGAACCCCGGGTGCGGTTCCACATCGGCAGCTTTTCCGAAGAGGTGTCGCGTCAGGGCCGCCACCCTGCGGCGCGGCTGCTCTGGGCCGAGCAGCAGGAGCCGACGCCGTCGGTCCGCCTGGCCCTCGAACTCTCCGCCGGTGCGATGGTTCATGTCTTTCACCGGCTGCGCACCGTCGATGACGTGCCCTTCGCGCTGGAGACGACGTTCCTCCCCGCGGACCTGACACCCGGCATCCTCGACCTGGCCGACGAAGGATCCCTCTGGGCGACCCTGCGCGACCGGTACGGCATCGAACTGAGCCGCTCGACAGCGGTGTTGGAGTCGATCGTGCTCGACGACTCCTCCAGCGCGCAGCTCAACGTCCGGCCGGGTTCGGCGGGAACGCTGTTGACCAGGACCACCTTCGGCGCGAGCGATCGACGGGTCGAATACGCGCGCGACGTCTACCGCGCAGACCGGGCGTCGTTCGAGGTGTCGGTCGATCTCCGGACCGGGACTCCCTAGCTCGGCTGTGCGCGCCTGCGCCCCCCGGGACGGGGCCCGGCCGCACTGCGGAATCGACCCGTTCGACAATCGAAGGGCCTAGTGTTCTGCCCACGAGCGTCCACAAGAGCGGCGCCAAGGGAAGGCAAACCTCGTGGGTGACAAGCCGAACATCCTGATCATCTGGGGCGACGACATCGGGCAGAGCAACCTGAGTTGCTACAGCGACGGGATGATGGGGTACCGCACCAAGAACATCGACCGCATCGCCTCCGAGGGTGTCCGCTTCACCGACTACTACGGCGAACAGAGCTGCACCGCCGGACGCGCGGCCTTCATCACCGGCCAGAACCCATACCGCACCGGGCTCACCAAGGTCGGCATGCCCGGTGCGCCGGTCGGCCTGCAGGCCGAGGACCCGACCATCGCCACGGCGTTGAAGGCGCAGGGCTATGCCACCGGGCAGTTCGGTAAGAACCACCTCGGCGACCGTGACGAATTCCTGCCGACCATGCACGGCTTCGACGAATTCTTCGGCAACCTCTACCACCTCAATGCCGAGGAAGAGCCCGAGAACGTCGACTATCCGAAGGACCCCGAGTTCCGGAAGAAGTTCGGCCCTCGTGGCGTGCTGCACACCTGGGCCAACGGGGACGGCACCCAGCGCATCGAGGACACCGGCCCGCTGACCAAGAAGCGGATGGAGACCTGCGACGAGGAGTTCCGCGACGCCGCCGTCGACTTCATCAAGCGGCAGGCTGACGCCGACACCCCGTTCTTCGTGTGGTTCAACTCGACGCACATGCACTTCCGCACCCACCCCAAGCCGGAGAGCATCGGGCGCGCGGGCCGCTGGCAGTCCGAATACCACGACACGATGCTCGATCACGACGACATCGTCGGCGAACTGCTGGACACGTTGGACGAGCTCGGCATCGCCGACGACACCATCGTCATGTACTCCACGGACAACGGCCCCCACATGAACAGCTGGCCCGACGCGGGCATGACGCCGTTCCGCAACGAGAAGAACTCCAATTGGGAAGGCGCGTACCGAGTTCCAGCGATGGTGCGCTGGCCCGGACACATCCCCGCGGGCACCGTGCTCAACGGGATCGTCAGCCACAACGACTGGTTCGTCACGCTGCTCGCGGCAGCCGGGGAGCCCGCCATCGCCGAGAAGCTCAGGGCGGGCACCGACCTGAACGGAACCACCTACAAGGTGCACCTCGACGGCCACGACCAGCTGGACTACATCACCGGTGCCACCGACGAGAGCCCAAGGAAGCACTTCTTCTACGTCTCCGACGATGGCGACCTGACCGGGCTGCGGTTCGACAACTGGAAGATCGTGTTCATGGAGCAGCGGGTCCAGGGCACCTTGAAGATCTGGCTCGAACCGTACGTCGTGCTGCGCGGGCCGAAGTTGTTCAACCTGCGCACCGATCCGTACGAACGTGCCGACATCACGTCGAACACCTACTTCGACTGGATGATGGATCGAATCTTCGTGTTCACGCCGGCGCAGGCGTACGTCGCGAAGATGCTGCAGACGCTCGTCGAGTTCCCGCAGCGGCAGGAGTCGGCCAGCTTCAACCTCGAGCAGGTGATGGCTAAGCTGCAGGCGGGCGTTCCCGACTCCTGAGGTCGGCGTGATGATCCGGCGAATGTCGTTCGCCGTCAGCCGCTCTACCAGCCAGGCGGTGTGGCGATTACGCTCGTCGGATGCCAGAGTCCAGTCGCACCACGGCCCAGTTGATCGTCGAGTGTCTGGAGAACGAAGGGGTCACCCACGTCTTCGGCATCCCCGGTGAGGAGAACATCCGACTGGTCGACGCGCTCTCTAGGTCGACGATCGACTACGTCCTCACCCGTCACGAACAGGGCGCGTCGTTCATGGCCGAGGTCTACGGCCGACTGACCGGCAAGGCGGGAGTATGTTCGGCGACCCTCGGGCCGGGTGCGATCAACCTGCTCCTCGGGGTGGCCGATGCGACCACGAATTCGACGCCAGTGATTGCACTTTCGGCTCAGGTGGGCATGCAGCGCAGTTACAAGGAGTCCCACCAGGGCGTCGACCTTGTCTCGATGTTCGCGCCGGTGACGAAGTGGTCGGCACTGGTCGCGACACCAGGTGCGGTGCCCGAGATGGTCCGCAAGGCCTTCAAGCTCGCCCAGACCGAGCGGCCGGGTGCCGTCTACCTGGCCGTACCCGAGGACGTCGAGTCGGCCGACGCCCCCGAGGCGGCCGCTCCGCTACGCGTCAACGTTCCACGTCCCGACGATCCCTCGGCCACGCAGGTGGCGCGGGCGGCCGAGATCCTCCGCGCCGCACGCAACCCGGTGCTTCTGGCGGGACACGGTGCCGCTAGGGCCGGCGCGGCCGACGCGGTCCGACGATTCGCCGAAACCCTCGCCATTCCCGTCGCCACCACGTTCCACGGCAAGGGCGTGATGCCCGACGATCATCCGCTGGCGCTCGGCGCGGTGGGTTTCATGCGCCATGACTACGTGAACTTCGGCTTCGATCAGGCCGACGTCATCATCGCCGCCGGATACGAACTGCAGGAGTTCGATCCGATCCGCATCAACCCGCGCGGCGAGACGAAGATCATTCACGTGCACCGCTTTCCGGCCGAGGTGGACGCCCACTACGACGTGGCGGTCGGACTGAACGCCGACATCGGGCGCAGCCTCGACGAGCTTGCCGCAGCGGTCGAACGCCGCCAGCCACCGACGTCGGGACAGGAGCGCATCCGAGAGCTGCTCGCCGAGGAACTCGACCGCGGCCGGGCGGACGACCGCTTTCCGCTGGCGCCCACCCGCATCGTCGCAGACACCCGGGAAGCCCTGGGCCGCGACGACATCGTCCTGGTCGACACCGGCGCGCTGAAGATGTGGATGGCGCGGCTGTATCCCACCTATGAACCGAACACATGCTTGATCTCCAACGGTCTGTCCACGATGGCGTGGACCCTGCCCGGCGGTATCGCCGCCAAGATCGCGCGGCCCACCGCCAAGGTTCTCGTCGCCACCGGCGACGGTTCCTTCCTGATGAATTCGCAGGAGATCGAGACCGCGCTGCGCGTGGGCACGCCGATGGTGATCCTCGTCTGGGTCGACGACGCATACGGACTGATCAGCTGGAAGATGGACCTCGAGATCGGCCACAACGTCGACACCCGGTTCAACAATCCCGACTTCATTGCCTACGCCGAGAGTTTCGGCGCGAAGGGTTACCGCATCGCCTCGGCGGACCAGCTGCTGCCCACCCTCCGGGCGGCGTTGGCCGCCGACACGGTGAGCGTCGTCGCGTGCCCGGTGGACTACACCGCCAACAGCGTTCTCATCGAGTCGCTTGGGGAGCTGGACGAGTCCTGGTCGTGACGGTCCGCACGACGTAGCAGACGGCGCTGGTCAGGTAGAAACCCGCCACCAGCAGAAGCCAGCGTCCCAGGAACGGCTCCTGGGTCAGGCCGGTCGCGGCGTAGTAGGTGAAGGCACCCTGTTCGATGATCCCCGGCAGGAACAGCACGAAGGTCAAAGCGGCTGCCATCGTGGGAATCCGGAGATAGTTGGTCAGCGGCACCCGGCGCGCGTCGGTCGGCTTCGCGCGGCGGCGTTCCTTGGGCAGGAGCCTCTCCACCAGGGCGTAGAGCGGAAACAGAATGAGGTCGTGGCCGATGACGGCGACGGCGAACCACACCGCGATCGACTGCCACCACACCCGTGGGTTGAACAGCTGATCGATGCCGAGGACCCAAATCGCATAGGCGGCGAGCGCGAGCGCTCCGAGGAGCACGATCAGGTGCAGAACGTGCTCACCGTACAGCCGCCGGAACCGTGCCGACACGTCGTCCATCAGACCTCCCGGAAGTCGATCGAGGCCACCCACTTGGTGCAGTGCACACCGGGAAGGGCGGGGACGATGATCCGGGCCGGGTAGCCGTGGTCCAGGGACAGCTCCGCGCCGTTCACCTTGAACGCCAGTAGCGAGTCGGGATTGAGGACCTGATTGCGTTGCAGCCGAGCGTGATTGAAGGCGCCGAACCGCTCGAGCGAGGACACGATCGCCGAGCCCGGTTCGGGACGACCGGCGGCGGCGGCGAGGTCTGCCAGCCGGACCCCCGTCCATGTCTCGACCGTCGACCAACCCTCGACACACGCGAGCGGCAGTTCTGCGGTGTGCTGAGGCAGCGCGGCCAGCATGGCCCTGTCGAGGATCACCGGTTGCGGGCCGCCGAGCAGCTGCAGCCGCCATCTGTCGCCCGTCAGGGCCGGGTCGATGCGGGCCGAGAAGGCCGTGCGATTGATCTGAAAGTCGTTGGGGCCGTCGCCATAGCTACGCCCACGTGGGAGCAGGATGGCGAACTGGCGGGTCCAGCCGCCGATGGTCTGCCCGGCGGTCAGCACGGCCACCAGCAGGGCGCCTCCGCCGACGACCGCCAGGATGCCCCGTCGGCTCAACGTCGGCGGGTCGGGATCGATTGCCACCAAACCATTCTCGTCGAGCGGCTCGGGCAGCGTATCGGCCCGGGACGTGGCGAGCACCCGACGCATCGATCGTGAGCGCAGGCTGCGAATCATCGTCGGAAGCTTGATGGCCACGTGGGCCACGAACCCGGCGATGAACACCCACGCACCGAAGTAGTGGGCGGTGTAGAAGCTGAAGCCGAAGATGTAGTCGTACTGGATGTTCAAGACACCGGTGACGATCTCGAAGAGCACGCCGCCGACGAGCATCAGCAGCGATACGCGTTCGATCACGTTGGCCACCGAGCGGGCCGGTGGCCACGTGAAGAGTCGGGGGATCACCGACCACAGCTTGGCCAAGACCACCGGGATCATGACGAGCCCCAGGCCGACGTGCAGACCCTGCGTCAGGCGATAGAGCCAGTGCGGGTTGCTCGGCCAGTCGAACGATGGCAGCTTGAGCCACCCGACGTCCGCCGGGATGGCCATGCCGAACTTGGGGCCGTAGGCGATGTAGGACAACAACCCGGTGAGGATCACGATCGGCAGGATGACTAGGAGGACGGCACCGAACACCGACGTCAACCACGGCCCGCGCAACGGGCTCCGCCATCTGATCTTCGACAACCCGGGGGGCGGGTGGTTCTCCAGCGTCCGCCAGATCGCGGCGGGAAACCCGTGCTGCGCTTCCCGGACGGGCGCGCCCGAGGGAGGGGCCGGGTGATCGCCCTCGGCAGGCGGCTCGGCGATTGTCATGTCACTCCTCGTCGACGTCGAGTGCCACGTCCCGACTGTACCGGAGGGTACACGCAGGCAGGGCCGCGTGTGCGGGTGTCGACGGGTCCTACCGGGTCAAGTCATACACTGTTCACCATGCATACCGGTCCGCTTGAAGGAGCGCGACCCCTTCCGACCACCGAACGCGGTCGCCGTACCCGCGCGGCGATCATCGATGCGGCCGCCACCCTGATGTACGAGCGCGGCGTCGCGACGACGAGCCTGGACGAGGTCCTTGCAGCCGCTGGCTCCGGCAAAAGCCAGCTGTACCACTATTTCTCGAACAAGAACGACCTCGTCGGCGCCGTGATCGAGCGGCAGTTGGAATGGGTCCTCGAGGAGCAACAGCCCTATCTCGACCACACCGACTCGTGGAAGGGAATCCAGGAGTGGGCAGCCCAATACCTGGAGCTGCACGCCCCTCCCGAAGGGCCCTTTGCTTGTCCGCTGGGGACCATGGCCGCCGAGCTGAAGAACGATCCCGCCTTCCGTCCGCTCCTCGATGATGCGTTCAGGCGGTGGGAGAAGCCGCTCGCGGACGGGCTGCGCGCCATGCGGAAGCGCGGGGAGCTGAAGCGCAGCGCCGACCCCGACAGGTTGGCGGCAATGGTGATCGCCGCACTGCAGGGCGGGATGCTGCTCGCCCGCGTGCGCGACGACGTCACGGTACTACGTGACGCGTTGTCGAGTGCGATAGCCGAGTTGCACCGCTGGGAAGCCGTCCGGCCCGCGTCACGATTGCGCTCCTGACTGCTACGACCTGCTCCTGACTTCTTTACTGTACTCGATAGTACACATGGAAAGCACTGCTGCTCATGCGTATCGGCAATACTGTACCTACCAGTACTGTTGTTCACGCTACGGTCGTTGTGCGGCCACTTCGCGGCAGTAGCTTTCTCGTGACGGGCTGCCACCAGCCCCCGAGGCGAGTACCGAGGAGTCCGCATCATGAACGCACGCTTCATCCCCGCGCTGGGAGCCGCCGCCGTTGCGGCGACGTTGTTTTGTGCCCCAACGGCTTTGGCGGAGTCCGGTGACCCCGTACCGCCGAACTGCACCGGTGCCGACTTCGCGGGCGTATCGGCCGGCGTGGCGGCCGCCATGTCGAGCTACCTCTTCACCCACCCCGACGTGAACGCGTTCATCACGGGCCTTGAGGCCGACGCCGATGATCAGTCGACGATGAAGCTCGTCGACTACTACGCGACGCATCCACTCGTCAAGGCCGAGACGGACGCCATCCGGCAGCCGATCGCTGATTTCGACCGTCGCTGCGGTTACGGCAAGAACTCTCAGCTCTGAGTCAACTGACCGCCGAACGGCATCCACTGCCACCGCACCGTGGCAGCCGACCGACCTACCCGAGGAGAAGCTCCGATGACCATGCCGTCGACATCACGTAGGCCGCGAGCCCTGGCCCTCTGTTCGTTCGCCGCAGCGGTGACCGCGCTCGTGGCGGCGCCGCAAGCGCTTGCCGACCCGCAGGCGGGATCGGCGTCGGCCGACATCATCGTCAGTGAGCTGACGGCGAGCGGCTTCGACACCCAGATCAACTTTCTCCAAGGCAACCCGAACGTTCCACTGAAGGAATGCCGCGTCGACGCGATCCGCAACCCGAACGGTCCGATGGCGAGCATGATCATGTCGTCGACTGTGTACGTCGACGTGTCCTGCCCCAACGCCAAGTAGCTGCTGACCTATGTCGCGGTGAGCATCACGTATTGCGCGGCCAACTGCTGGTGCACGTCATCGAGTTTCGGACTGCTCACCTCGATCGCGTAGCGACCGGCGGGCGCCACGCAGTAGAACGCCTGCGGCAGCGCATAACAGTGGCTGTCGGGAAGCGGTGCGACGGTGTCGGCCGGTGTGGTGCCCTCCGTTGACGACACCTCCTCGCTGAACGCGTTGGTGATCAAGGCCGCGGAACCCTCGTCCTTGGCTTCGTAGACGTTCGTGCTCCCCATCGCCACGCGGGTGGTTCCCGTGTCATCGAACAGCGCCGCCGAGCCGACCGGATTGCTTTGGAAGTGCTCGGCCCCGCGGACCGCGTACACCGCGTTCTTCGCCGTCACGGCAACGGTCGCGGGGAGGGTCCTGGCGAGCAGTCCGGTGGGGTCCAGTGGAACCGTGGCGAGGTCGACTGCGGGCGTGAACTGGTCGATCACCGGTCGCTGCGTGTCGATCGCCTTGGCGACAAGAGCGGTGGCGGAATCGAGCCCGTCGACCGATTGCACGAACTGCATGAGGACATACGGTCCGTGTGGTGTGAACGAGCGCACCGTGGCGCGGGGTTGGTTCGAGCCGTGCGGTGTGAACGGGTACGTCGACGCCACGGCATCGGGATGACCGGGAATCGGAGCCACCGCTGGCGTGACGCCCTTGACCGGCTGCTTCACCGCCGCGTCACCCATCGCCGCACTGGCCGCCACGGCCGCGGCCGGATCGGGGAACCGCAGCACGGCGTTCACCATGGCGGCCTCATCCGCTTTCTGGCGAGCCGAGGCGAAGCCGTTGACGAGTCCGCTCCGGCCGGCTGCGTTCGCGATCTCCTCGGGCCCCAACTGCTGCAGCACGTCGGCGCTCCCGATTACGTAGTAGCTGTTGAGATAAGTGTCGACGAGCTTCTCGTCGACCTCCCAGGGGCCCACCACGAAGTCGGCCATGTGTTGTGCATCGGCGATCGCACCGGTGGCGGGGTTGCCCGACACCCCCAGTGGCGGACGCGGTGAGGTCGGGTACTTGCCTGCGTCGAGAAGGGACGGGCTCACCACCTGGCGCGCAGGCGGACCCGACGGGCCAGTGCCCGTCGTCTCGCCTACCGCGCCGGTGCCGTTGTCAGCACCGGGATTCCCGCACGCCGCCACGATGAGCAGGCAGGCGGCGAGAGCACGGAACACCCGGACATGTCGCACTGCGCGTCCCGTCGTCGATTGCATGGCTTCCCAACCTAATGGCCTTCCAGTCATCGGGCCTCACTTTGCTGCGCGAACCGCTGTTCGTCATGGACCGTCACGATGAAAAGTCACGTAACCGTGGGCCCTGCCAGAGGTATCGGCCAATGATCTTGGCAAACAGTCAACACATTTGACACATGTTCGCTCCAGCGTTTGCCCGTCGGTGGTCTTCGCGCCGGAGAAGCAGCCACCCAATCGTCACCATCCCTGTTGCCACGCTCGGAAAACCAGCGGCATGACAACTTCGTGACGATGGCTTCTCGAGGTCGCTGCGGGGGGCCACATCCGCTGTAACTTCGACAGTGCGGATCGCACCGACGCCGCGAAACTTTCATGAGAAAGCCTGTTCAAAGGGGAGAATTTCTCTCAGTTCGGTGGACTGCCCCGCGAGACGGACGACGTCGCCCGTCAAAGCGGGTCGTGCGCCGCACCTTCGTCCCGACCTCGACGAGGTGGCCGCCCGGCGCTTTGCTCGATGGCCGACCAGGGGATGCCCGACGTGACCCCCGGAACAGTCGCAAAGTTCGGAAATGAAGTTTGCTTGAGATTTTCGACGGGAGAGAGCACCATGACACTATTGCGTCGTGCGGAATCACCCGGCGCAAGACGAGCCAGCCGTGTCCCCGCTGGTCCGAGGATCGGACCCACCCGTGCACCGCTGGCTTAAGGTAGGCGACGACATGACTTCTCCCATCGACGCTGTCGCGTCCCACGCGATCACCGTCTTGCCGCACTTGCGGTGGGAATTGGAACAGGTGATGACCCGCGTTCGGCCGCAGGATCTGTCAGCCGTTGAGATCGCCGCTCTGCTCGCGGTCTTGCGCCCCGCCCATGCGCGCGTCGTCGGAGGTCCAGCCAGCCGGCCAGGACTGCGCGTGCTCCGCGTCGGCGGCGAGCACCCGTCGCCGAACCTCGCTCAGCAGTGAATCTATCGACGCTCCGCTGAGGTCTCCGGTCAGCGTCGTCAGTTCGACCACGCCCAGCTCGTCACTCTTCAGGTAACCCGCGGCCACGAGGGCCTCGACCGGCGAGTGACCGTAGGCGCGGGCAAGGGCGACCGCCGCTTCCGCTCGAGGCTTCGTGGCGCCCCGCTGCCAGCGCGAGATACTGGATTGATCGATTCCCGTTGCGTCGGCGATGCCCTTCTGACTGGCACTGCCGGTAACGGTGAGCACGTACTGCCACCACGTCGACTCAGCCACCGGTTGAGCGTATGGCATACCTGTCTGGATCGACCCGCTTCCGGCGGAACAGCTAACTCAATGTAGTAGCTGTATCACAACTGCAGGAATGGCGCAGGCCGCACCAGTCGTGGCGCCGTCGCTGTCACCGGCCACCAGTATCGGGCGCCCGCTGTTGCCGAGCGAATGTGTCACGGGGGCCAACGGCAGCCTCGGGTCCAGCCTGTTCCTGCTGAGCCCCGTCACCCACTCCCAATCCCCTGACAGCTGCCTTCAATGGCCCCGTGGAGTTCAAGCTGTTCTACTACGTCATCGGCCTCGCCAGCCTGGTTCCGATCGTCAACATCTTCGTGGCCAACGGCACCGACGGCGCAGCGGGCACCGGCGCCAACGGCGGCGCAGCGGACCGCCGACCCTGACTCGGTCTACGTTGTCGACATGACCACCACCGCTTCAGGCCTCCGCGTCGGGATCGCCGTCGCAGGTGCGGCGCTCGCCCTGCTGGCCGTGCCGACGCCGGCGCAGGCCGAACCGCCGTCCCTGTTCGCGTTGGTCGATGCCGCCGCCCAGCGTCTGGAGACCGCCGACGCCGTCGCCGCCTCGAAGTGGATCACTCACGCACCCATCGAGGATGCGGTGCGCGAGCAACAGGTGATTGACGCCGTGACCGCGGCCGCCGGCGACGTGGGCGTCGACCCCTCCTACGTGGCGCGTGCGTTCCGCGACCAGATCGATGCCACGGTCGCGGTCCAATACGACCGGTTCGGTGAGTGGAAGCTCGACCCCGGCGGGGCTCCCACGGCAGCACCTGATCTATCGGACTCCCGAGCCACCATCGACGCGCTCAATCGCACGATGGTTTCCGAGATTGCCGCACAATGGGATTCGCTGCGTGCACCCCAGTGCGACGTCGACCTCGAGACCGCCAGCAACGACGTCGCCGCCGCGCGTGATCTCGACGCCGAATACCGGCGGGCGCTGGCGTTCGCGACGCGGTCCTACTGCCAGTGAACGGCTGCATGCCGAATGGGTGAACACCCGCTGAACATCTGAAAGTAGTTCTGAGCGAAGACAATTCACGACCACGGCATTCGTCTCCGATCACCGTTGCACGCGGCCTGCGAACGATTAGGTGATTTCGCCGATCCCGCATTATCCTTGCCCGCGGTTCGTCGACGACACAGGAAACCCTTCATGCCCATTCAGCCCACCCTGCGGCGCGCGCAGTCCCTTCGCAGCAACCGCAGGCAGCACCTCACCCACCGCGTGAGCTACCAGACGGTCGGTCAGAGCTTCGACATCGAGATCAGCCGTGACATCGACGGCTGGACGGTCCGCATCCCGGAGATCGGTGGCGTCACCCACGCGCGGCGCCGCGCGGGCGTCGAGCTGGCGGCGCGCGAGTGCATCGCCGACCGGACCGGAATCCCGATCGGCTACGTGATGACCTTCGTCACCAAGGAGACCGTCGGCGCGTAGCTCTGCCGCCTCTGCGATTTCGGCGCGTAGACGTTCGCTGACCGAACGTTTACGCGCCGAAATCGCCTTGAAAGACGGGGATCGAGCGTCCGGGCCGCAACATCACCACGGGGATGTGCCGCGTCGTCGAGGTCTGGTAGCCGAGGTAGGGCGGAAACAGGTGGGTCATGAACGACCACACCTGGTGGCGCTCCTCGTACTCGGGCTCGCGCCAGGTGGCCTCGAACGCCTGCGTCGCGATCTGCACGCCGATCGTCTTGCTCTCGCGGATGTTGAGGTACCACTCCGGATGGGTGTCGGCACCGCCCTTGGACGCGACGACCACGATCTCGCCGCCGAGGTTGCCGTAGATGAGCGGCGTGACGTACGTCTTGCCGGACTTGCGGCCCGCGCAGCTGATCAGGCAGTGCGTCGTCAGCGTGTGACCGCCGACGGAACCCAGGTCGAGGATGTGTCCCCGGGCGCCGCCCGAGCTCAGATACTCCTCGAGATGGTCGTGCACCCAGTCACCTCGCTCAGCGCGGATCGCGGCGGCGTCTGCATCGGCCATGTGTCGTTCCCTCCGAATCGGTGAATCACGCCGTGTCGGATGCGCGTGGCAGCGCCCGAATGGCGGTCCTGACGGCCAAGTAGATCAGGGCCGTGGTCACCACCCAGATCGGCCACCCCATTGCGATGCGCGCGGTGGCGAGCAGTCCGGGCTGATCGGTGTCGTAGAGGTAGTACTGCACCGCGAAACGGGCCCAGGACACCGACGCCATCATGATGGTGGCGAGGTCGAACGCCCGCCGCACCCGAGGCACCCCGCGCCACGCGCCGTCGCGGCCGGTGATCCACGCCCACCCGACACCGATGAGCGGGCGGCGGATCAGCACCGACGCGGTGAAGGCGATCCCCAGCACCAGGTACGTCCAGATGCCGGGCAGATAGAAGTCCTTGGCCCGGCCGGTGACGAACGCGAACCCCGCGCCGACGGCCACCCCGCAGAAGCCGAACAGTGCCGGTCGGACCGACTCGTGCCGCACCAGCTGCCACAGCAGGACGGCCGCCGCGACACCGAGGGCGGCGGCCAGCGACCACCCGAGGTCCGCGAAGGCGTTCACCGCGCCGAAGGCGGTCACCGGAAGCGACGTGTAGATCAGCCCGCGAACCCCACCCGCGCGCGCCATCAACGCGTTGAGCGGAGTGCTTTCAACCACCTGGCCGAGGGTACTGCGCCCCGCCCTACACTCCTCGGGTGCGAGCCATCCCCGTCATCGCTCTCACCGGTTACCTCGGCGCCGGCAAGACGAGCCTCCTGAACCACGTGCTCCGCGCACCGGGCGCACGGATCGGCGTCGTCATCAACGACTTCGGCGACGTCAACGTCGACGCCGGGTTGGTCACCGGTCAGGTCGACGAGCCCGTGTCGATCGCGGGCGGCTGCGTCTGCTGCCTCGACGACGACGGCGGGCTGGACGACGCGCTGGAGAAGCTCACCGACCCGCGCCTCGCCCTGGACGCGATCATCGTCGAGGCCAGCGGTCTCGCCGACCCGGTCGCGGTATCCCGGCTGATCCGCTTCAGCGGGGTCGAGCGGGTGCGGCCCGGCGGCGTCGTCGACGTCATCGATGCGGTCACCCACTTCGACGTCGTCGACCGCGGCGGCATGCCGCTCGCCCGCTACGGGGCGGCATCCCTGATCGTCGTCAACAAGCTCGATCAGCTTCCCACCGACCAGCGGGCCGCCGAGCTGGGTCGCATCGAAGCCAGGATCCGGGAACGCAATCCGCACGCGCACGTCGTCGGCGCCATCGGTGCCAGGATCGATCCGGCTCTGCTCTACGACGTCTCCGACTCCGACGACGGCTCTGGTCAACTGTCGATCCGCGAACTGCTCCTCGACGCACACACCGACGACCCCCACCACGTTCACGCCGCGTCGGTCACGGCGAGCAGTGACGGCTGCCTCGACCCGGGTGTGCTGCTCGACCTCCTCGAGGATCCGCCCGCGGGCGTGTACCGCGTCAAGGGGACCGTGTCCGTGCGCACCCGCGACCGGGTGCGCAGCTACGTCGTCAACGTCGTCGGGGCGTCGGTTCACGTCGCGACGGCGCGGGTGCCGACGCACAGCAACTGCCTCGTCGCGATCGGAACCCACTTCGACACCGACGACGTGCGCACCCGGGTGGAGTTGGCGTTGCGTCCCGTCGACGGGCCGGCGAACGCCGCGGCGATGCGGCGACTGCAACGGTATCGTCGCCTTAGCTTCTGACCCTTACCGTCGCCAGAACCGTTGACTCCGAACCGTTTCCGGTGAGGCGCGGCGTTGCAATCGGCAGATCACCCCGAAGTGGTCCGACGGGAACACCCGCGGCAGCTCACTGGAGATCGGCTCGGTGCCCAGCAGGTCGATGTCCGTCGCCGACCAATCGTCACCCTTGAGGAGCACCCTGTCGAAGCGCACGTGGCGCTGCTTGTTCTTGCTGTCGAGCCGCATCAGGTTGATCGTCGTGTCCTCGGTGAAGCCGGCGTCGCCCGGCCGCAGGGCGGGCCAGAGATCGAGGTAGGGCTCCGGGATGCGGCCGTTTTCGCCATCGCGCATGTTGAAATCGCCGAGTACGACTGCGTTCTCGGCTCGACGGAGGGTGCGAAGGACACGGCCCAGTTGTCGGGCCCGCAACAGCACGGCGGCCTTGCCGCTCTCGAGGTGCACTGCGACCACGGTCAGCGTGGTACCCCCAGCGTCGAGTTCGGCGGTCATGAACCCCCGCGCCAGGTTCGTCGGCAGCGGGGTGTAGCCGACCCGCTCGATCGGCAGCCGGGACAGCATCAGCATGCCGTAGTTTCCCAGGGCGCCACCGGTGACCTCCGCGAAGCGGTAACGCACCCGCACCCACGGCTGGGCGAGGAAGATCTCCAATGCCGCGGGGGTGACTTCCTGAAACACCATGACGTCGGGCATGTTTCGCGACAACACGTCGGCGATCGCGCGGTAGCGTTCGTCGGCGTGGTAGTCGCTGAACCAGATGTTGAAGGTCGCCACCGTCAGCTCGCCGCGGGTCGTCGCACCGACGGCGGCGGCGTCCCTGATCCACCGGTTGGACGCCACGTCGAAGGTGCCGACGGGGACGCCGCGACCACGTGTCCGCAACGCCACGTCAGGCTCGGCGCAGCGTCAGCACCGTGATCTCGCTCGGCGCGAACACCCGGAACGGCGGGCCCCAGAACCCGGTCCCCCGGCTGGTGTAGAGCTGCGTCCGGTCACCGTGGCGGCTCAACCCGTGGACCACCGGTTGATCGAGCCTGACCAGAAAGTTGAAGGGCCAGATCTGGCCGCCGTGGGTGTGCCCCGAAATCTGGAGGTCGACCCCGGCCGCAACGGCGTCGGGTACCTGCTTCGGTTGGTGCGCGAGCAGGAGCACCGGCAGCGTCGGGTCGGCGCCGGCCAGGGCGGCCTCCAGGTTGGCCCCGTGCCCCTCGGTGCCCGATCCCCGAGCGGTGGCGTCGTCCACGCCGGCGAGGACGAGCTCGTCACCGCCGCGTTCGACCACGATGTGCCTGTTGTGCAACGCATCCCAACCGATGTCGGTCATGTAGTCGAGCCAACCCTGCGCTTCGCTGAAGTATTCGTGGTTGCCGGTGACGTAGACGCGGGCCAATCTGCCGCGCACCCCCGCGAGCGGGCGGGTCTGCGGTTCCCGCACGTCCACCGTGCCGTCGGCGAGGTCACCGACGTGACAGACGACGTCGGCGTCGATCTCGTTGATCCGGTCGGCGACCAGCGTCGACCACCGGGTGCGGTCGAGCGGCCCGTAGTGCGTGTCGGTGACCATCGCGACCCGCAGGCCGTCCAGTCCGGGGCCTAGTCGGGGAAGGACGATGTCGACGTGCTTGGTCCGCGGCAGTCGGATCGCCTCGGCGTATCCCCAGACGAGCAGTCCCACTACCACCGCGACGACCGCGACCGCCACCACGCGTGATCTGATCGGGTCATCGACGCCGAGCATCGCCAGCGCCAGCCTCAACAGCTGTGCCAACACCGACCATACGAAGAGCACCCACACCGCTCCGAGCAGGGCGTCGCCGGTGACGGCCGCCCAGTCCAGGTGGCGCCGGCCATGCCCGAGCATCGTCATGACCGGGAGCGCGACGAAGGCCGCCACGAACCCGACGGTCCCGACGACGACCACGGCGGCCGGCCACTGCGCACCCGCTGCCAGCAGCGTCCACCACGGCACCCCCAGCAGGAGCAGTTGGAGGGCGAAGACGGGGATTAGCCGGAGCCAGCTTCGCCCCGGCCGTGAGGGCGGGGCCGGTCGTACCTGAACAGACTGGGGGTCTGACATGACGAGGCACCTCGATCCAGGTCGTGGGGTTACCGCCGAGGCTACCTGCGTTCCTGGATCCGTACGCCTCGGCCTCGGCGCGGTCCCCGGCGAATCCAGGGACAGGTGCTCGGGCGCGCCGAGCGAACGACCGTCTAGCTCGCGGCGAGGGCTGATCCTCTCGCGCTCGCGTTGCTCCGCATCGACTCCCGCCGTGTCGCGTGCGCGAGCTCTGGGTCAGCTACCGGGGTTGCCGTCGGCACCGGCCTGGCCGGGGTTGCCGTTGGCCCCGGGGGCGCCGGGGGTGCCCGCGGTACCGGCTTGTCCGCTGGATCCCCGACTGCCGGCTTGTCCAGGGGCACCGGGTGCGCCCGGTGCCCCAGAAGCCCCGGGGCCGCCATCAGTTCCCGCGGTGCCGGTCTGGCCCGCGGTCCCGTTGCCACCCGCCACTCCCGTGGTGCCGGTGCGCCCGAACACTCCAGCCGGTCCACCGGTGCCTGCCGCCCCACCGCCGCCGGCGGCGCCGCCAGACCCGCCTGCCCCACCGACGCCGGCGGCGCCTCCAGACCCGCCTGCCCCACGGTTGCCTGCTGCTCCCGCGGCCCCGCCGGCGCCGCCGTTACCACCGGTCCCTGCGAGGCCACCCGTTCCGCGCTCACCAGCGAGCCCGGCCGTACCTCCATCGCCGCCTTGCCCGCCCGAACCGTCCTTACCGGGTCTCGCGGTTCCCCCATTCACAGGAACTGAGGCGCTACCGCCGGGGCCGCCGTTCCCGCCGGAACCTCCGGTGGCTCCGTCACCCCCGCTACTGCCATTACCGCCGAGACCGCCGTCACCCCCGCTACCGCCGGCGCCACCAGCGGCCCCGTTACCGCCGTTACCTGCGTTGCCACCTGCGGCACCGTTACCGCCGCTACCGGCATTGCCGCCAGTGCCGCCGGCCCCGCCGTCGGCGCCCAGCCCGCCGCTTCCGCCGTTGCCGCCGGTGCCGAACAGTCCGCCGCGACCACCGGCGCCGCCGGCTCCCCCGGCGATGCCCGGGGTGCCCGGGCGTCCCGCGGTGCCGTTCACGCCGGGCTGTCCGTCCCCGCCGGGGGTTCCGTTCCCGCCGGACCGACCGTCCCCGCCGGGGGTGCCATCCGAACCGGGCAGACCGTCCCCGCCCGCGGTGCCGGCTGTGCCGTTCTTCCCTGCCGCACCCTGGCCGCCATCGCCGCCATTTCCGCCGGCACCACCGACCGCCAGCCCTCTGATCGGGGCTTCGAGTTGGTCGGCAGCGTAGGCGGTGCCGCCGGCCCCTCCGGCCCCGCCACTGGCACCGGTACCGCCTCGACCACCCGCACCACCGGCACCACCGAGCGCGATGGCGTCCGGTCCCATGAAGGTCCTGAGCCTCGCGTTTCCGCCGTCCCCCCCGGCACCGCCGTTGGCGCCAGGGTCGCCGGCACCACCAGTGCCGCCCGCACCGCCGATCAATGCACCCGATCCGATCAAGAGAAGGTTCGATGATGTGCCGTTGCCGCCCCTCCCGCCCGGGTTGCCAGCGCCGCCCCCGGTTCCGGCATCACCCGCAAAGATCTCCCCCGTCTGCGTGGTGTCAGTCCCGCTGATGCCGTCGAGACCGGGGGCGCCGGTGGGGGTCGGGTTCACGCCGGCCGCACCGTCGACGCCGTCCCGGCCCGGCGTGCCATCCGCCCCGTCGCCACCGGTGAGCCCCGCAGTGCCGTCCGCACCAGCACCGCCGTCGAGTCCTGCAGCCCCGTCCGCACCGTCACCGCCGTCCGCGCCGTCACCGCCGCGGGTACCGCCAATTCCCGCCCCGCCATCACCGCCATCACCGCCGATCCCGAACAGCGACAACAACCCCACGTCACCACCACCACCACCAGCCGCGCCGATACCGCCACGCCCACCACTGCCACCGTCACCGTGAAACAACCCACCAGCCCCACCGCGACCACCCGCCACCCCAACGAGCAACCCATCACCGCCAGTGCCGCCGTTGCCGATCAATCCCGCACTACCGCCGGCCCCGCCGTTCGCGCCGGCACCGCCATTACCCCAAAGCAGCCCACCATTACCACCGATGCAAGCCGCACCCGTGCAGGTACCCAGAGCGTCGAGACCATCACCGATCAGCCACCCGCCCGACCCGATGATCGGCCGCACCCACACGGGCTGCGACACCACCGCCGCGGCCAACGCATGCGGCGTAGGGGCCGCGCGCGTACCGATCAGGCCGGTGCACCACAAATCGTCACAGGTGCCGGTGGCCACCGGCGATAGAGGCGGCGCAGGACGTGCCGAGTCGACCGACATCAACACGACGGCCGGGCCGGGCACGGGCGCACCAACGGTGACCCCCAACCACAGCCCCGCACCCACCACCGCCGCTCCCGCAACACCGGTCCCAAGGACCTGAACAGCCACCAAGGCCCGGCCCGGTGCGCTCACGAAGCAATGTCCGACCATCAGCGAATACCTCCCACGGGCACACGCCGACCGGCCGGCCACGCGCTGGTGTCCTCGGGTAAAAACCTAGTCGCTCACAACCCCCGATTCGGCGCTTTCCCCCAAGGAATTAACGCGTTCGTCAGTTCCTTGTCAGGTGGGCCGACCGCTCCTCAGTCCTGCGGCGAATCCAGGGACAGATGCTCGTGCACACCGAGCCACCGACCGTCCGGCTCACGGCGAAGGACGATCGTCTCGCGCTCGCGTTGCTCCTCGTCGACTCCCGCCAGCCGGGTGCGGACGGTGTGGGTGAACACCGCGACGTCGTCGGTGATCAGATCGAGCCGCGGGTTCAGCGACCGGCAGGAGAGGACCCGGAACCCGTCGCGCTCCCAGCCCGCCCACAGCGCCTCGTAGGCCGCCCGCGACGGGAGTAATGCCGGCTCGGCGTGGAACAGGAACGTCGCCTCGGGAGCGAAGCCGGCGAAGTAACGCTCCGTGTCGTGTGCGCCGAACGCCGCGATGACGTCCACCGCCGCCTGCATCGCCGTTGCGGTGCGCTCATCGGAATTCGGCATGCCAGCAGCCTAGGCGTCGGCGTCAGCGGACGACCTTGACGTAACCCAGCGTCGGGTCGGAGGAACTGATCGGATTGCCGGCGTCGCGCAGCGATGTCAGCAGCCCGAGCACGTCGTCGTCGAGCCGCTCCCCCGGCATCACCAGCGGAATACCCGGCGGGTAGGGCGTGATGGCCTCGGCGGAGATACGACCGCATGCCCGGCCCACGGCGACCGTCTCCTCGCCGGCGAAGAACGCCTCGCGCGGGGTCAACACCGTTTCCGGCCGCACGGCCAGCAGATCGGTGACCAACGCCGTTCGCCGCCCAGCCGGACGCATGCCGGCGTACCCGGCGACCTCCGCGAACCCGGCGACCAACCGATCCATGTCGGCTTCGGTGTTGCCAATGGTCGTGATGCACAGGACGTGGCCGGCGCCGCTCAACTCCGGCTGCACACCGTGAACGTCGTTGAGTCGCTTGAGGATGTCGCGGGCATCGAGGTCCAGGCCGGTCGTCCCGACGAGCAGCTTCGTCTCGTCGAGCTGATGGAAACCGGTGCCGGCGCCGGCGAGATGCTCGGGCCGTAGCACCGTGAGGCCGGGGATGGCGGCCAGCCGGGCTGCGGTCCGGCGGGCGCGATCGAGCGTCGCGTCGAGTAGCTCTCGGCCGTGCAGCACCATCTGCCGCCGGGCCAGGTCGATCGACGCCATGATCGCGAAGTGCGGGCTGGTGGTCTGGATCAGCTGCAGCCCCCGCCGCACCGTCGCCGGGTCGAGCAGCGTCGGGTCGACGTGCAGCACCGCCGCCTGGCTCAGACCCGAGAGGATCTTGTGCACCGATTGCACGGTCGCTGCCGCGCCGGCCGTCTCAGCGGGAGCGGGCAGGTCCGGATGGAAGGCGAAGTGTGGCGAATGTGCGCCGTCGACAAGCAGTTTGGCGTCATGTCGGCGGCACGCGGCGGCGAGCGCCGCGATGTCACCCGTGGTGCCGTAGTAGGTGGGATGCAGCACCCAGAGCGCCTTGGCACCGCTGTCGTCGAGGGCGCGTTCCACGACGCCGACGTCCACCCCGTGAGCGACGCCGAACTCGTCGTCCCAGCGCGGTTCCACCCAGACCGGTCGGGCCCCCACCTGAACCAGGCCGGCGAGCACCGACTTGTGGGCGTTGCGCACCACCAGCACCGGCTCATCGGGCCGCAACGCCGACAGGGCGACCGCGATGTTCCCGGTCGTCGAACCCTGGACGAGGATGAAGCTTTGGCCGACGCCCCAGGCGTCGGCGATCAACTCCTCGGCCGCCAGGATCGGACCGTCGGGGCAGTGCAGCGTGTCGGTGTCGGGCAGGTTGTTCAGGTCGAGGTCGGCGAGATGGTCGCGGAACCACGGATCCAAGGTCCGGCCGCCCTTGTGACCGGGACTGTAGAACGGCGCCTGATCCCGCTCGACGAACTGTCTCAGCGCGTCGAATAGCGGTGCGGCGTCATGGAGTTCCATACACCCGCTCGGCGTTGCCCACCCCGATCATGTCGACGATCCGGATCGCATCCTCGACGCCGCAGTCCCCCGCGCGGATCCAACCGCCGAGCACCAAACCCATCGCGCGGCGCCACAGCACCGAACCCAACACGTGCAGTTCGGGCGGACCGAAGGCATCCGACGAGTACAGCTGTTTGGCGAACGGCGCCGTCTCGAGCGCTTCGGCGACCAGGCCCGTCGAGCGCACACCCAGATAGTTGATCGCAAGCCCCACGTCGAAGTTGACGTGATCGAACGCCTGCGCCAGGTAGCCCGCTTGCCGCTGAAAGGGGTAGCAGTGCAACAACAGCACGGGCACCGGTGTCATCGTCCGCAGCAAGGGCAGCAGCAGCATCGGGTCGCTGCGGTGCAGGTCCATGTCGCGGTCGCCGAAGCCGACGTGGAACTGGATGGGCAGACCGTGTTCGGCGGCCTCGTGCACCCCGAATGCGATCACCAGCTCATCGTCGACGCGCAGCGGGCGCGGGCGCTCGGCGAGGTCGCGGGCGTGGGCGACAACCTCGGCGTCGGTCGGACGGGTCCAATCGACGTCGAAGCCGGTGCGGTAGGCCGCAATCGTCTTGGTGCCCACTACCTCTGGGTCGGCGACGGCCGCCCGCAACGCCGTGCGGAATGCCTCGGGGAAGTCGGCCGGCGACGTCCCGTCCTGCAGCAGGTCCTCGGCGAGCCGCTCCAGGCGGAGGATCTCCGACGACGGCACGTTGCTGAGGGCGGTGAGTTCAACCGGGGTGGTGATGAGATCACCCTTGAACCCGGTGTCGACGATCCAGCGAGCGATCCCCGCCGCGGGCAGCATCGTCGTGGAGAGCTCGTCGGCTGACAGCTCGCTGCGGCGCGCCCAGTACTGGTCGGCACCGGCGAGCGCCTCGAGGCCGAGCAGCGGTGCGCACCAGCGACGGATGGAAAGCCCTAGCGGAGAATCGAACTGGGTCATGAAGCTCGGCACGGGGTCGGTCGAACCCTCATTGATCGCGGCCTCGAAGTCACGCCGGCCGACGGGCGCGTTGAAGGTGCCGTGGACGTGGTGGTCGATTAGCGCGATGCCGCGCAGGTGGTCTGCCAGCGCGTCGGGTACGACCTCGTGGACCCCGTCGAAGACGTCCCCTAGCTCACCAGCCGGCATATCGGGCCACCTCTTCGGCGTTCACTCGTCCGGCGGCGGCATCGGCGAGGGCTGCACCGAGGATCTCGACCGCCCGACCCGCTTCGGCTTCGGTGAGCACCAGCGGCGGAGTGATCTCCAAGACGTTGCCCCCGACGTAGTAGACCACCGCACCCAATTCCCATGCACGGTAGACCACCTGCGCGGCCAGCCGTGGATCGCGTTCCCCGGTCTGCGGGTCGACGAGTTCCACCCCGATCGCCAGACCGCGCCCGCGGACGTCACCGATGCGCTCGGAGCCGGGTGATCCGGACAGCGCTCGCAATCCATCGGCGAGCAACGCCCCCACCTTCGCGGCCCGTTCCGGGAGCCGGTCGCCGACGATGGTCGCCAGCACCGCACGCCCGGCCGCCGTGCAGACCGGATTGCCTGCGGTGGTCAGCAGCGCCGCTGCGGGTGGATGGTCCAGGATCTCGGCCGGCCCGACGGCTGCGGACAACGGCAGGCCGCCGCCCAGCACCTTGCCGAAGGTGACGATCTCGGGGACCACGCCATCGTGTTCGAAGGCGTGCAGCGTGCCGGGCCGCCCGAGGCCCATCTTGACCTCGTCGCAGATCATCGGCACGCCGTAGCGGCGGCAGAGGTCATGCAGGCGGGCGAGGAAGCCGTCGGGCGGAACGACGAGACCGCCGTCGCTCAAGATCGGTTCGACGATCAGGCAGGCGATGGAATCGGTGCGGAGGTGTTCGTCGGCGAGTGCGAGACAGGCCGTGACGTCCGCCTCTGAGTCCCGGACCGGACGAAAGGGGTTGGGGTAGGGCAGGAATACGGCGTCCGGATCCGGCGGCACACCCGCGTCGACGTGCACGCCCGACACGGCCATGGCCAAGCCGACGCCGCCGTGGTAGCTGTGCTCGAAGGCGATGACGGTGCGCCGACCGCTGGCATGCCGACAGGCCCGCAGCGCCACGTCGTTGGCGTCGGATCCGGCGTGCCCGAGGTACACCCGGCGCTCACCGCTACCGGGAACCAACGCCAGGAGGTCCTCGGCGAGACCCACCGAGTCGGGATGCACCGCGGACAGGCCACCCGAACCCGGCGCGGTGCGGACCGCCCTGCTCACCGCCTCCACGACGGCCGGGTGGCCATGCCCGAGACCACTTGCCGTCCACGTCGCCGAGAGGTCGAGGAGTTCGCGACCGTCGGGGGTGACCAGTGTCGACCCGTGCCCCGACACGACCTCCAACGGAAAGAAGCGCAGCTTCTCGATTCCCGCGATCGCAGCGTCGTCCCGGGCGTACAGCGTGCTCATTGGGTCTGTGCCAGCTCGTCGCTCAACGACTGACCGACGCGCTTGGCGATACCGGAGGCGGCAATGGCGATCACCAATCCGATGACACACCAATACAATCCGAGTAGCGGGGCGTCCAACCAGGTGACCGCACCCTTGACGTTGAACCACAGGACCGCCGTGATCACCACCGCGCCGAGCGCGGGCAGCAGCAGACCGAGCACCTTGCCCGTACCGCCATGGATGGGGACGAACCTGGGCGCACCCACGAACCACATGGCGGCGATCTCGACCAGCAGATAGCAGACCATCAGGCACACCGAGCCCGCGACGGCGAACAAGAAGTAGGTGTTGATCGCGGGGTTGCCGGTGCCCATGTCGGGCCAGCCCAGGGCACCACAGATGAGGACGACCACCAGTGACACGCCGACGACGAGCCACGTCGCGGTCCGGGGACCGCCGGTCTTCTCGTTGATCTGCGCGATGAACTTGGGGCCGAACCCGTCACGCCCGAACGCGTAGAGCATCCGGCCCGACGTCGCCGAGCAGGCCAGGTGGCAGCCGAACGCCGACACGATCGCGGTGAAGATGATCAACAGGCTGAACCACTGCCCCACGTAGCTACTACCCAAGTCGCCCAGCGTGTTTCCCGAGTTCTGGAAGGCATCCAGCCCTGCCGCGTCGGTACCGAAGCCGACGACCTGGGCGAACATCACCACGACGAACAGCACACCGGTCAGGAGCAGCGTCCCGGCGAGGGCACGGGGAATGTTGCGGCCGGGGTTGTCGGTCTCCTCGCCCATCGACGCACAGGCCTCGAAGCCGGCCCACGACAGGAACGCCGCGACGACCGCGCTGAGCACTGCGGAGGCGGATACGCCGTCGAAGGAGAATGCGCTGAAGTCGATCCCGGTCGTCGGCGCCCCGCCCTTGGCGAAGATCACCACCACCAGCACGACCATCGCCAGGATGCCGACCCCCTCGATGCCGAGGAGGATCTTGGCCAGCAGCCGTACGTCGCGGCCGGAGAGCAGGAACGAGACCACGGCGCCGATCACCACGACCGCGAGCCACGGTACCTGGTAGGGGTTTTCGTTGCCGGGTTGCAGTTCGGCGATGAACGCGTTGACGAAGGCGGCCGTCAACGCCAGCGTGCCGATCGCGAAGCCCACGTACGCCCCGAGCATGGCGAAGCCGGAGAAGAATCCGGCCCGCGGCCCGATGGTGCCGCCCACCAACCCGTAGGCCGAGCCCGCGTGGTTGAGGTGCCGGGTCAGCCGCACGAAGCTGTAGCCGACCAGGGCCACGCCGACCAAGCCGATCAGGAACACCAGCGGGATGGCCTTCCCGACGGTCCCGATCAGGCCCTGGCCGTTGCCGGACATCGCCAATGTCGGCCCCACCAGGGCGACGGACATCGCGAGCGCCACCCAGAAGGGCAGGCGGCGGTGCGGAAGCTGGTCGGCTCCTCCTGATGGACTGGCCGACGACGTGCTGGTGCTCATCGCTGTCTCCTTCTCGGGTGCTGGGTCGGGTACTGGGTCACGAGCTGGGTCAACAACTCCACGCGAGGCGCAACGCCTGCGTGGTCTCGGCCGGTGAGAGGTCGCCGAAGGTGGCGATCTCATAGCGCCGCACGGCGACGACGCCTTCGACGACCTCCGGTGTGAGCAGTTCCGCAGCCAGGGCGGACTTCTCGAGCGCATCGATCGCCGCCCGCTGGTCGAGCGGAAGCGGTGGCGGCGCGGTGGCCGATAGTGCCGGGTTCTCGGGGATCTCGGCGGGCAACTCGAGTCCGCGTTCGACGCCCCGTAGTGCGCTGCTGAGGAACGCCGCCGCAGCCAGGTACGGGTTGGCGCTGGGGTCGATCAGCTTCAGTTCGGCGTTGGCGCCGTGCGGACTGCCGGGGGTGGCGGCGATGAAGCGGACCGCGGCTTCGCGGTTCTCCAGTCCCCAGCATTGCGCGGCCCCCGCCCAGTTCCCCGGCTTGAGCCGCAACGCCGACAACGCCGAACCCGCGTAGACGCCGATCAGATCGGGCAACGCGTCGATGACCCCCGCGATCGCCGATTCCCCGTCGGGCCTCAGGCCATGGGGCCCGTCTCCTCCGGAGAACAGCGGCCCCCGATCGTCGGCCAGCGAGAGATGCAGATGTGCGCCATTGCCCGCGGCGTCTTCGAAGGGCACCGGCGCGAAGGAGATTCGCAGGCCGTGGCGCGCCGCGACCCGGCCGAGCACGATCCGGGTCAGGATCACCGCGTCCGCCGTTGCCACCGGGGTGTCGGGGGCCAGCGAGACCTCGAGTTGGTCGTGGCCGTACTCGGTATGAATCTGCTCGACGCTCAACCCGGCGCGTTCGGCGGTGGTCGCGAGATCCACCAGGAACGCCGATCGGTCGAGCGACGTGCGAATTCCGTACGGCGACCACGGTTCCGTCGACGCGGGGCCGCCATCGGGCGCGATCATGGTGCATTCGAGTTCGGCGCCGATCAGTGCCGTCAGTCCCCGCTCCCCGGCCGCCCGCTCGGCGCGGACCAGCAGCGAGCGCAGGCACATCGGCACCGGAGCACCGTCCTGGACGGTCAGGTTTCCCGGTGCCCAGGCAACCCCGTCGTCGATGATCCGGACGGTGGCCGGGTCGATGCGGATCCGGAGGTCCCCCACGACGCCGATGCTCGGGGTGAACGCGATTCCACTGTCGACGCAGAACACGCTCCACGACGGTGACACACCCATCCCGGAGCGCTGGAAGTCACCGAGCCTGTGCACGGGAACGTACTTGGCCCTGGTGACACCGGCCGGGTCGGTCATCGAACCGGCCACCAGCGCAACCCCTTTGGCGCGGAGAGCATCGATCTGCTGCGCGAGGTCGGTCCCGTCGTCCACGTCGCTCGACACCGACGCCTTCCGATGCTTCTTTCGTCCGCCAGGCATGTCGCCTCCTCACAACCCTCGCTGAGTCTGCGCTAAATCTATGTCATGAATGTTTCAGGATCTTTAAATTCGAACGTTTATGGTTGATTCATTAGATCCAAGATCAGAGGATGGGTGCATGTGTCGGCTCCTGGGTGTCGTGTCGGCCGCCCCGATCTCCGTTGCGGACGCCGTCGGGGACGGCGTCCTGAAGGACTTCGTCGCCCTCACCAAGGTCCACGGGGACGGCTGGGGCGTGGCCGCCGTCGACCGCCTGGGTGACACGCCGCGCGCCACGGTGTCGGCGGGCAGCGCGCTCGACGATCCCGACTTCGTCTCGGCGACGCACGACCGCCGGTCCGCGGCGACCCTGGTCCACCTTCGGTGGGCGACCAGCGGGCTCGCGGTCGAACCGCGCAACTCCCATCCGTTCGTCGCCGACGGGCTCGCGATGGCGCACAACGGCTCGGTCAAGCCGCCCGCTCCGTTGGACGCCCTCCTCGACCCCGAGCACGCCGCATCCCTGCGGGGAACCACCGACAGCGAGCGCATCTTCGCGCTGATTCGCCAATACCGAACTCGTACGAGCACTCTCGCCGAGGCGGTCCGCGACGCGATCTCCGCACTGCGGCGGATCTACCCCGACGCCAGCCTCAACGCCCTCATCCTCGGCGAGGACCAGCTCATCGTGGTCCATGCGCACGCCCATAGCCGTCTGCTGGCCGAGGACATCGAGGAGATCAGCGCCACCGATCTGCCCGCCGAACACCTCGAGGACTACTTCGCGCTGCGCCTCGCGCGGCCACGTGACGACCTGGTGGTGGTCGGCTCAACGGGATTCGGCGACCCGTCGTGGGAGCAGCTGCCATCAGAAACCGTGGTCGCGATCTCGCTCCGCGACCTGTCGCTGACGACCCATCCGCTGATGTCGGATTGACGGCGATGACCGGCGAGAGCGTGGCCGCGCGGACCGGTGCCGCCCTGCCGACGCTGAGCAAGGCCGAGCGCAGGGTTGGTCGGGCCCTGCTCGCCGACTACCCCAGCGCGGGGCTGGCCAGCGCCGCGCGGCTCGCTGAACGCGCCGAGGTCAGCCCGCCGACAGTGCTGCGATTCGCCCAATCCCTTGGGTACGACGGGTTCACCGATCTTCAGGTGGCGCTCCGGGCCGAGCTGACCGCACTGTCCAACGGGCCCATCACCCGGTTTCCCACCGCCCCGGCCGCCGACAGCGCCCTGGAGCGTCTACTGCGGCAGGCGCACGCCCAGAACGACCGGGCCAGTCAGACTTTGGCGCGATTGCCCGCCGCCGCCGTCGAGGCTGCGGTGGCACTGCTGTCGGACACCGGCCGGCCGCTGTACCTGCACGGGGGACGCTTCTCGCACCTGCTGGCGATGCACCTCGCCGCCCATCTCGAACAGCTGCGCCCCGGGGTGCGACTGCTCGCCGATCCCGGCGGTCGCGACCTCGGCGCCATGATCGAGCTGACGCGCAAGGACGTCGTGGTGTTGTTCGACTACCACCGGTATCAACGCAGCGCCGCCGACCTCGCCGCCCGTGTCCATCGGGCCGGCGCCACGGTTCTGCTCATCACCGACGACCTCGCCTGCCCGGTGGCTCCGGAGGCCGAGGTCGTGCTCGCGGCCTCCAGCACGGTGGGCACCACCTACCAGAGCATGGCAGCCGGCTTCCTGCTCACCGAAGTGCTCATTCCTCTGGTGATGGACGCGGTCGGAGAGCCGGCCAGGACCCGGATGGCGCTATGGGAGGAGCAGCGCAGGACCGAGCTGCTGGCCTGAGCCGTCGCGGCTGTTTCACTCGGCCGCAGCGGTGATTGCCTCGCGGGCCTTCGCCCGCCGTTCTGCGATGGTGCGACCGAATTCCTGCATGAGCAACGGGTTTCGTTGGACCAACGTCTCGATGCGATCGCGGTCCACGTGGACGACGGTGACCTCACCGATGGCTCGGGCGTTGCCGAGGACGGCCTGACGGGTCAGGGTGGTCTGCCCGAGGAACCCGCCCTCGTCGAGGGTGGCGATCGAGATCTCCCCGCCGTCCGGTGCCACGCCGGTCAACCGCACACGACCGGAGACGATGAAGGTCATCCGTTCCGGCACCTCTCCGGAACGTTGGATCAACTCCTCGGCGCCATAACGTTCCACGACGGCATCCGAGACGAGCTCCCGTTGATCGTCGACGCCGAGCCGCAGCGTGGGCGCCACCACCCTCCGGACCGAATCGGCGACCAGTTCGGGTGTCGAGAAGTCCCCTTCGGCGGCCTGGTCTAGGTGCAGCCCCTCACGGCGGGCGGCATACCAGACCCACTGCAGGAACGCGGCCCGCGCAGGCCCGTCCTCGGCCGGCGAGGACAGCGGGATGCTGGTGCGATACTGCGAGCCCCCCAGGGGCGCAACGGCGACCGCGGCGTCCTCCCGGCGATGCGGAAGTTCGGTGGCCACGCGCATCAACGTCGCGCACACCCGGTTGGGCGGATCGTCGAGCGAGAACTCGGTCGTCACCGTGATTTCGTGCTTGTTCGCCGGGCGGCTCAGGTTGGTGAACGACGCCCCGGCGAGGACCGAGTTCGGCGTGATCTGCAAACCGGTACTGGTCTCGAGATGCACTGCGCGCCAATTGACTTCCACTACCCGTCCGCGGGCCGCCTGGGTCTCGAGCCAGTCCCCCAGCTGGAACGGCTGCTCGAAGAGCATCAGCAGGCCCGAGATGATCTGGCCGACCGAGTTCTGCAGCGTCAGGCCGATGACGATGGACGTCACCCCGAGCGCCGTGAACAGACCGCCGACGTTCGCACCCCAGATGTAGGAGAAGATGAGCGCGAGTCCGAGCGCGATGACGACGAAGCGACCGACGTCGACGAAGATCGTTGGGACGCGCTGACGCCACGTTCCGGTGGGGGCGCCCTGGAAGAGCGTGGCGTTGACGCCCGACAGGACCAGGAGCAGGACGACGAACGCGAAAAGCGTGCCCACCACCCGGACCGACGTGGCCTCGGCCGGAATCTGTCTCGCCTCGATCAACAGCAGCAGCAGCGCGCCGAGCGGCAGGAGATAGTTGCGCATCAGGGTGACGGGCCGCACCAGGAAGCTCTGCTTGCGGCGCAGCGCATGCTGCCATTCGGTGAGCGCGACCAGACCCACCGGCAAGCCGATTGCGATGCCGACCGCCCAGTAGAACCAGGACGACGCGAACACGTTCGAGATCATCGCGGCTCCTCCAGTCGCCAGATCGGTTGTGGCCGACCCTCGACGTTGATGGTTCCCGCGGAGGTGAACGTCATCGTCTCGCGGAGCGCCTCGTAAACCCTTGTCGTCACGTCGATCCCGGGCTGCAGCGAGCCACTCTTGACCTGGTAGGCGATATTCACCGCAGCGCCCCACATGTCGTAGACGACCGACGGGAAGCCGCCGAGGCCGCTGCTCACCGTGCCGGTGTCGATACCCGCGCGAAAGCCAAGACCATGGTTGGCCTCGCCGTTGAACCGGTCGATGATCCGTTTGCACTCGAGCGCGAAGTCGACCGTTCTGCGGATGTTGTCCAGCCTCGGCACGTTGAGACCACAGCTGCCCAGGTAGCCGTTGCGCACCGAGCGCACGCGTTCGATCCCCAAACCCTCTGCCGCGGCGTCGAATTGACGCTCGAGTTCGTTGACCAGGGCGAGTGACTCCTCGGAGGTCAGCTCGGCCTGTAGACGGTCGAGTCCGATGACGTCGCTGAAGATCACCGTGACGTCCTGATGCTCCTCGGCGGTGATCTCCTCGCCCTGCTGGTACCGCTCCATGACGGGTTCCGGCATCAGTAGCGTCAGCAGCTGCGCGTTCTCCCTGCGCTGTTCGTTGAGCAGCTCCTCCTTGAGCAGAAGGCTGCGACTCATCTCATTGAAGGCCGTCGTCAGGTCGCCCAATTCGTCACGGGTCAGGACGGGGATGGCGATGTCGTAGTCACCGGCACTGATCCGCCGCGCTCCGGCCTCCAGCCGCCTGACCGGTCGCACGAAGAGCTGGGCCAGGAAGACCGCCGCGATGCACACCACGAAGATGATCCCGACCGTGGACAGCACCATCGTCCTGGTGAAGGTCGTCTCGCGCGCGAACGCCTCCGCCGTGTCGACCTTCGCGACGATGGACCAGTGCAGGTCGGCATCCGGAATCTCCACCGGCGCATAGGCTTGCAACGTCTCGTGTCCGAGGTAGTCGGTGGTGATCTGGGTGCCGCTCAGACCCTTCTGGGCGCTCTGCGTCGCCTCCGAGGTCACGGGTTGAACCAGGGTCGTGCCGCCGAGGCGGATCGCCCGGTCGGCTTCGTCGGGTGGGGTGCCCGCCTCGACGACGTCGCGTTTGTAGGCCTGCGGATCCTCGAGGAACAGGCGCGAGTCGGAGCGCATCAGGTCGTCCGGCCCCGCCAGGAAGGTCTCACCGGTCTCGCCCATCCCCGAGGCCGCCCAGTTCTCGCCGAATGTCATCAACCGGTTGATCTTCGACGCGGGGAACTGCAGGGCGAGCACGCCTGCGGCGCGGCCTCCCGTGACGACCGGGGTCACCATCCACGCCGTCGGCTCGTTCTCGGCGGCCTGATAGACCTCGAAGTCGGTGAACCGGACGAAGTCCAGGGCGTTCGACGACAGCGCGTCCTCGTACGCCTGCCGGAGTTTGGATCCGCTGTAGGGACCGGTCAGGATGTTGGTGCCGAGGTCGACGTCCTTGTAGGCCGAGTAGACCACGTTCCCAGCGGTGTCCAGCAGCAGCGCGTCCTCGAACTCGAAGCGGGTGACGATTTCGCGAAAGAAGTCCTGGTACTTGGCATTCGCCGCCGACCACGCGCTGCCGTCGCGCGCATCGTCGATGGTGACGGCGACGTCGTCGGACTTTCGTCGTGCGGTGTATTGCCCCTGCAGGTAGAGCTGCGCGTTGCTGGTCGGGATCAGCTGCGCTGGGTCCAGCTTGACCCCGCTGTACTTCTCGACGTCCTTGATGAAGACGTCGTCGTAGTAGTCGGTGACCGATTGGGACAGCACCGGGTCGACAGGCTGATTCTGCAGTTGCGCGAAGCCCGCGGTGAACGCGGCCAACGCATCCTCGGTGGTGGCCCCCTTGGCGTCGATGATCATCGAGTTCTTGAGATCGGAGAGCTGATCGACCAGGGCTCGCGATTGCGACCCGCGCACCTCGGTCAGCCGGTTGAACACCGAGTCGCGTAGGGAGGTCCGACCAGCCTGGAAGCCGATGACCCCGACGACGACCGCGGCCACGATCGTGCACAGCACCATCATCACGACGAGCTTGGATTGGATGCTGACCTTGGATAGCAGCCGCCCGCGCTGGATGCGGTCGCGCAGATGACCCCTGACCTTCTTGGAGTTGGGCACCGCCTCGACTTCACCGGGCTCGGACACGTTCAACATCGGGTTCCCTTCGCCGGTGCGGCCTCCGCGACGGCTTCGGCGGACACTAACACCGGTGAAACCGTCGAGGCGCGGTCGAGCAACGGTGTTTATCGAATCGACGCAAAGGTCACGGCGAAGGGTTGTTGCCTGACTCGGTGATCGGATAGTCGGGCAGGCGGAAGCCGTCGGCGGCGACGCCGCGGAATCTGTTGCCGAGCAGTGTCATGGCGCCGCGGCCGACGGGGCCCGCCGCCAGTCGGGCGACGGTGTGCAGGACGTTGATCCCCGCCTGGGTACGGGGGTTGGCGCGTCGTAGCGTGTTCATCGAAACCTGTTGCGCCGACTCGGCCGAGGGTCGCACCACCCGTTCGTAGCGCGCCAGCGCGGCGGAGACGTCGTCGGTCGCGGACAGCTCGCCGGCGAGGACGTAGGCCCCGATGAGGCCGTTGCTGGTGCCGCCACCGCCGAAGGTGGCGTTGCAGTACGCGGTATCGCCGAGCAGTGTCACGCGCCCCTTGCTCCACCGGGGGGTGCGCACCTGACCGACGGCGTCGAAGTACAGCGGCGCGTCGTCGATGGCGGCCAGGACGCGAGGAGCGGCACCCCCGACATCGGCGAACGTCTTTCGCAGGATGGCGATTTGATCGTTGCGGGCGAGGTCCCCGAGGCCCCGGACGTCGGAGATGAACGTCAGGATCGCGCGGGTGGTGCCGAGATTGTCCGGGCGCAGGTGCACGGCCCGGTGTCCGGTGGCGTGCTGCCAGTTCCACCACAGGTCGTCGGTGTCCTGGCGGGTGAGGGTGAGGTAGGCGAAGTACATGCCCAAATCGTTGACGTCCGTGGCCGTCACGAACCGGCGTGACCGCGAACGCAGTCCCTCGGCGATCACGACGACGTCGGCGTCGATGGCCGTGCCGTCCTGCAGCAGGGTGGTGACGCGGTCGCCGTGCTCGGTGACGTCGGCGATCTCGGCCCCGAACCGGTAGTCGGTCTCGTCCAAGGTGCGCTCGATCAGGATGCGCGAGAGCTCGCCGCGCAGGATCTCCAATTCGGCTGTGGGACCGTCTCTCTCACCTGGCCCGTTGACCGGAAAGGACGCCGCCGGTGAGCCGTCGGCGCAAGTGAATCGCATGCCGATCTCGCTGGTATTGGCCGCGCGCACCTCGCCTTCGATTCCCATTCGGGCGATGACTTCGCGGGCGGCGCCGCGCACGTCGACGTTCTGACCTTCGTACCGGCGGTGCGGGAACCGCTCGATGACCGTGGTCTGCCACCCGCGGGCGGCGAGTTGATGGGCCAGTGCGGGTCCGGCGATGCCGCCTCCGGAGATGACGGCGTGGCGAGTCACGAGTATCGGATCCGATCTGTCGCATCGGCGCGTCAGTCGTGCCGTGATGGCTAGATTACCGTAATACTTGGACTTCGAGGTATCTGGAAGGTGACGTGAAGCATCGACGCGACGCATCGGGGCACTGGCTGGCCGGGCTCAGCAGCCCCATGCTGTCCATGCGGGGCTTCCTCGAGGCGCACGACGAGCTGCGACGCCGCCAGGCCCGGCGGATGGGGCTCAACGCCACCGACATGCAAGCGCTGCGACTGCTCGACGTGCACGGGCCACTGGGGCCCACCGAACTGGCCCGCCGCCTCGACCTACGGTCCGCGTCGGTGACGGTGCTGGTGGACCGCCTCGAGTCGACCGGCCTCGTGGAACGCGTGCGGGACGACCACGATCGACGGCGCGTCACCGTGCGGGCGCTGCCCGACGCCTTGGACTTGCTGTTCGACATCTGGGCGCCGATCGTGCGCGCAATGGACGACGTCGGCCACGGCCTCACCCCGTCCGAGCAGCGGGCGGTGTGCGCCTACTTCGACCGCCTGGTCGCCGTCATGGACCACGATCCGGCGCCAGACGCCTGACGTCCAGCCCGCGGTCCACCAGATCGGGTGGCGCGGAGTCGCCGAGGACCAGCGCCGCAGCCAACCTGGCCGTCGCGGGTGCCGTCTGGATTCCATATCCTCCCTGGCCGGCCAGCCAGAAGAACCCCGGCGCCCCGACGTCGGCGCCCACGACGAAGTTCCGATCGGGTGCGAACGTGCGCAGGCCCGCCCACGACGAGTTCACGCTCCGGACGTTCAGGTCGGTGGCCGCGTTGATCGACTCGATGGCGCGGGCGATCTCCACCTCGTCGGGCTTGGCATCGCTTGGCGCACAGTGCGTCTCGTCGGCCGGTGAACAAAGGAACTGCGCGCCTTCGGGATTGACGTAGAACGCCTCGTCGACGTCGGAGCAGTTCGGCCAGCCCCGGCTCGCCTCGCCCAGCGGTGAGCTCACCAGGAAGATCGTGCGCCGCAGCGGCGTCAATCCGACCGGCTCGGCACCCGCCGCGAGCGCGACGACGTCCGCCCACGCGCCTGCGGCGTTCACGACGACCGGCGCCCGGTGGACATGACCATCCGCCGTGCTCACCGCCCACCGCTCGCCATGCCGCCGCAGCGTCGTCACCTCGGCGGTCCGGATGATCTCGGTTCCACGGCTGCGGGCGCCGCGAACGTACCCCTGGTGGATCGCCGCCACGTCGAGGGCCAGGGCGCGCGGTTCGTACAGACCGCGCTCGACCGCCCCGGGCTTGAGCAGCGGAAACGCCTCGCGGCACCGAGCTTCGTCGAGCAGCTCGGCGTCGGAGACCAGCGACAGCACGGCCGCGTGCATGGCGTCGATCCGGTCGCCGCGGCCCGCCAGCGCGATCTGCAACAGCGGTCGCGGCGTCACGAGCACTGCATCGAAGCCCTCCGGCGGCGTCTCGAAGAAGGCCCGGCTCGCGGTCGTCAGCGCCCGAATCTGTTCGCCGCCATAAGTTTCCAGGAACGTCGCGGCCGAACGCCCGGTGGTGTGGTACGCCAGCGTCGGTTCCATCTCGAGCAGCGTGACCCGCACCGACCGCGACAACTCGTAGGCGACCGACACCCCCGCGATGCCGCCGCCGATCACGACGACGTCGGCGTGGGTGTCCCTCGCGCTCATCACAGCAGTTTCCCAGACCCACGTACCCTGTGAACCATGAAGGACAGGCGATGAGTGCGGGGCTCTTCGGGCTGCTCGACGACGTGGCGGCCCTCGCCCGGCTCGCGGCCGCCTCGGTCGACGACATCGGCGCCGCAGCGGGACGGGCAACGGCGAAGGCGGCCGGCGTCGTCATCGACGACACCGCGGTGACACCTCAGTACGTGCACGGCATCACCGCCGAGCGCGAGCTTCCGATGATCAAGCGGATCGCGATCGGATCGCTGCGCAACAAGCTGCTCTTCATCCTGCCCGCCGCCTTGCTGCTCAGCCAGTTCCTGCCGTGGCTGCTGACGCCGATCCTGATGATCGGCGCGACGTATCTCTGCTTCGAGGGCGCCGAGAAGGTGTGGGGACGGTTCTCCAAGAACGGGCACGACGCCCATGCCGCGCCCACCGCCGCCGTTGGTGAGGACGCCGAGAAGCAGATGACCTCCGGCGCGATCCGGACCGACTTCATCCTGTCCGCCGAGATCATGGTCATCGCCCTCAACGAGGTGGCCGACCAGGCGTTCGTGCCGCGGCTCATCATCCTCATCGTCGTGGCACTGATCATCACGGCCGCGGTGTACGGCGTGGTCGCTCTCATCGTGAAGATGGACGACATCGGGCTGAGCCTTGCGCAACGTTCCTCGCGGGCCGCCCAGAAGGTGGGGCTCGGGTTGGTGGCGGCGATGCCCAAGCTGCTCGCCGCGCTCTCGGCCATCGGCACCGTCGCGATGCTGTGGGTCGGTGGACACATCCTGCTGCTCGGCACCGACACGCTCGGCTGGCATCCGCCCTACGGGTTCGTGCACCACCTCGAGGAGGTCGTCCGACATGCGACCGGCGGCGCCGGCGGCGTCCTGGCCTGGCTGGTGAACACGGGGATCTCGGCGGTAATCGGGCTCGTCGTCGGGGCGATCGTCGTGGCGGTCGTGCACGTCCTTCCCTTCGGCAAGAAGAAGTCTCACGCGACGGCGTGATTCGTGCACGCGCACCCGCGGTCAGCGCGGGTTGCGGTGCACAGATCACTCAGGGGCGCGCGACGATCATCATCGCCACGTGCAGCGACGTCCGCGACTCGGCATCGTCGAGGTCGATGCCCAGCAGGCGCTCCATGGCGGCGAGGCGCGCGTACAGCGTCGGACGCGAGAGGTGCAGTCGCTTGGCGAGTGCGGCCTTGTTGCCCCCCACCTGAAGGAAACCCGCCAGCAGATCGAACATCTCGTCACCGTGGGTGGCCCGTCGCTCGAGTAGACCGCGCAACTCCGTCTCGGCGAACGCCTGCACGCGGGGGTCGGCGCGGATGAGCGCCACGAGGCCACGCAACCGGACGTCGGCCGCGCGGAAGAACGGCCGGTCGGCACCCGGGTCCCCGGTCATCGCGAGTGCCACCTCGGCGACGTGCCCGGACTCCGCGAGGCCGCCGGCCGCGTCGACGAGTCGGCTCGACCCCGGTCCGACGCCGATCACGCACTCCGCGACCCCGTCGACGTGGCCGACCCCACGGCGGATCGTCGTGGCCACCTCGGCGAGGAGGCCTTCCGCGTCGGACTCCGCACCCCGCGCCATGGCCCTGGGCTGCGGCGCCAACAGGAGATCGATCTGACCGTCGTCCCGGCTGGCGGTCAGGACACTGTGTCCGCCGGACCGGATGGCGTGGACGACCGCATCCAGCGTCCGGCTCCGACGGCGCTGCACCACCAGCTGATTGGCGCCGCCGGTCTCCCGCAGCCGCACCGTCACCGGGAGGTAGGCCAGCGCGGGCCGCAGGCCGAGGGCATGCGCGCGGGCGGTCGCCTCGGCCTCGTCTCGGATCCGGCCGCGCAGGAGGTCGTCGACGAGGCCGCTCTGCGCCCGCAACTCCAGTGACGTGCGGTCGCGTTCGGCCATCCGGTGCAGGGCCAGCGCCTGCGCCGCGCGCTCGAGGGTGGTGACGGTGCGGTCGTCGGCGGCACCGTCGGGGCTACGGCCGTACGGCGCCACCAACCGCCCCCACTCGTGCCGGTGCGGACCGACGGGGCTGACCACCCAGGTGCCCCGTCCGCTCGCCGGGGACAGCCGCGACCGTCGCTCCCAGTCGGTGAGCAGCTCGGTCAGCGGCATTTCGCGCCTCCCGAAGGACAACACCTGACGGTTGAGGTCCTCGAGCACGACCGGGGTGTCGAGCATGTCGGCCGCCGCGGCCACGATGTCGTCGACCGAGGCACGCCGCATGCTGAGGCTGGTGAACGCCTCGTGCACCCGACGCGAGTAGTCGACCTCCGCATACTGTTCGGCGACGATCCGCCGGTGGACCTCTTCGGTGATCTCCACGAATCGGACCGGCCGGTGCAGGGCGACGACGGGCAGTTCGAGGTGCGCGCCAACGGCTCTCACCGACGGCGGCACCTCGTCGACGTGCAACCCGAGTTCGACGACCACCGCGACGGCGCCGGCCCGGGCCAGCTGCGGCAGGTACTCGTCGCGGCGGTCGACGTCGGCCAGCGCCTGTCCGGTGGTGAGGACCAGCTCGCCACCCTCCAGCAGGTTGGCCAGGTCGGGCAGATCGCTGACGTGCACCCATCGCACCGGTCGGTCCAGGGCGCCGGGGGTGTCCGCACCGCAGACGACCTCGGGTGCACCGGCCTGCAGGACCGGCAGCGCCAGGATCTCTCGGACGGTGGGCTGCATCCGACACATCGTAAGGCAAACGGCCGATCTCCTTACACATCGTCGGGCGGCGTTGGCGGTGGCGGCACCAAGGATGAGAGCCATGACACTCAGCACCCGCGTCCGCACCATCGCCCACTGGGCCGGTGGCAAGCACTTCGCCGGCTCCGGCGACCGCACCGCACAGGTGACCAACCCCGCGACCGGTCAGGTCACCGGCGAACTCGCCTTGGCCGACGCGAGCGACGCGCGGGCCGTCATCGACGTCGCAGGCGCGGCCTACCCCGCCTGGCGGGACACCTCGCTGGCCAAGCGCACGCAGATCCTGTTCGCCTTCCGGGAGCTGCTGAACGCCCGCAAGGGTGAACTCGCCGAAATCATCACCAGCGAGCACGGCAAGGTCGTCTCCGACGCCCTCGGCGAGGTCAGCCGCGGTCAGGAAGTCGTCGAGTTCGCCTGCGGCATAGCACATTTGCTCAAGGGCGGCATGACCGAGAACGCTTCGACCAACGTCGATGTGGCATCGATCCGGCAGCCTCTCGGCGTCGTCGGCATCATCAGCCCCTTCAACTTCCCCGCCATGGTGCCGATGTGGTTCTTCCCCATCGCGATCGCCGCGGGCAACACCGTCGTCCTCAAGCCCAGCGAGAAGGATCCGTCCGCCGCGCTCTGGATCGCCGAGCTGTGGGCCGAGGCCGGTCTGCCCGCCGGGGTGTTCAACGTGCTGCAGGGTGACAAGGTCGCGGTCGACGAGCTCCTCACGAACCCGACCGTGAAGGCGATCTCCTTCGTCGGCTCGACGCCGATCGCGCAGTACGTCTACGCCACCGGCACACTGCACGGCAAGCGGGTCCAGGCGCTCGGCGGTGCCAAGAACCATGCGATCGTGCTGCCCGACGCCGACCTCGACCTGGCCGCCGACGCCATGATCAACGCTGGCTTCGGGTCGGCCGGCGAGCGCTGCATGGCGATCTCCGCCTGTGTCGCGGTCGGCCCGATCGCCGACGAGTTGGTCGCCAAGATCGCCGACCGCGCCAAGACGTTGAAGACCGGTGACGGCACACGGGATTCCGACATGGGACCGCTGGTCACCAAGGCGCACCGCGACCGGGTGGCGTCCTACGTCGACGCCGGCGAGGCCGACGGCGCCACCATCGTCGTCGACGGCCGCGGAGTGTCGGTCGACGGTGACGAGGACGGCTTCTGGCTGGGGCCGACGCTGATCGACGACGTCACCCCCGACATGAGCGTCTACACCGACGAGATCTTCGGCCCGGTGCTGTCGGTCCTGCGGGTGGGCTCCTACGACGAGGCCCTGGCCCTGATCAACGCCAACCCTTACGGCAACGGCACCGCGATCTTCACCAACGACGGCGGCGCCGCCCGGCGCTTCCAGAACGAGGTCGAGGTCGGGATGATCGGCATCAACGTGCCCATCCCCGTGCCCACCGCCTACTACAGTTTCGGGGGCTGGAAGAGCTCGCTGTTCGGCGACACCCATGCGCACGGCACCGAGGGCGTCCACTTCTTCACCCGTGGCAAGGTTGTCACCACCCGCTGGCTCGACCCCAGCCACGGTGGTATCAATCTCGGCTTCCCGCAGAACGACTGAGTACGGAAGAGGTATTCGCCATGAGCACCACCACCCCCACCGAGATCCTGCCGTCGGGACAGGACCTCGACACCGCGATCGCCGAGGGCGCCCACGCCTACGAACTCGACCGCCAGCACGTCTTCCACTCCTGGTCCGCGCAGGCGCAGATCAAGCCGATGACGATCGTGGCTGCCGACGGCTCCTACGTCTGGGACGGCGACGGCAACAAGCTGCTCGACTTCTCCTCGCAACTGGTGTTCACCAACATTGGGCACCAGCACCCGAAAGTCGTTGCGGCCATTGCCGAACAAGCGGCCAAGCTGTGTACGGTGGCGCCTCAGCACGTCAATGCCGCGCGCTCCGAGGCGGCCCGGCTGATCGCCGAGCGCACCCCGGGCGACCTCAACCGGGTCTTCTTCACCAACGGTGGCGCCGACGCCGTCGAGCACGCCGTCCGCATGGCGCGGTTGCACACCGGCCGCTACAAGGTGCTGGCGCGGTACCGCTCCTACCACGGTGGCACCGACACCGCGGTCAACCTGACGGGCGACCCGCGCCGCTACCCCAACGACTACGCCAGCAGTGGCGTCGTCCACTTCAACGGCCCGTTCCTCTACCGCTCGTCGTTCCACGCGGAGAACGAGCAGCAGGAGAGCGAGCGCGCGCTGGAGTACCTGGAGCGCCTGATTCAGCACGAGGGCGCGACGTCGTTCGCGGCCATCATCCTCGAGTCCGTACCGGGCACCGCGGGCATCATGGTGCCGCCGCCGGGCTACATGGCAGGCGTCCGCGAGATCTGCGACCGCTACGGCATCATGCTCATCGCCGACGAGGTGATGGCGGGCTTCGGCCGGACCGGAAAGTGGTTCGCGATCCAGCACTTCGACGTGGTGCCCGATCTCATGACGTTCGCCAAGGGCGTCACCTCCGGCTACGTGCCGCTGGGCGGGGTCGCGATCAGCGAGGCCATCTACTCGACGTTCGCCGATCGCGCCTACCCGGGTGGACTGACCTACTCCGGCCATCCCCTGGCGTGTGCCGCTGCCGTCGCGACCATCAACGCCATGGAGGACGAGGGCATGGTCGCCAACGCCGCGCGCATCGGTTCCGAGGTCCTCGGCCCGGGCCTGGCTGACCTTGCGGCCCGTCACCCGTCGGTCGGTGAGGTCCGGGGTCTTGGCGTGTTCCAGGCGATCGAGCTGGTGGCCAACCCGCAGACGCGGGAACCGCTGGCGCCCTACGGCGGCTCGAGTCCGGCGATGAATGCGGTGGTGGCGGCGTGCAAGTCCGGCGGCCTGCTGCCGTTCGCCAACTTCAACCGGATCCACGCGGTGCCCGCCTGCAACATCACCGACGAGCAGGTCGCCGAGGGTCTCGCGATCCTCGACGCGGCGTTGACGGTGGCCGACGGCTACGTGGTCTGAGTTTCGGTCGCCGACCGTGTGGCCTGTGGCGGAGACTCTCGGGGCGGTTTCAAGGGATCGATGCAACACCCTTCTGCTCGAGGAGTGTTGTGATGGGATCTCATGCGATTCAGCCGGTGACGGTGAGTGCGTTTTGGGGGCAGGTTCGGCTGGGTTTTGGTCCGGCTGAGGCTGCGGTCATTGTCGGCGTGTCGCTCGGGGCGGCGCGGAAATGGTTGACCGACGCTGGTGGCGTGAAACCACGTGTGCACGAACCCAAGACGGATGGGCCACGACCCCGACTGACCGTGTCGGAACGGATCGAAATTCAGGTCGGTGTGGGCCGCAATGAGTCCCTTCGCTCGATGGGGCGACGACTGCATAGGCCAGCCTCGACGATCAAACGCGAGTTGGATCGCAACGTCGAGAACCGCTACGACGGACGTGCGTCGGGTTATCGACGCAAGGAGGCCTTCGGAGCCCGTCAAAGCGGCATCAGCTCGACGGTGCGTTACGACGCGTTGGCAGGTGAACGGTCAGCCGCGAGGCGGGCGCGGCGCCCCAAGGTGCGCAAGTTCGCCGTCGCTGACACGTTGCGTGATGAGGTGCAGACTCGGTTGGAGCTGCGTCACAGTCCGCGCCAGATAGCCAGGCGGTTGCGCATCGACTTTCCCGACGATCTGGAGATGTGGGTGTCACACGAAGCCATCTACCAGGCCATTTACGTTCAAGGGCGGGGGTCGCTGCGCCGGGAATTGCACCAGTGCTTGCGGACCAAGCGAGCGATCCGCCGGCCTCGGCATCAGCCCGGGACCCGGCGCGGCCGCATTCCGGGGATGGTCAACATTAGTGAACGCCCGGCCGAGGTCGCCGATCGCGCGGTACCCGGGCACTGGGAGGGTGACCTGATCATCGGCAGCACCACATCGGGATCGGCGATCGGCACCCTGGTGGAACGCTCCACCCGTTTCGTGATGCTGCTGCATCTGCCCGACAACCACGGTGCGGTCGCGGTTCAGGACGCCATCGTGGAGAAGATGACCGAGCTGCCCGAGCATCTACGCCGTTCCTTGACCTGGGATCAGGGCAAGGAGATGGCCAATCACCTTGCCATCGCCGTCGCAGCCGATCTCGACATCTATTTCTGCGATCCGCACTCTCCTTGGCAACGGGGCACCAACGAGAACACCAATGGGCTTCTGCGTCAATACTTTCCGAAGGGAACCGACTTATCGCTGCACGGTCCCGGGATCTTGGACAATGTCGCAGCCGAACTCAACGGCCGTCCCCGCGAAACCCTGAACTGGAGAACACCCGCCGAAGCACTCAACGAACTACTCTCAAAACCGCCAACTGTTGCATCGACCGCCTGAATTCGCCCGGGCTTTTCGACCGCAGGCCACACGCTCGGTGAAAACCAGAAAAAAAGTGTGCGAAGTGCGGGGGTCAATCACCCCTAGCTGGTGAACGCGGCCCAACGGGGGCGGCGAACACCACGGGAGATCGACATGACCACCACCCCGCACACCTCGCGTCGCCGTCTCGCCGCAGCAGCCCTGCTCATCAGCGCTGGCGCCGGTATGGCTGCGATGGCCGGCCAGGGCACGGCAGCCGCCTCGCCGACGACGGTGCCCGCACCTCCGCCGACGTCGGATCGATACGTCGCGATCGCCTACGGGCCGAGCATCCAGTTCACCGGCGTTTCCATCAATACGACCCAGCAGGCCGCGTCCAGCGAGGCGGTGTACCGGTGCAGCTCGAAGGCTCGCGATTGCCAGGTCGTCGTCGTGGCGAAGAACGGCTGCGCTGCGCTGGCGGTAGATGGCACGCGCTTCTTCGGCGGCATCGGTCCCAGCTACGCCGCAGCCAACGGCGACGCCCGGCTCGGGCTCTTCAACTCGGGCACGATCAAGGCGAACCAGTGCGCCTAGTTCGTCTTCGGTCGCCGAGGCGGGCGTAGCCGCGAAATGTGGGTATGCGGTCTGCATGGCCACGGCGACTGAATACGACCTGATCGTTATCGGCTCCGGCCCCGGTGGCCAGAAGGCAGCCGTGGCCGCGGCCAAACTCGGCAAGACGGTGGCAGTGGTCGAGCACGGCCACATGCTCGGCGGTGTGTGCGTGAACACCGGCACCATCCCGTCGAAGACCCTCCGCGAGGCCGTGCTGCACCTCACCGGGATGAACCAACGCGAGCTGTACGGCGCCAGCTATCGCGTCAAGGAGAAGATCACCCCCGCCGATCTCCAGGAGCGCACCTCGCACGTCATCACCCGGGAGATCGACGTCATCCGCGACCAGCTGGTGCGCAACCACATCGACCTGTTCACCGGCCACGGCCGCTTCATCGATCCCAACACGGTTCAGGTGGAGGGACCGGTCGACGCCGAACATCGCACGCTGACAGGCGAATTCATCGTCATCGCGACGGGCACCACACCCCGTCGGCCCGACGGTGTCGACTTCGACGACGAGCGGGTGCTGGACTCCGACGAGATCGTCAGCCTGAACTTCATTCCGACCTCGATGGTGGTCGTCGGTGCAGGCGTCATCGGTATCGAGTACGCGTCGATCTTCGCCGCGCTCGGGAGCAAGGTGACGGTGATCGAGAAGCGCGACACGATGCTGGACTTCTGCGATCCGGAGGTCGTCGAGGCCTTGCGCTTCCATCTGCGGGATTCGGCGGTCATGTTCCGGTTCGGCGAGGAGGTGACCAGTGTCGACGTCTCCGAAACCGGCACCCTGACCACACTGGCCAGCGGTAAGCAGATCGCCGCCGAGGCGGTGATGTACTCCGCCGGTCGCACGGGTCGCACCGACGGGCTGGACCTCGAGGCGGCGGGGCTGCAGACCGACGATCGCGGCCGCATCCAGGTGGACGAACAGTTTCGCACCAAGGTCGACCACATCTTCAGCGTCGGAGACATCATCGGCTTCCCGGCACTGGCCGCGACGTCGATGGATCAGGGCAGGCTGGCGGCGTGCCACGCGTTCGGCGAACCAGCGAACGACATGACGGCACTGCAGCCCATCGGCATCTACACGATCCCGGAGGTGTCCTTCGTCGGCGCCACGGAGTCGGAGCTCACCCGGGACTCCATCCCGTACGAGTTCGGGGTGTCCCGGTACCGCGAACTCGCCCGCGGTCAGATCGCCGGGGATTCCTACGGCATGCTCAAGCTGCTGGTGTCGACCGAGGATCGGAAGCTGCTCGGCGTCCACATCTTTGGCACCGCCGCCACCGAGCTGGTACACATCGGTCAGGCGGTGATGGGCTGCGGCGGAACGGTGGACTACCTCGTCGACGCCGTCCTCAACTACCCCACGTTCTCCGAGGCCTACAAGGTGGCCGCCCTCGACGTGATGAACAAGATGCGGGCCGTGCGCGTCTTCCGCGGGGAGGAGCCGGCGCCCGTCGGCGAGTAGGCGCACCCGCACCCGGGGTCGATGACAGGATCGTGGGCGTGCCCGAGCCCGTCAGTTTCCCCAGCAGCACCGGTCCCCTCCTGCGCGGAGTCATCGACCTTCCCGTCGGCGAGCCCCGCGGGTGGGGTGTCTTCGCCCACGGCTTCACCCTTGGCAAGGACAGCCCGGCGGCGAGCCGGATGTGCAAACAGCTCGCGGCCGACGGCATCGGGATGCTGCGCTTCGACAACCTCGGCCTCGGTGATTCCGAAGGTGATTGGGGCGACGGTTCCTTCTCGCACAAGGTCGCCGACACCGTCCGCGCGGTCGAGGTCTTGAACGACGCCGGTCGCGAGGTGCACCTCCTCGTCGGGCACTCCTTCGGCGGGGCGGCGGCGATCGCGGCCGCCCACGAATGCGACACCGTGGCCGCCGTGGCCAGCGTCGGCGCGCCCTACCAACCCGCTCACGTCGAGCAGAACTACGACGCCCTGGTCCATCGGATCGAGGCCTTCGGCGAGGCGGCGCTCCTGATCGGCGGCAAGGCATTGACGCTGAAACGGCACTTCCTCGACGACGTCCGCGCGGCCGATCTGCACGAGCGGATCCGCACGCTGCGACGGGCGCTGCTGGTGATGCACTCGCCCACCGACAACACCGTGGGCATCGCGAATGCGAGCGAGATCTTCCGGGCCGCCCGCCACCCGCGCAGCTTCGTCTCCCTCGAGGGTGCCGACCACCTCCTCACCGAGAAGAACCAGGCCGCTCGCGCCGCCCGCATCATCAGCGCGTGGGCCGACCCCTACCTCTGACCCGCGGTGTGCCTAGCGTGGGAGAGGTGACCGCCACCGATGAGCCGCGCCTGAAAGTCCTCGTTCCCGACGACCTCGGCATCGACCTGCCGCCGCGCTCGGCTGGCATCGATGCCGCCCACTACCGGCCCGGGGAACCGTGGCCGCCCGACTACGCGGATGCCGAGGTGGTCGTGGTCGGCTTCGACGATGCCGAGGCGACGGGGGTCAGGTTCGTCGACCTGCCGGCGCTACGGCTGGTGCAGACGCTCAACGCGGGGTACGAGCAATGGCTTCCGCATCTGCCCGACGGGGTTCAGCTGTCCAATGGCCGCGGTGCACACGGCGGCTCGTCGGCCGAGTGGGTGGTGGCCGCCCTCCTGTCCATCTACCGGGAACTGTCGCTGTTCGGCGCCCACCAGTCCGACGGCGTGTGGGCCCCGAAGGACACCGAGACGTTGATCGGCAAACGGGTCCTCGTCCTGGGGGCGGGGGATCTGGCCGTCAACCTCGCCGCCCGACTCACACCGTTCGAGACCGACGTGATCCTGGTCGGTCAGCGGGCGCGGGACGGGGTGCTCGCCATGGCCGACCTCGACGACGTGCTGCCCACCGCCGACGCGGTGGTCGCCATGCTGCCCGACACCGAGTCGACCCGGCACGTCGTCGACGGCGACTTCCTCGGCAAACTGCGCGACGGCGCCATCGTCGTCAACGCCGGCCGGGGCGGCGCGGTGGACACCGACGCGCTGCTCGCCGAGCTGAACTCGGGCCGGCTGCTGGCCGCGCTCGACGTCACCGATCCGGAGCCGCTCCCGGCGGGTCACCCGCTGTGGTCGGCTCCGGGCCTGCTGCTGACCCCGCACGTCGCGGGTAGCACCGCGGGGGCCTGGGCCAGGGCCTGGCGTGTCGCACTCGATCAGATCGAGGTCTTCGCCGCGGGCGGTCGCCCCCCGAACCTGGTGGTCGGCCCCGGATAGCGTCGACGCAGCCGAATGACGGGTGTATCTCGGTCCGATAGAGATGTGATGTCACGAATTCCAGTCGAGGGCAAGCACTGTCATCATCGGACGAGTGCCATCCAGACGTGCGACCAAGTCCGACAGCAGGCTGGCCGGCCGCCTGGCAGCAATCGCTTCCCTAGGCGCAGGGGTCATCCACTTGGCGGTAGTGCCGACGCACTGGCAAGAGTGGCTGCCTTCGGGGCTGTTCTTCGTCTCGATAGCGGTGTTCCAGTTGATCTGGGCGCGAATGGTACTTGCCAGGCCCACTACACCGGTGCTCGCCGCAGGGATCGCGGCCAATGTCTGCGCCGTCGCGATCTGGGCAATGTCGCGGACGGCCGGAGCGCCATTCGGTCCACACGCCGGCAAACCCGAATTGGTACATGCCGCCGACCTCTGCGCGTTGTTGCTGCAGATCTATGTCGTGATGGGAGCCGGTTGGGTCTGGTACCGCGGCCACCGCCCAGAGCCGATCCCGGCATATGCGAACACGATCGTCCTTCTCGGCGGAGGTGCGTTCATCGCACTGGCATCTGCCGTCGGAGTGGCCTCTGGTCTCAGTCACGGCCACCATGCACCGGCCGAGGCGGGACCCGATCACCACGGGACGAGCACCGAACAGGTCCACCAGCATTCCGGTGACCCAGCGCCCGCCATCTCACCGACGATGATCGCTCCACAGCCCCCTGCACAGCCATTGCGTGATGCCCACGGCGACCATCACCACGACGAGTGACATCGAATTCCTGACGCGCTCACTTCGATTGATGGACCTCGGAGACTGGGTTCGCCAGGTCGTCGGCGACTGCGACGAGCAGGCCGCCGAGCATGAACGCCGTAATCACCGCCGCGAGGGCACCCGCGCTGAATGCAGGGATGAACTTCCGGGCGCCCGACACTTCGTCGGCGGCGGCCTGGTGGAACTGGTGAGTGAGCGCGTGGCCCTTGCCGCGTTGCAGTAGGTAGCGGTTGACGGGATAGGCAGCGAAGAACGCGGCGGAGAGCGCAATCATCATTCCGATCCAGAAGATCGGATTCACTAGCCCGGCGTTCATTGCTCCGGGGATCACCGCCATGACGATGTTGTCGACCACCTCCATCGTCAGGATCGACAACGTGTCCGCAGCGAGGACCACACTCAGCGCCGTTCCCAGCGCCAACCCGGCTTTGAGGAGCGGCAGCGTGGACAAGGAATAGCCGAAGAAGAACGCCAAGACGACGGACAACGCGATGGTCACCGGGTTGCTCAAGCCGAGCGCGGTGCCAATGACGAGGCCGGCGATCTCTCCGATGGCACAGCCGGTCAGGCAGTGCAAGGTCGCGCTCAGCGCCATCGTGTTGGTACTGCCGCCCATCCCGTGGTGGTCGTGGACGCCGCCGCCGTCACGATCGTGGTGCTCCTGATCGTGATCGTGTCTTTCGGATGGCATGGTCATGACGTCTGCTCCTTGGACTGAGTCGGCACAGCGATTGCCCACGGTCGACTATACCCCCAGGGGGTATGTTCGACAATCGGGGTCAGCGTGCTCCACTCGGGCAGCGGCCCCGACTAGCGTGGACTTCATGTCACCCCGTGTCGCGGTAGTCGGTGCCGGTCTGTCCGGTGCGTCGTGTGCGGCTGCGCTCCGCGAGCGCGGCCTCACCGTCGACGTGATCGAGCGGGGACGTGCGCCTGGCGGCCGGATGGCATCGCCGACATTGCACGGGCGCAGGGTCGACATCGGCGCGGCGTACTTCACGGTGAAGGAGCCCGAGTTCACCCCGATCGTGGACGCGTGGACGGCGGACGGGCTGGCCCGGGAGTGGACCGACACGTTCGACGTGTTCTCCGCCGACGGCCACCGCCGCACGTCCGGCCCGATGCGGTACGCCGCGCCCGACGGATTGCGGTCACTGGTGCGCGCGGTCCTGCCCGACGAGGCGCACACCGACGGCGCCGTCGTCGGTCTCGAGGATCTGGACCACGACGCGGTCGTGCTGGCGATGCCCGATCCGCAGGCCGCCCGGCTGGCCCCCGACGCGATCGACTGGATCGACTACGAACCCGTGGTCACCGTGGTGGCGGGCTGGGGTGAGCGGTGCTGGGCCGTCACCGACGCCGCCTTCGTCAACGACGACGCCGACATCACCACCGTCGCCGACGACGGCTCGCGCCGCGGCGATGGCGCGCCCGTGCTCGTCGTCCATACGACGGCGCAGCGGGCGCGGGCCCACCTCGAGGATCCGGAGGGGGCGGTGGGACCCGTCCTGGCCGCCCTCGGCCGCGTCCTGGTGGTCGAAGAGCCACCGCAGTGGACCGTCGCCCACCGCTGGACTTTCGCCAAACCCATTGCTACCCATGATGATCGGTCGTTCGCCTTGCTCGAGCGAGCAGGTCGTCCGCTGGGGCTGTGCGGCGACTCGTGGTGCCCGTCGGGCGCGCCGCGGATTGAGTCGGCGTGGCTTTCGGGGCACCGGCTCGGTGTGGCACTAGCCGATCAACTGGTTCGGTGACGTGAGCTTCGACGTCGGCGCGGTGCGCCGCTGCTTCCCCGCGCTCGAGGGCGGTACCGCCTTCTTCGACGGACCCGGTGGCTCGCAGACCCCGACGGCAGTGGCCGACGCGGTGCGCGACGCGATGCTGCGGCCGCTGTCCAATCGCGGGCCCGCCACCGCCGCGGCCCGCAATGCCGAGGAGATCGTCGGCCGGTGCCGCGACGCCGTGGCGGATCTGCTCAACGCCGACCCCGACGAGGTGATCTTCGGGCGGAGCATGACCGCGTTGACCTTCGACCTGGCGCGGACGCTTTCCACGCGGTGGCAGCCCGGTGACGAGGTCGTGGTGACACGACTCGACCACGATGCCAACGTCCGGCCGTGGGTGATCGCCGCCGCGGCGGCCGGCGCGGTGGTGCGGTGGGTGGACTTCGACCCCGCGACCGCCGAACTGCTTGTCCCCGACGTCGAGGCCCAACTGAGCGAACGCACGCGCCTGGTCGCCGTGACCGCCGCGTCGAACCTGATCGGCACGATGCCCGACGTGCGCGCGATCGCCGCCCGCGCCCATGCCGTCGGTGCACTGCTGTACGTCGACGGTGTGCACTACACCGCGCACGGCGTCGTCGACGTCCGCGCGCTGGGCGCCGACTTCTTCGCCTGCTCGCCGTACAAGTTCCTGGGTCCGCACTGCGGTGTGGTCGCCAGCAGGCGCGACGTGCTCGCCGACCTGCGTCCGGCGAAGCTGCTCCCCGCCACCGACCGAGTGCCCGAGCGCTTCGAACTGGGCACGCTGCCCTACGAACTGATGGCGGGCACGACCGCCGCGGTCGACTTCATCGCCGGGATGACCGACGCGACCGGCAGCCGCCGCGAGCGGCTCGTGGCGAGCCTGCGCGCCCTCGAACTGCACGAGGATGCGCTTCGGCACCGGATCGAGACAGGCCTGCGGCGGCTGCCATCGGTGCGTGTCCACTCCCTGGCGGCACGCCGAACCCCGACGCTGCTGCTCACCTTCGCCGACCGGGCCGCCGCGGAGGTCAGCGCCGCCCTCGCCGAGCAGGACGTCAACGCACCCGCCGGCTCCTTCTACGCCTACGAGGCGTCGCGGCGCCTCGGGCTCGGCGAGGCGGGTGGCCTACGGGTGGGGTTGGCGCCGTACAACACCACCGACGACGTCGACCGGCTGCTGCGCGGACTCGAGATCGGCTAGCGCCACCGCGATTTGGGCACCGCTGGCATCTGACTACGATCGGGGCGTGCTCGACGCGCTGTGGAACTCCGCCACCCGACATCCCTTTCTCGACGCGGTGCGCGACGGGACCATCAGCGCCGCGGCGTTCGATCGCTGGCTGGCGCAGGACGCGGTGTTCGTCGCCGACCTGCTGACGTTTCAGGCCCGGCTACTGGCCCGCGCGCCTCGCTCGGCCCAGAACGTGCTGGCCGGCGGGTGCGTCGCGCTGGTCGCGGAGCTCGACTGGTTCGAGGTCCAGGCGGCGCGGCGCGGTCTCGACCTCGGGCCACCCGCGCTGCCCGCGACGCTCGCCTACCGGGAGCTCCTACAGCGGTTGGACTCGCTGCCCTTCGACGCGGCGGTCACGGCGCTGTGGGTGCTCGAGCGGGTGTACCTGTTGGCCTGGTCGTCGACCGCGTCGAGCACCACGCCGTTCGGCGAGTTCGTCGACCACTGGGCTGATCCCGGCTTCGCCCAATACGTCGACGGCCTCGGCGCGCTCGCGACCCCGGACGAGCGCCACGATCTGGTGAGCGAGGTGCTGACCCTCGAGCTGGCGTTCTGGGACATGGCCCTCGAAGACGAGGGAACCGGCTAACCGCCGTCCGTCGCAGTCGGGGCCGGTTCGACGGTCGCGACATCGCTGAGCCCGCTGATCGTCAGCACGCGAATCAGGAACGGGTGCACGATCAGATGCAGGCCGTCGACTTCGTCGGCGTGGTCGAACAACACGTTGATCCCGGCGCTGTCGAGGTACTTCACCGCGCTCATGTCGACGGTCAGCGGCGTGCGGCTGCCCGCGCTCGCCGTCGCGAGCGCCTCGGTGAAGACGGCGACGTTGCTGAGGTCGATCTCCCCCACCGCCACCACGCGGGGTCCCCCTTCGGCGTCGTGGTCGGCGTGCAGCGTGAGTGGTGTGGCCATCAGGTGATCCTCGCGTGCAACTGAACCGTGGTTCCGACGTCGTCGGTGGTGATCGTGAAATCATCCATCAGGCCCCGCATGAGACCGATCCCGCGGCCGCGACGGATGTCAGGGATCTGGCTCGGCGGTCTCCACCGTCCGGTGTCGGTGATGGTCACCTGCAGGCGGTCGGCCGACGCGGCCGCCTGCAACGAGATGGTGCCGTCGGGCCGATCGCGGTGGCCGTGTTCGATCGCGTTGGAGACGGCCTCCCCGGTCGCGGTCAGCACGTCGTTGATCTGAGCGGGCTCCACCCCGGCCTGAGTCAGCCACGCGCGCAGGGCATCACGGCTCGGGGCGAGCTGATTGACGGCAGGGGCGAAGCTCGTGGCCAAGGGGACCGGCTGCCGGTACAGCAGAAGGGCCACGTCGTCGGGATACCCCCCGGGTGGCTCGAGCCCCGACATGAGGTGGTCGGCGAGGTCGTCGAGTGTCGAGGACCGGCCGCCCCGAACGACGTCGGCGGCCAGGTCCATCCCGTCGTCCAGTGACGTACCGCGGCGTTCGACGAGGCCGTCGGTGTACAGCAATAGCGTCGAGCGCGCGGGCATCGTCATCCGCACCTCGGGTCGCAGTCGGCCGATGCGCAGGGCCAG